>JBJXGF010000025.1:0-43828 GCA_046153015.1 Acidimicrobiales bacterium | reverse complement strand
ATCGCCGCCCGCGTCCGCTACCTGGTCACCGGTGATCCCACCCATCTCGCCGCCGAGATCCGCTGACATGCCCAGTGAGCACGTCGAGGCGCCGCTCGTGCTGGTGGTGGAGGACGAGCCGGCCTTTGTCGAGGCGCTTTCGGTGGGCTTGGCCCGCGAGGGGTTCCGGATCGAGGTGGCGACCGACGGGGTGGAGGCGCTCATCTGCTTCGAGCGCACGAACCCGGATCTCGTGCTCCTCGACGTGATGCTGCCCCGCCTGTCCGGCATCGACGTGTGCCGGCAGCTGCGCCAGCAGAGCCACGTGCCGATCATCATGGTCACCGCGAAAGGCGCCGAGATCGACACGGTGGTGGGGCTCGAGGTGGGCGCCGACGACTATCTCGCCAAGCCGTTCCGGATGCGAGAGCTCGTGGCCCGCATCCGCTCGCTGCTGCGCCGCAGCACCTGGGCGGGCGCAGCTCATAATGGCGACGAGCCCCGCCTCGAAGCGGGCGACGTGACGATCGACCTCGGCCGCCACGAGGTGATGATCCGCGGTCAGCACCATGAGCTGCCGCGCAAGGAGTTCGACCTGCTGGCCCTGCTCATCAGCCACGCCGGACGGGTGATCACGCGCGATGGGGCCATGAGCCACGTGTGGGGTGAGCACTACGTCGGGGACACCAAGACCCTCGACGTGCACGTGAAGCGGCTGCGGGCCAAGGTCGAGACCGACCCGGCGAACCCGGCGCGGATCATCACGATCCGCGGGGTCGGCTATAAGTTCGTGCCGGTGGGCCCGCCGAGCTGAGCGCGGGCGCGCCGGACCGGTCAGCGCCCGCCGCCGCCCAGGTGCACGCCCGTGTGCGGCGGTCGCTCCGGCCGAGACCGGCCGAGGTGGTCCAGCTCGGGTGGCGGCAGATACGCGACCGCTAGGCGGCCGGCGTCGCCGTCCACCGCCCACACCCCGCCCGTCGGCAGCTCGTCGGTCGTTCCCTCAAGGTCGGCGGCGCCGAGGCGCCACAACAGATCGGGGATCACCTCTCGGTGCGTGCACAGCACCGCGTCGGCCCCGAGGAGCTCCCGGGCGAGCTCCGCCGCTGCGGACGCGGCCCCGGGCAGCAGTTGGCGCGCCGAGCGGAGATCGAGCGTGCGCTCATTGGCCAGCGGCAGCAGCGTCGCGAGGCAGCGCAGGGTGGGGCTCGCCACGAGAAGGCCGACCGTGCGTCCCGCGAAGCGCTCCAGCAGGCCCGCGGCTTGCGCCATCCCGGCCTCGGAAAGCGGACGTTGCGCGTCGTCGTGGGCCCACGCTTGCCTCGGAACCGCTTGGCCGTGACGAACGACGTAGAGCGTCATCGGCGCCCGGACGCGACGGGTGCAGCCATGACCGCGAAGATACCGGGCGGGCCGGGTCGGGCCAACGATGCTCCGAGTGCGGACCACGAACCGAACACATCTGCCCCCGCCAGCCAGGACCTTCGGCACTCGCGCCATCGCACCAGCCCGAACAGGATCGGGGCATGGTGCAAACGCAGACCAGCAACGGCCGCGGCGGCGGCCTCAGCCCAGGGCGGGTCGTCCTTCTGGTGCTCGGCAGCGTCATTGCGCTGGTCGGGCTGGGGTCGTTGCTGACCGGGGTCGGGCTCGGTTGGGCGATGACCCAGCGCAACGACGGCTGGTTCGAGACCCGGCGGGTCCGCTTCGAGACGCCGACGGCCGCGCTGCACTCCGACGAGATCGACCTGAGCGGCGGCGACTGGCCCGGCGAGCAGCTCTTCGATCGCGGCGACCTGGCCTCGGTCCGCTTCCGGGCGACGCCGGCGGTGACCGCCGAGACGCCGTTGTTCGTGGGCATCGGCCCGAAGGGCCAGGTCGACGCGTACCTGGCCGGGGCGGCGCACGACGAGGTGCGCGACGTGGACCTCGAGGATCGCAGCGTCCGCTACCGCCGCCAGGCCGGCGCCGACACCCTCCCGCCTCCCGCGGCGCAGGGGTTCTGGGCGGCGCAGACGAGCGGGACGGGCCCGGTTGCGCTCGAGTGGGAGGTCGAGTCCGGCCGCTGGGCCGTGGTGGCGATGAACGCGGACGGCTCGCCGGGTGTGGCCTTCGACGCCAGGATCGGCGTGAAGCTCGGTTTCCTCGGTCCGCTGCTGGCCGGTCTGCTGATCCTGGGCGCCCTGCTGGTGGCGGTCGGCGCCGCGGTGATCGTGGCTGGCGCGGCGCGCCGCGGCGTGCACGCCGCCCCCCTGCGGCCCGGCGGTCCGGCCGCGGGCGCGCCGTACCCGGTGCGGCTCGAAGGACGGCTCGACGAGCCGCTCAACCGGTGGCTGTGGCTGGTCAAGTGGCTGCTCGCCATCCCGCACTTCGTGCTGCTCGCCGTGCTGTTCGTCGCGTTCGCGGTGCTGACGTTCGTGGCCGGCGTCGCCATCCTCTTCACCGGCCGCTACCCGCGATCACTGTTCGACTTCAACGTCGGCGTGCTCCGCTGGGGTTGGCGGGTGAGCTACTACGCCACCTCGGCGCTGGGCACGGACCGCTACCCGCCCTTCTCGTTGCGCAGCAACGCGGAGTACCCGGCGTCCCTCGAGGTCGCCTACCCGGAGCGCCTCAGCCGCTGGCTGGTGCTCGTGAAGTGGTGGCTGCTGGTGCTGCCGCACTGGCTGATCGTCGGCGTGTTCACCGGCGGCGGCTGGGAGATCGGCCGCCAGGCCGGAGACGGCTGGGCGTGGGGCTGGGGCGGCGGGTTGATCTCGCTGCTCGTGCTGGTGGCCGGGGTGACCTTGCTGTTCACCGGCCGCTACCCCCGCGGCGTGTTCGACCTGCTGCTCGGCCTCAACCGCTGGACGTATCGCGTGCTGGCGTACGCCGCGCTGATGACCGACCGGTACCCGCCGTTCCGCCTCGACATGGGCGGCGCCGAGCCCGCCGGCGAGCCGCCCTCGCCGGCGCCGCCGTCCACCGAGCCGGCCCGCCGGGCGCCGGCGGGCGTGGGCTGAGGCGCCGTCGCCGTCGCCGTCGCCGACGTGACCCTCAGCGGGTGCTGATCTTCGTGCTCAGCCCGGCCGAGGGTCGGTCGGGGGCGGGCGGCGCGGCCGGGCCGCGGGCCGGCCCCGCAGCCGTGTGGGCGTCGCCCCATCCGTACCTCGTCGGCGCGGCCGGCTCGGGGGTGCGGCGCTCACGGCGGCCCGTGCTGATCGCCTCGGCGATCGAGATGGCCACCAGCAGCGTGAACGCGCCGAGGCCAACCACGCCGACCGCCGATCGGAGCTTGCTCGACACCTTCAGGCGGGCGTCCTCCGGGGCGGTGAGCAGCAGCGCCCGGATCATGTAGCGCTCGTCGACGCCCTCGGCCGCTTGGAGCTTGCGCAGCTCGTCCTGGAACGCGTCGCTCACGAGCTGAGCGGTGGCCGCCGCTCGCGGCGCGCTGGCGGCGAGCGCAGTGATCTCGGCCACCGGTCCCGAGCCGCCGTACTGGCCGGCCCGGGTCACCGTGAATCGGTTGTCCGCCCCGCGGGCCACGAGGGCGGACCGGCTCGCGTTGCTGTCGAGCGAGCGAGCGACGATCTCGACCACGATCGACTGGTCGTAGAACCGGGCGTACGGGTTCTCGGTCTCCACGTTGGCCAGGGACGGGTCTTCCCGGATCTGCTTCTCGGTGGGCGGCGGAGGGGGGCTGATCAGCACGAGGCTGGTGCTCGCCTCGTAGTCCGCCGGCTGGAACGCCAGGGCGTACACCCCCCCGGCCAGCGTCAGCAGGAGCACCGGCGCGGTGACCAGCTTGTGGCGCCAGAGGGTGCGGAGGATCGACAGCAGGTCCATGGAGATCGGTCTCTCACGAGGGCGGCCGACTGGCGGCGCGGGGGGTCGGGCTGGCTGCGAGGGCGCTGGTCTTCGGTCGAGGGTCGGGCGACGTGCTGGCTCGCACGACGACCACGGTGGCCCCGATGAGCCCGAGCAGCAGCGCGTGCACGTGGGCGAACATCGGGAACGACAGCGAATCGAACGTGGCGGTCGTGAGCGTGGCCGCCAGCGCGGCGCCGCCCAGCGCAGCGCAGAGCGTGGTCAGCTCGAGGTCGCCGCACCCGCGGCGCGTCCGCAGCACCACGATGGCGGGCAGCAGGAGATAGCACGCCCCGAGCAGGCTCACGCCGACGAGCCCGAGCTCGATCGCCGACTTGAGGAACTGGTTGTCGAGGTTGAGCATCGGGTGAGGGGGCAGGTAGCTGCCTCCGCCGTGGCCGAACCACGGCGACAGGGCGACGAGCCGCTCCACCGTCGACCAGTCCTCGATCCGGTTGGCGATCGACGAGTCGTTGCTGCCGGCGGTGAAGAACGACGCGAGGGTGGCGATGACGCCGCGGGCGCTCACGAACACGCCCGCCGCCGCCGCCGGCACGAGGCTCAGGCCGAGCACGCGCTGGCGGGCCGGCAACAGGACGATCAGCGTCCCCATCGAGGCGACGACCGCCAGCACGGCCGAACGGGACACCGTGGTGGGAATGCACAGCCCGATCAGCGCCACGCGCAGCCACCGGCGGCCTGGCGTGGTCGAGGTGTCGTACACGGCGAGCCACACGGCAAGCGGCAGGAGCATCGCTGCGACCACGCCCAGCTCGATCGGGTGCAGCGCGGTGCCGGCGACCCGAGCGAGGCCGGCGCGCGAGTCGATGCCGAGCGTGGATCCTGCGGTCTCGAAGCCCGGGATCATCCGGAGGTAGACCGCCAGGTCGAGGCCGGCCCAGAACTGCAGGGCGGCGATCACGCCCACGACCGCGCCTGCGTTGGTGAGCGAGCGCACCACCGTCCGGATCTGGTCGAGGCGCGTGAGCGCTTCGGCGGCCAGAAGTGCCGCGCCGCTCCACCCCGCGAGCTGCATGATCCAGCGGTCGCCGCTGCGCAGCACGAAGCCGTCCTGCTCGTGCAGGTGCATCACGAGGAACGAGGCGAGCGAACACGGCCACACCGCCAGCAGCGCCAGGTGCGTGGGCGTGCGACGCGTCGCCGGGCGGTGGAGGCCGAAGAGCGAGGCCGCCGCCCACAGCGCAAAGGCGCCCATGGCGGCCAGGCCGCCGGGGAACGCGGCCGCGCCGATCGGCTTCAGCACGATGTCGGACGGGAAGATCATGACCAGCACGGTCAGCAGCCGGAGCACGAACACCGCGTCGAACGACCCGGGGAAAGCGTCAGGCGGCGCGAGAGCTCTCATCACGCTCCCAGCCGTCCGAACGGCTGCGCGCGGCAAGCGCCCGGCCGAGGACGGCGACCGCGGAGTACGTGAGCGCGTCGAGAGGCGCCACCCGACCGGCGGCGGCCGCCTGCATCAGCTCCCGGGCGGTCGCGCCGCCGCCCTGGCGCCCCTGCTCGTTCTTGCCGCGGTAGGTGCGGCGCATGATCTTCAGCAGGTCCGCCAGCCGGCGGGGCGTCATGACCGCCACCGGGTCGCACGCCACGATCTCCACCTCGTCCTGACCGAAGTGGGCGTCGACGAAAAGATCCTCGGCGGTCAGGTCCGGGTAGCCGTCGAAACGGGACCGGCCGGCGGCGGACAGCCCGTAGACCCCCGCCCCCCACACCCGGCCCATCACCGAGGGGAGTCCTGTGCGGCCGCGGTAGTAGCGGCGCACGAGAGGGCTGGCGGCCTCGCTGCGGTAGCTGATCGGGGGCCGGGCGGCCAGGGCGTCCGGTTCGCTCAGCCGCTCGATCAGACACATGGCGGCGGCCCCGGAGAGAACGACGTCGGCATCGAGGTAGAGGCGCGGCAGCGCCGGCAGCGCCGCCTCCCCGGCCCGCAAGGCGGCCGGCTTGGAGGCCTGCTCGATCTCGATCACCGAGACCGGGTGACCGCTGAGGCGGGCGCTCTCGGCCGTGCCGTCGGTGCAGCCGTTGCAGACGACCGCGACGGCGACGCCGTCGTGGAGCCCGTCGAAGAGCGCGTCGAGGCAGCGCCGGATCACCGCCGCCTCGTTGTGCGCGGGGATCAGCACCGAGCCGAGAGGCGCCGTCTCGCTCATTGGCCGGCATCCGCGGCTGGAACCAGCGCGGCCAGCGACGGTGGCGGCGCGAGGCGGATCAGGCAGCGCAGTGCGGCGCGGTGACCGTTGTCTCGACAGCGCAGGAGCTCATGGAGCAGGTTCGCGGCCCGGTAGCGGGCCGCGCCGGCGCCGCCGTGCAGCTTCTGGTAGCAGCGCACCCGGCTGAGCGCCATCAGCGCCACCAGGTCGCTCGACTGTCCCGAGCCGCCCTCTCGATGCATCGCCCTCGCCTGCGGACAGAACCGGACCCGGTAGCCCGCCCGGCGGCAGCGCACGGCGAAGTCCACCTCCTCCGAGTAGAGGAAGAACCGCTCGTCCCAGTCGCCGACGGCCCGGTCGCAGGCCTCGGAGATCAGCATGGCGGCCCCGGTGACCCAGTCGGCGTCGCCGGCGACGGCGTACGCGGCCGGTGTCCGCACCAGCTCGCTCGCCCAGGCCGGGCGCCAAGGAAGGTGGTCGCCTAGCAAGGCCTCGCCGAGCGCCCGCAGCGGTGTCGGATCTCGCCGTAACGAACGCAGGGTCGTCCCGTCCGGGTCCTGCAGCAGCGGCGCCGCCACCCCCACCGTGGGGTCGGCCAGCTCGGCGATGAGCAGCGCCGCCGCTCCAGGAGCGAGGCGCAGGTCGGGGTTGAGGATGAGGGTGGAAGCGCGCGGCCCGGCGCAGCGGCGGCCCAGGTTGATCCCGCCGGCGTAGCCAAGGTTGGCGCCGGCCCGTACGACGATGGCGTCGCCGCGTGCGGCGACCAACGGCACGGTGTGGTCGGTGGAGTCGTTGTCCACCACCACCACTCGCCAACTCGGCGGGCGGCCCGCGAGCGCCGAGGCGTGCAGCGGGCGCATGGCCGGCCCGATCGAGTCGAGCAGCCCGCAGATGTCGGCGGCGCTGTTATAGGTCACGACGACCACCCCACAGTCGACCGGGGGAAGGTCGGAACCGCCGGCGCTCGCCGAGCCTGCGTCGTGCCCCACTGTCATCGACCCTCTCAGTCACTCATAGCGCTGACGCTTACCACTCTTCGTACGGCAAGGTACGGGGGGCGGCGCCGCTCCGGGCTGGTCAATCCGGCCCCGACCAGAGTGGGGATGAGGCCTGTCCTCAGCCATAGCGAACGGCCCCGTCGGCGCTGGCGCGACGGCGGGCCCAGGCGGCGGCGAGGGCGCGCAGCGAACGATGCTGCACGAAGGGCTGCTCGAAGGCGGCCGAGAAGGCGCGAGTTAAGACGAACACCAACGGCAGCGCCACCGCCAGGTTGAGCAGCAGCCGCAGGTCGGCGCTGGCGGTGAGCTCGCGCACGGCCAGGGCCACGGTGGCGATGATCGGCACGTGGAGCAGGTAGGTGCTGTAGGAGAAGCGCCCGGCGTAGGCCAATGGCCGTGAACCGAGCGCCCGTGCCGTGCGGGGCAGCGCTCCCACGGCCAACGCGTAGACGACCACCGCGGTGACGAGCCCCGCGCCGAGATCGACCCAGAAGAACTGCTCGACGATCGCCGCGCTCGGCGCCACGGTGAGCATCGCTGCGCCGGCGGCCACGAGGGCGGCGGCCGCGGCGGCCCAGCGCCGGCGAACCACAGCCAGAGGGCTCGGCCGGCGGGAGGCGAGCTGCGCCGCGGCGACGCCCATGGCGAACAAGGCCAGGAACTGCGGGGTCACGTGCAGCAGCTTCTCGAACGCGGTCACGTTCGAGCCGAGGAGGTACGCGCCGACCACCAGGACCGTGGTCAGCGCGGCCATCGCCCGAGGCCCGGTCCGCCGCGTCAGCCACAGCAGCGGCAGGAAGGTGAAGTAGATCTGCCACTCCACGGCGATGGACCAGAAGGCGCCGTTGGGCTTGGCGGAATCGATCACGTCCTGCAGGAGCAGGGCGTGCACGATGACGGCCTTGGCGTCGACGACCACACCCGAATGGCGGCCCGTCACGAACGCCACGACCACGCACGACACGGCCAGCGCCACCCAGTAGGGGGGGAGCAGCCGCCAGGCTCGGCGGGCGATGAAGCGCCGGTGCCCGTCGGTCAGCCGGTCGCCGTTGCGCGCGGGGCTCAACGCCAGCGAGAAGCCGCTCAGCACGATGAACACCGCCACCGCGAGGTGCCCCCAGCGCAACCAGCCGGTGATCCAGGGTCCGCGGTTGTCGGGGAAGCCGGGATAGACGTCGAGCCAGATGTGGTGCACGACCACGAACCAGGCGGCGAGGGCCCGCAGGCCGTCGAGGTGCTCGAGCCGCAGGGGCAGCCGGGGCGGCGCCGCGGGGCGCTCGACGGGAGGGGCGGCGGGGCCGACGCGGGGCGCGGCGGCGGTCACGGCGCCGCCGTCGTGAGCTCACGGCGCAGCACCGACTCGACGAGGTCGCCGGCGGCGTCCCAGGACGAGCCAGCGACGCTCGCCGCTGCGGCCACCGCCTTCGCGTCGGCGTCCGGCGCCGCGATCACCGCTTCCAATGCGTCGGCCAGCGCATGCGGTGTGGGCGACGCGTAGCTGACGTGGTCGTTGTCCAGCACCTGCCGGTTGTGGACTGCGTCATTGACGACCGGGATGCACCCCGCGGCGAGCATCTCGTGGGGCACCAGCGAGACGTTGGTCATCGACAGGCTGAGCCCCGCCCAGCAGCGGTTGTAGATGCGGTTGAGGCCATCCGGGTCGACCAGCCCGTGGTTCACGAACGGGAACCGCAGAGCCCGGGTCTTGCGGCCGTAGAAGTGGATCGTCACGTCGGGTCGGCGTTCGGCGAACAGCTCGAGGGCCATGACGCCGAGCTCGTAGGCTCGCCTCGGCGCTTCGGGACGGGCGTAGAACACGATCCCGTCACGCGGCCCGGACGGGGCGAGGTGGTAACGCTCGAGGTCGCAGCCGAACGCGAACGCGTCGGCCCGCATCGAGAACTCGGCGGCCAGCTTGTCGGCCAGCCACGGACCGGCGGTGATGGCGTGGAACCCCATGCGGTAGGTGTTCTCCGCCAGCTGCTGCTCGGCGCCGGCGGAGTAGAACGAAGGCTCGAAGTCCTGCACCAGGTAGAGGCGCACCCCCCGGGACGAGTCGTTGTACGCCGGGTAGGCCGTCTGCCACGAGGTGGCGAAGACTGCGTGTGCGTCCTGCATCCCGTCGCCCAACGGGTGGACACCGCCGCGCACGTCGTGGAAGCAACGGCGCACCACCGACTCGTAGTACGCGTGGTCGCCTCCGTACACGTCGTAGAAGTACACGCGGCAGAGGTGGCCGGCTTCCTCCAGACGGCGGATCAGCCGGAACGCGGTCGTGTGTCCCCCGGAGCCGGGCGAGGGCGGCGCCATCAGCCAGTTGATCGTCATCGCCTCGCCCGGCCGCCAGGCCAGCCGCTCGTGGCGGCGAGGCCGGGTGAGATCGGCGGCGAGCACGTCGGCGGCCCGCACCTCGAGCTGGTCGGGCGGGGCCAGCCGGCGCAGAGCCGCACCCGCAGCCCGGGTGCTCAGCGCGCGTGCTTCGGCGGGGCGCCACACCCGCCGGAGCTGGCGGAACCGTCGGCCGGATTGGCGGCGGAGCCGGCCGGCTAGCGCCGCGGCGTCGTCGAGGCGCAGGGGTGAGGCGGGGGAAGAGGGCATCCGGGGCCTTTCGAAGCTCACGGCAGTGGTTGGCCGGCGAGGCGGCGTCGCAGGGGCAGGACCGCGAGGGTGTATGCGGCGAGGGCGGCGGCGCCGCCGAGCAGGAGACGGCCGGGGTCGTTGCCCACCGCCCGCTGTGCGCCGAGGGCCAGCGCGGCCATGGCCAGCGCGCCGAGCGCCGGTCGTGCGAGTCCGGCCACCGTGGAGCGGGCGGTGATCCCGTGAGGGTGCAGCGCCACGAAGTAGGCGGGCACCACCGCCACCGCAAGGACGGCCACATGCCCGAAGGCCACGCCGCGGATCCCGTCGAGCCGCGCCCCGACCACGAGGGCTGGCCCGAGAGCAGCCAGCCACAGCAGGTGGATCTTGAGGATTGCCCGGGAGCGCCCGGCGCTGGCGAGCAGGTCGTAGGCCAGCTCGAGCGCCACCCGTACGGCGCCGAGCAGGGCCAGGACGGCAAGCGCCGAGGTGGCCTCCGCCCAGCGGCGGCCGTAGACGAGCCGGACGAGCGGCCCGCCGAGCGCGGCGAGCAGCACGCATGCGGGTACGGTCAGCGCCATCACGATGGCAAGGGCCCGGCTGAAGCTTGCGCGCAGCCGTTGCGAGTCGTCGTTGACGGTGGAGAAGGCCGCCAGCGAGACGCTGCGTATGGGTTGGGAGAACGCGCTGACCGGCCAGCTCGACAGGTTGAAGGCGAGGAGGTAGAAGCCGAGCTGCGTCGGGCCGAGCACGTTGCCGACGACGATGTAGTCCACGTTCATCACGGCGAACGCCAGCAGGCTGGAGCCGGCTAGGGGCAGGCCGAAGCGCAGCAGCTCGCCGGCGACGTCTCGCCGCCAGCCCGGGCGCACCAGGGGGGTGCAGGCCAGCAGCCCGATCGTCGACACGGCGTTGCCCGCCACCCTCGACCACGCGAGGCTCCACGCGCCGAACCCGGCGGCGGCGAGCGCCACGCCGACCCCTGCCCCCACGAGGAAGCTGGTGAGGTCGATCGTGGTCTTGCGCCGCTGTCGGAAATCCCGCTGCAGCAGCGCGGCCGGAACGGCGGACGGGCCGGCCAAGACGAGCGTGGCCGCCATCAGGCGCAGCACGCCGGTGGTCTCGGGCGCGCTCATCGCCGCCGCGGCCCACGGCGCGGCGAGCGCGGTGAGAAGGGCCAGCGCGCCGCTAGAGGCCATCGAGAGGGTGGCGACGGTGGGGGCGATGTCGGCGGGATCACCCTTGTGCCGCACCAGCGCCACGCTCACGCCCAGCTCGCTGAAGCTCAGCAGGATGTTGAGCACGACGAGCGCGGCGGCGTACGCGCCGAACTGCTCGGGGGCGATGAGCCGGGCGAGCAGCACGCCGACGCCGAGCTGCGCAACGCGAGTGAAGGCCGAGTTGACGAAGCTCCAGCGGGCGGCGGAACTCACTTTTCGGGCGAGGGGACGGTCATCGGGCGGCGGGGAAGAGGTCACGGCGCTCAGACCCCTCGTCGCCGCCAACTCGCCCACCACAGCCAGTTCCGGGCGCGGTGCGCGGCGGCGCTCATCGCGAAGAGCTGGGTGCGGCGGCAGAGCGAGGCGCCGAGACGGCGGCGGCGGGCGAGCGCCGCGTACTCGGGCAGGCGCCGTGCGGTCGGGCAGGCGTCGAGGGCGAAGGCGGCGAGCTCCTCGCTCTGCGCCGCCGCCACCTGGTTGCGGTCATAGCCTCGGCACGCCCGCCAGAGCGCCTCCCGAGCCAACGCCTTGCCGGCCAGCTCGTGCAGCCGATCCGCGTCGGGCACCTCGTGTCCGTGCCGTTCGAAGAACGCGTCGAACACCGCTTGTCGCTGGCGGAGATCAGCGAAGCAGGAGCCGAACTGGGAACGCTGCATCGATCCGGCGTGCACCCGGTAGTACGCCTGCGGCGCGCCGCGGACGTAGGCCACGTGGCCGCGCGCCGCGATCCGGAGCCACATCTCGAGATCACCGGCGTGGGGCAGCTCCGGTCGGTAGCCACCCACCGCCCGCTGCACGGGGCCGCGCACCACCACCTCCGGCGAGGAGATCACGTTGTGACCGTCGGCGCAGCGTCCGGCGATCCAGTCGTAGCCCGCCCAGATGGCAACGCCTTTGGCTCGCTGGGTGACGGCGGGGAGGTTCTCGTGGGACTCGAAGAAGACGGGTCGTCCGTACACCATCGCCACGCGCGGGTCCCGCTCCATCACCGCCACGGCTCGGCCGAGCGCACCGGGCGTGAGCAGGTCGTCGGCTGACAGCAGCACGCTGTAGTCGCCGCCGGCCCAGCCAAGCAGGCCCTCGTTGTACGTGGCGATGTGACCCTGGTTCTGCTCGTGGCGGCGGAACTCCACGGCGGGGTGGCGGGCCGCCAGCTCGGTTCCCACGTCGGGGGTCTCGTCGCTCGAGCAGTCGTCGATGATGAGGACCCTGGCGTCGACGCCGTCCTGAGACAGCACGCTGTCGACGCAGCGCTCCAGGAAGCGGGCGTAGTTGTAGCAAGGGATGACGACGTCGACGGTGCTCATGCGGCGGGAATGCTCCTGTGCTGGCGGGAGGTGTTTCAGTCGGCTTCGAAGACGAGGTCGACCCAGTAGTTGCCGCCGCCCCATGTACCGGTCGGGAACCCGCCGGCGCCATAGGCGAACACGCCGTTCTGGCTGGCGGGCGCGGTGAGCGGACCGGAGGTGCGGTCAGCGGTGAAGTAGCCGCCGTTCACCGCGTAATTGCCGTTTGGAGCGTGGTAGGACACGACGTAGACCTGGCCGGCGGCGACCGGGACCGGAGCCGAGAACGGCGCGTACTGCCAGCCGGCGCCTGACTCGTTGGCGAAGGTGGTGGACGCCAGCAGCCCGCCGGCGTCGGTCCACAGCCGGCCCACGTGGACGCCGGTGTTGCCCGGACCCTTGTAGAAGCGGACGCCCCGCACCCTCCCGGTGACCGCAGTCGTGAACCGCAAGCCCAGCTCGACGGCGGCCGAGTCGCCCGACGAGGCGGCGGCGGGAATCGTCTCCAGTGTCCAGAACGAATGCAACCCGGCGGCCGCGGTGGTGAAGCTCCACACGGACGGGGCGGCCATCGGGTTCCCGTCGACGTCTCGGGCGCCTGAGACCGACGCCGTGTAGGCCGCGCCGTGGGCGAGTGAGGAGGACGGGGTGAAGGTCACGGTCCGCTCGCCGGGGTCGTACGCCGCGGCGCCGCTGACCAACGCGCCGCCCGCGTCTCGCAGTGAGACGGCGATGGTGGCCGCCTGCACGTTCTCGTCGAACACGGCCGAGACCGTCGCCCCGACCGACACGTCTACGGCGCCGGCGGCAGGCTGCTGCCTGATCACCGACGGGCCGGCCAGATCCTCGAAGATCACGTCGACCCAGTAATTGGCTCCGTTCCATGTGCTCGACGGGTAGGCGCCGTTGCCATAGGCGAACACCCCGTTCCCGCCAGCCGAGCTGCCTGGCGCGTGGAGCGGGGCCCGGTCGGCGCCGCCGCCCGAGAACCAACCCGCATCGACCGAGTACCGGCCCTGCGGGGCGAAGTACGACGCCACGTAGACCTCGCCCGGCACGACGGTGACCGGCGCGGCGAAGCGGGCCTGCTGCCAACCCCAGGCCGTCTCGTCGGCGAAGGCCGTCGCGGCGAGCAGCTGGCCGCCCGCGCCCCAGAGATGACCGACGTGGGGGCCGGCGTTGCCGGCGCCTTTGTAGAAGCGAACGCCGCTCACCACGCCCGGCCGGTCGACGCTGAAGCGAACGCCGAGCTCCAGAGGCGAGGCGTCGTCGGCGGCGGCGACGGCCGGAGCGGCGGTGCTCTCCCAGAGCGTCGCCGGGGTGCCGGGCGCCGCCACGCTGGTGGTGAAGCTCCAGCTCAGCGGCGTGCTCATGGCGTTGCCCGCCGGGTCTGCCGCGCTCAGCGAGGCAGTGTGCAGCTCCCCAGCGGCCAGCGGCGCGCTCGGGGTGAAGACGGCGGTGTGGGACGCGGCGTCGTAGGTCACGGCGCCGGCGATGGGGGCGTTGGCGTGGTTGCGCAGCGTGAAGCTCAACGACGCCGGGTTGATCGGCTCGTCGAAAACGGCGCTGATCGCCGAGCTCCTTGCAACAGCCACGAGGCCGGGGGCGGGAGTCACGTTCGCGATCGTCGGCGCGGCCGTGTCCGGCGGGATGCGGAACACCACGTCGACCCAGTAGTTCGTGTCGAGCCATGAGCTCGTCGGCAGCCCGCTCGGGCCGTAGCGGTACAGCCCGTTGCGGCCGGCGTCGGTGCTCTGGGGCGCCTGCAGGGGGCCGCGCACGGTCGAGCCCGAGCTGAAGTAGCCGGTGGAGTAGGGGATGACGCCGTTCGGATGGAAGCACGAGACCACGTAGTCACGGTTCTTCTGCACCGCCACCGGGGTGGTCAGCTCCGCCTGCTGCCAGCCGGAGGCCGTCTCGTTGGCGAACGTCGCCGTGGCGAGCAGCGAGCCGTCGTCGGCCCAGAGGTGGCCCACATGAGGACCCGGGCTGCCTGGTGCCTTGTAGAAGCGCAGCGCCTTGATCTCACCGCTGGTGGAGGTGCGAAACCGCAGGCCCAGCTCGACCGGGTTGTGCTCCTCGGACGCCACCGCCTGGGGAGCGGCGGCGCCGTCCCACACGCCGGTCGGTGTGCTGCCCGGCTCGCCGGTGGTGGTGAAGGTCCACGAGAACGGCGCCGTGATCGAATCGCCCGACACGTCCTGCGCGCCGGTGAGCGTGGCCGTGTAGGCCGTGTGGGACGCCAACGCGGCAGCGGGGCTGAAGGTGGCGCGGCGAGCGGTCGAGTCGTAGCTCAGCGAGCCGGACATGAGCGCGCCGTCTGGTCCCCGCAGCTCGAGCGCCAGCGACGAGGCCTGCATCGCCTCGCTGAAGGTGACGGTGACCGCAGTCTGGCGCGACGCCAGCTCGACCCCGGCGCCGGGCGCATGGTCGATCACGGTCGGGTTCGCCTGGTTGTCGATGTCGAAGACGGGGTCCACCCAGTAGTTGGCGGCCCCGAACGTGCTGGTGGGGAAGCCGGCTGAGCCGTAGCGGTAGACGGCGTTGGCGCCGTCCTCGCCGTTGGCCAGCGCCCGCAGCGGCCACAGCTCGTACGGTGCGTTGAAGAAGCCTGCGTCGCCGGCGTAGTGGCCGTTGGGCATGTACACCGAGACCACGTAGGTCACTCCGGCGGAGACCGGTGTCGGCGGGATCGGCGCGGTCTGCCAGCCGCTCGCCGTCTCCGCCGCGAAGGTGGTCGAGGCCAGCTGCGCGCCGGCGGCGCTCCACAGGCGGCCGAGGTGCAGGCCGGTGTTGAGCGGCGACTTGTAGAAGCGGATCCCGGTGACGAAGCCGTCGATCAGCGGGCGGAACTTGACGCCGACCTCGATCGCCGAGGGGTCGCCCGAGTCGGCGACGGTCGGTGCGGCGGCGGCGAAGAGCGGGGCGGGAAGTGGCCGTTGAACGCACTCGACGGTGACCCCCGGCCCGGGGATCTCGAGGTTCAGGCTGTCGTCGACGGCTCGCGCCCGGATCGTGAGCGGTCCGAGCGTGAGCGGGGTGAACACGAAGCTCCAGGACTCGCGGCCGACCGCGGGGCGCCATGTGGTCCCGCCGTCGACCGACACCTCCACGGCGGCGACGACCCCGCCGCCCGCGTCCAGCGCCGTGCCGGTGACGGTGACCGGGTGCCCGACCGGAAGGGCGGCGCCCGTGACGGGGCCGATGATCGACGACACGGGCGCCAACCCGTCAGTGGACTTGGACGCGGGGGCGACGCCCGCCTGGAGCGTGGCGGGCTGCACCCCCATGTCCGCCAGCAGGTTCACGGTGGCCTGCTGAATGTTCGGATCGGTCGGCACGCCCGGATCGGTGAGATGGTGCGCGTCTAGGCCGTAGGCCCACTGAACGGTCCCGGCGCCGAACACCAGGGCGCCGCTGGCGGCGCGGTAGAGCGTGAGGTGATGAGTGACGGACTGGGTGGCGTAGGTCTTGCCGTAGTCCTGCAGCACGTCTTGCGCTGTTGCCGTGGTCTGCGACAGGTGGATCAGGCCGGCCGGACGGAACCCGTTGTCCACGTCCTGATCCCATTCGTAGCCCAGCGTGCTGGGCGCGAGCGTCAGGATCTGGCCGGCGCCGAGGTTCGCCGCCGCCGTGCCCCGCCAGAAACGCAGGTTCTTGTACTGCGCGGGCACCTCGATGGCGAAGTCCTCCACGCCGATCGGGTTGATGCACCGGAACAGCTGACCGGTGAGCCGGTTCTCGGGCCGGCCGGCGTCGGACGGCGGGCTGAAGCGGGGGTCGCGCCAGGTGCCGGTCCACTCCGGGCTGGGGTCGATCTTGGCCCCGTCGAGGGTCTCCTTGTAGCAGACGAGCGTGCGGTCGGGCGCAGCCGAGCCGTCGATCGCCGGCTCGAACCGAACCTTCCAGAACACCTCGTTGCCGGACAGGAACATGAGGCTTGTGCCGGCGTCGCGCGCCGCCTCCACATGGTTGCGCTGCGGGCCCGACCAGTACTCGTCGTGGCCGGACGAGACGAACACCTTCGCGCTTGGGATGCTCCGCCGGTGCGCGTCGAGACAGCTGAAGTAGGCCACGTCGTAGCCGTTGCGCTCCAGGAAGCGGACGAGCGTGTACTCGGTGTTGAGGAAGTCGTTCTCCTGCTCGTCGGGCTCGAGGGGCCGGTTGTAGCTCACCTTGTAAGCCCGGCTGCCCGACGTGCCCCAGTACAGGCTGGCGCCGCCCCAACGGTTGTAGGCCTGCCACGTGGTGTCCGAGGTCTGCACGAGCACGTCGCTCGGGCCCGGCCGGCGCACCACGAAGAGCGTATGGTTGCTCTGGTCGGCCACGTCGAGCCGCTCGAAGAGGGCGTAGTACACCCCGGAGACGGCGTTGGCCGGGATGGTCCAGCTGGCCGACACGGCCCAGTTGCCGGCGTCGACCAGCCCGGTGGCCGGCTGGGTCAGCGGGGTCGGCTGCACCTGAGGGAGCGGCGCCGACGGCATGATCTCGGCCACCCGGCGGGCGCCGTGGCCCTGATACCAGCCGAGCCGGTAGATCCTGACCCGGTAATTGGCGGAGCTGGTCTTGACCTTGAATGGCACGGTCTCACCGGGCAGGAAGGTGAAGCCGGCGGCGTACCCGACGATCGTGTCGGAGCGCCACGACTCCCATTCCGAGGGCGGTGCGCCGGGCAGCGCGTTCTCGGCGGACACCGTGTTGGCGCCGCCGACCGCACCGGCCAGCTCGGCGATCGCGCCGAGGTTGCCGGTGGCGGCCGCTGCGCCGGCCATGCCCTTGAGCAGCGACCGACGGCTGATCGGCCGGTTCGGGGTCAGGCCGCGATCGAACGGAGCTGCCGTGGGGTCTCGCTGCTCAGCCATCCTGCGCCGCCTCCTGATGCTCTGCGCGCTGGAGGGCGTCGGCGTCGCCGAGCGCACTCCTGCCCGGGGAGAGTGCGCGCGACGCGGGTCGTCAGGCAGTAGGCCTCTACTCCTAGGCAATTCTCGTTGACGCGCCTATGCTATGAAACCGTCACGAAGTTGAAATGTTTTCCACACGCCTGAAACACTTCGAATAGCTCGGGCCGAGTCCCGACTATCCAGCCGGGCGGGCGGTGCGCAGGCTTGCATTCGGCCGGTGTTGGCGAGACCTTTCACCGATGAGGAAAGGCGGATCATGAATCAACCGAACAAGGGCGAGGCGGCTGAACCGCGTCGATCCGCGCCCTCGAACCTGTCGGCACGCACTCGGCGCGGTCGCGTGGCCGCCCTCGGGGCGTTGGGCGTGGCCGCGGTGCTCACGGTTGCGGCCGCGGTGGCCAGCCCCGCCGACGAGGCCGAGGCCCACACCCGCCGCCGTTGGCGGCGCACGACGACCACCGCGGTGGCGCCGACCACTCCGAGCACGGTGAACGCCACGACCACCACGGCCCGGCCCATCCCCACCACGACCACCAGCCCCGGGCCCACCACGACCGGCCCGGCGCCCACCACGACCACCAGTCCGGCGCCGACTACGACCAGCACGGCCCCCTCGACGCCGGGAGGTCAGCTCCGGCCCCTCGACGGCGGGCCGCAGTACTACTCCAAATGGGCGAACTCGTTCCCGAGCGACCCGGGCTATTTCCCGGTGGCCGTCTGGGCGGAGACGTTGGCCGACCCGGCGCGGATCGGCCGTTACAGGGATCTCGGGATAAACACGTTCACCAATCTGTGGAACGGTCCGACCCCGGAGGTGATGCAGCAGCTCAAGGCGAATGGCATGTACGGCGTGTCGGACAGCCCCGACTCCTCGCTCACCGCGCAGTTCAACTCGGCCTGGGGCAACACATTGGCCGGCCGCTACTTCTTCGACGAGGCCGACGGCCGCAACGTCTGCGGGGACCTGAGCGAGAGCTGGCTGCGGCCCCTCTGCGCCACCACGGCGGACGGCCGCACCTCCGCCTCCTCCATCGCTGCGATGGCGAACGAGGTGCGCCGTCGCGACCCTACGCGTCCCATCTACGGCCAGTACACCAAGCCGGTGGCGATCGGCGAGGGCCTGAACGAGGCCCAACGCCGCGCCTACATCGACGCCGTCGACATCGTCTCGTATGACTGGTACGTGATGACCGACCCGTGGGGCTCGGCCGGGCAGCTCTGGCAGCAGCACGACGCGGTGCGCGACGTGCGCCGGTTGGGGAGCTACGCCCACCCCGTGTGGCCGTTTATCGAGACGTCGCCGGTGTTCGAGAACGGCACGTACCGGCCCACCGGGCCTGAAGTGGCCGCCGAGGTGTGGAACTCGCTGATCGGTGGAGCGCGCGGCATCCAGTACTTCAACCACAACTTCAGCCCGCGGGACACCTCCGGCATGGTGCTCCTGGACTCGCGCTTCGCCGACGTCGCAGCCTCGGTGAAGGACGTCAACGGCAAGATCCGCCAGCTCGCGCCGGTGCTGAATTCGCCGTTCCTCGAGGGCTACGCCACCTCGACGGCGCAGCTCAACCTCATGGCCAAGGCGGCGGGCTCAGGGGTCCACGTGTTCGCCGCGCCCCGCAGCCGCACCGCGCAGACCGCCACGATCCGGTTGGCCGGAGTAGCCAACGCCACGGCGACCGTGCTGTTCGAGAACCGCACGATCCCGGTGGTGAACGGCCAGTTTGTCGACACCTTCGCCAATCACACGACCGTGCACGTGTACCGGATCGATCCGGCCTGAGCCGGTCTCGCCCGGGCGGGCGTCAGCAGCAGGTGGTGACGGCGGACATGCCGCCGTCCACGCCGCCAGCGATCGGCCGCCCGGGCGTCGGCGCCGCCCGCACATAGCGGGCGGGGACACCCATCCACACCTCGGCCGGCGGGATCGGCCGCGTGACGAGGGCGCCCATCCCCACGGTCGACCAGGCGCCTACGGTGAGGTTCTCTCGCACCAGGGCGCCGGCGCCCACGTAGGCGCCCTCGCCGATCTCCACCCCGCCCGAGATCCGCACGCCCGAACCGAAGGTGGCGAAGTCTCCGATCACGTCGTCGTGGGTGAGCACGACGCCGGGCATGATCGCCACGTGAGCACCGACCGTGATGTCGGCGGTCAAGACGCTGGTCGCGTGGACCACCGTGCCCTCCCCGATCGCGACCGAGCGGGCCACGTGGGCGCCGGGATGGACGAGGGTGGTGTATCGCTCCGGGGCCAGCGCGAGGCGGTCCACGACCCGGGCCCGGCTGCCGTAGTTGCGGGGGTTGCCGATGCAGATCACCACTGCTGCGTCGGTCAGCTCGTGGACGATCTCGGCCGGTCCGAGCACAGGCCGTCCCGACAGCATGGTCCCGGCGAGCGCGGGGGAATCGTCGGCGTAGCCGAGCAGGTCCCAGGTGGACGACTGGTCGTTGATGGCCTCGACGAGGGCGGCGGTCTCCCGGGCGAAGCCGCCGGCGCCCACGATCACGAGGGGCCGGCGCGCCCGGGCCCCATGAGCGGGGCCGCTCACGCGGCCACCGCCGGGCTCAGGTGGTCGATCGCGACTGCGGTGCCGCCGCTCGTCTTGCTGCGCCCTGCCGCCTCGAGGATACGCAGGATGCGCAGGCCGGCCCTGCCGTCGGTCACCGGGCGGGACTCGCCCCGCACCGCAGCCGCGAACTCCGCGATCACCTGGGACAACGCCTCACCGGTGGGCAGGGCGGGGGCCACCATGTCCCCCAGCCGGTAGGAGAGGTTGCGGCGACGCATCTCGTCGGGGCCCGCCGGGCGCAGGTCCACGCCCCGGTCGTACACGGCCACACGTTGGGCGGCGTTCATGTCGTCCCACACGACCATGCGACGTGAGCCGCCCACCATCAGCGTCCGCACCTTCGTGGGGCTCAGCCAGTTCACGTGGATGTGGGCGATGGCCCCACCGCTCAGCTCCAACGTGAGGTAGCCGACGCACGCCTGACCGGCGTGGATCGGGTCAGCCTCCTGTGCGGCGACGGTGAGCACCCGTTGGCCGGCGGGGAGGATGAAATCCAGGATCGACAGGTCGTGGGGCGCGAGGTCCCAGATCACGTTGACGTCTGGCTGCACGAGGCCGAGGTTGATGCGAACCGAGTCCACGAACAGCACGTCGCCGAGCTCACCGGCGTCGATGAGCTGGCGGATGCAGCGCACGGCCGGCGTGTAGCAGTACGTGTGATCGCACATCAGCACCCGGCCTTCCTCCTCGGCGACGGCGATCATCCGCTCGGCGTCGGCCGCCGAGGAGGCCAGGGGCTTCTCGATCAGCACGTGCTTGCCTGAGCGCAGCGCCCTGATCGCGAGCTCGGCGTGGGTGGAGGCGGGCGTGGCGATCGCGACGGCGTCGACCAGCGGATCGCTCAGGACCTGGTCGATCTGCGCGGTGGCCTGCGCGCCGGAGAAGGTGGAGGCCAGCTTGTGGGCCCGGGCGGCGTCGAGATCGCACACCCACCGCAGCTCGGCGCTCGGATCGAACGCAATGTTGCGCACCAGGTTCGGTCCCCAGTATCCGGCGCCGATCACCGCCATGGTCACGCCCATGTGTCGTTCCTTCCGCCTCTCTCGTCGTACCGCCGCGTCGCGGTCCGGCCGCCGTCCGCAGTGGATGTGATCCACCTGGCCGGCAAATCCGACCCTAGGCGCCGGGGCCCAGGGCGACTGTGGGCCGATCCGACCATTTGGCCGACGGCGTCGCCGTCGTCTGCTGTGCACCGACAGCGTGGAGCCGCTCTGCGGATCGGCCGCGCTCGAAACGCGGTTGCGGACAGAGTCGCCCGCAGCAGATCCGATGGCGAGGTCGGAACGACGTGCCCCAACAGCAAACCCCCAGAATGCGCCCTCGGACGCGCTCCTCAGGGTGTGCGGCCTGTGGTCTCCGGGAGTCCGGCCCGACGCCGCGTCCACAGACGGCCGCGTTGTCGACGGTCCGGCTCTTCGGTCTCGACTTCGTGAACGACCGAGATCTGGCCGCCGCCGTCGAGTGCATCCTCGGTCCCCAGCCAGACGACGGCCGCCTGCCGCTCGTGGTCACGCCGAACGTGGACGACGTGGTGAAGCTGAGCGACCGGCGCCACCACCGGATCGCGGCCGCCGTGCGTCGGGCTCGGTACGCGCTGCCCGACGGTCAGCCGATCGTGTGGGCCAGCCGGCTCCTCGGGCGTCCATTGACGGCCCGGCTGCCGGGCAGCAGCCTGTTCCCTCCGCTGTGGCAACGCACGATCAGCGACCGTCGCCGGGTGCTGGTCATCGCGCCGTCCGATCGTGTGGCCACCGCCCTGCTCGACGAGCATCCCTGCGCGGAGGCAATTGTGCCGCCGCTGCTGGACGTGACCGACGTCGAGCGGTTCGAGGACTTGCTCGACGACTATGCGGCGGCGATCGAGGCGCACCGCCCGGAGCTGGTCTTCGTGGGGATCTGCTTCCCCAAGCAGCAGCTCATCGCCCTGGGGCTGATCGAACGGCTCCAGCGGGCGGGCGCGCCGACGCCGCTGTTCCTGCTCCTCGGCGGATCGTTCGACATGCACCTCGGGCTCAGATCCCGGGCGCCGGGCTGGGTGCAACGCGCCGGGCTCGAGTGGTTCTACCGATTTCTGCAGGAGCCCCGCCGGCTCTTCCGGCGCTACTTCATCAGCGACATGCAGTTCTTGCCGCTGCTCCTCAGAGAGCTGGCGGCACCAGGCCCGAAAGGCAAGCATGATCATCCGTAGCCGAGCGCCGTTGCGCCTCAGCCTGGCCGGCGGAGGCACCGACATCGCCGAGTACGCCGACATCTTCGGCGGGGGAATACTCAACTCGACGATCAACATGTACGCCCACGCCACGATCACGCCGCGAGACGACGGCAAGATCGTGCTCCACGCGGTGGATCGCGGTGACCGGGAAGAGCTCGACGCCGAGCCCAAGCTCGATCTCAGCGGACCGCTGCTCCTCGCCCGGGGCGTCTACAACCGGATCGTCGCCGACTACAACGACGGGGTTCCGTTGTCCTTCGAGCTCACCACTACGGTCGACGCTCCCGCTGGATCGGGCCTCGGCTCCTCCTCCACGCTGGTGGTTGCGATCATCGGCGCGTTCGCCGAATGGCTCAGGCTCCCGCTCGGCGAGTACGACGTGGCCCACCTCGCGTACGTCGTCGAGAGGATCGACCTGGGCCAGGCCGGCGGCCGCCAAGATCAGTACGCGGCGGCCTTCGGCGGCTGGAACTTCATGGAGTTCTACCGAGACGACAAAGTAATCGTGAACCCCCTCCGGGTGCGGGACCCGTCGGTACGCGAGCTCGAGTTCAAGCTTGTGCTGTACTACACGGGCACCAGCCGGCTCTCTTCGAGGATCATCGAGCATCAGATCTCCAACTTGCAGAGCCGATCGCAGCGTTCTCTGGAGGGAATGCACCATTTGCGAGACCAGGCATACCAGATGAAAGAAGCGCTGCTGACCGGCAAGCTCGATCGAATCGGGGAGATCCTCGACTTCGGGTGGGAGTCCAAGAAGGCGACCGCGGCCGACGTGAGCAATGACGAGATCGATCAGCTCTACTCGGCCGCGCGAGGAGCCGGCGCCACCGGGGGGAAGATCTCCGGGGCCGGCGGCGGCGGGTACATGATGTTCTATTGCCCTGGCAACACCCGTTTCCAGGTGATCGACATGCTCCGTGAGTTCGGCGGCGAAGTGCACAGACTGGAGTTTCGGGAATGCGGCGCGTCGAGCTGGACCACGAGATGACCACGATCCGAGAGGCGGTGGCCGCCTCGGTGGCGGTCAAGCAGCTGCTGCTCGCCGACGACGAGCTGCTCGCCCGCGGCGAGACCGCCGCCGCGCTCACCGCCGACGCGCTCCAGGCGGGGCGCAAGGCGCTGTTCTGCGGAAACGGCGGCAGCGCCGCCGACGCCCAGCACCTCGCCGCCGAGCTCTCCGGGCGCTTCGCGTTCGACCGGCCGCCGCTCTACGCGGAGGCGCTGCACGTGAACAGCTCGTACATCACCGCGGTGGCCAACGACTACGGCTATGAGCTGGTGTTCTCCCGGCTGGTGGCCGGCTGCGGACGTTCGGGCGACGTGCTCTTCGCCCTTTCCACCTCCGGCAGCTCGCGCAACGTGGTGAACGCCGCGCTCGAGGCTCGGCGCATCGGCATGCTGGTGGTGGCGCTCACCGGCCGTTCGGGCGGGGCGCTGGAGGAGCACGCCCACGTGCTGCTGGCTGCGCCGTCCGACGACACCGCCCGGATCCAGGAATGCCACCTGCTGCTCGGCCATGCGATGTGCGGCATGATCGAGCAGATGCTGTTCAGCCCGCCGTCTCGGCCGATGCGCTCAGCAGCGTCGCCGCCGCGAGCAGGTCGGCGGCGTACGCCGACGCCGCTGCACGAACGGACCGCGGCTCAGGCGTAACCAGCACGCTGGCTATGCCCAGCGCGTTGGCCATGGCGATGTCGCTGTCCGCATCGCCGATCAGCACGGCGCGGGAGAGGTCGAGGCCGGCGAAGGCGGCGGCGGCCTGTTCGGCGAGTCCGATGGCCGGTTTCCGGCAGGTGCAGCAGGCGTCGGCGCGGTGCGGGCAGTGGAAGACGCCGTCGATCCGCCCGCCCGCCCCGTCCACGGCGGCGACCATGCGCCCGGTGATGTCGGCGAAGTCGGCTTCGCTCATGAGCCCCTTGCCGATCCCCGCCTGGTTGGTCACGACGACCACGAGCGCCGCGTGGCGGGCGAGCAGCGCCAGGCCCTCCAGCGCGCCGGGCAGGAAGGCGAACCCCGACCAGCGGGTGACGTAGCCGCCGACGATTCGCCGGTTGATCACACCGTCACGGTCGACGAACACGGTCCAGCCCGGCCCGCCGGCGAGCACGCCACGGGCAGACGGCGGCGGAGACCCTTCCATCCTGGGGGTTGTCGGCGCGTTCGAGCGCCGACTTGCGCCCGTGGCGGCGTGTCGTCGACCGGCGTGCCGGGCGCCGCGGGCGGGGAGAGGGCCGAGGTCGCGATCCCGCTCCACGCCAGCGCATCGTGCGCCGCAGCGGGGTCGGCGTCGGTGGTCAGGCGGGACCACAGCAGGGCTGCTGCCTGGGTCTCCTCGCCGGTCCGGGCCCTCTCGGCGGCGCACGGCGGGAATCGGCGCACCGCCCAGACGGCGGCCAGCATCCCACCGCCGAGGGTGACGGCGAGCGCGGTGGGGCCGGTCGAGGTGGGCGGGCGGAGCAGGACCGCGGCGAGGGCGCCGCCCATCCACATCAGGTGCAGCCATGTCTCCGCCCGGGCGAAGGCTTGGGTGCGGGCCGCCTCGGCGGTCACGGACTGGACGTGCGCCCCGAAGCCTTGACGGCCGACGCCACGACCAGACCCTCGACGCCGCCGCGCCGAGGAGGCTGCCGGCCCCGGATGCCACCGCACGGCGCCGTACACCCACGCCGGCTCGCCGTTGCGGCGCAGCGCGAACGCGGCGAGGAAAGTAAGAAAGCCGGTGGCGGCTCGCAGCAGCCCCATGCTGGGCAGCGGGGCGAGCATCGACTGCGCGGCGGCCGGCTCCGGGTCGAGCGGGGACGGCCACGCCTCGCTCCTGGCCGCGGCGGGGAGGCGGGACGCCAGCGCAGCGGCGAGCACGTAGAGCGAGAGGGCGGCGGCGCCGCGATGCCGTACGCCCGGCCCAGCGCGAGCACGCCGAACGCCTCCGGATAGAACCAGAAGGTGTTGAGGTCCCGGATCAGGAACAGCCAGCTCAGGGCGGCGGCGGCGTTGATGGCCAGCAGCACGTGACGATGCCCTCCCCGGAACGCGGCGACCACCGGGCTGAGCGTGGGGCGCCACCACGGCGAACGGGGCCATCGTGAGGGCGAGGTACGCGGCGATGCGGGGCCAGGCGGCGCCGAGGGGCACGCTGAAGGACAGCGAACCGGCGAGCGAGACGGCGAACGCCGCGTCCGCCGCGCTCCTGGCGGGGTGCATCCACGCCATGCGCTCGAGGCGAGGGCCTCCGAGCAGGACACGACGAAGGCGTCTCGGCGGGCGACCATGGGTCAGCGGGCGCCCACTCGTTTCAGGCCGAGAACGCCCGGCGCGGCACCGCCCGCGCCGAGCAGGCCGACACCGGCCAGGAGGGCGGCGATGACGAGGATGGCGGTGACGAGCACGGCGGGCTCCTGGCGTGGGTGCGGCCCGCCATGCCCGCCGGCGCCGGCGCTGAACCGCCGAAACGCCGCGGCCGCTACGCCGCCCAGCGGACGGGGAGCCGCTTCACCGCCCGCAGGAAGTTGTTGCGGGCGAAGTCAGGCAGGCCGGCCAGCTCGAGGCCGGGGAGGCGCTCGAACAGCAGCGGCAGCGACAGCCGGATCTCCAACCGGGCGAGATGCGCGCCCAAGCAGAAATGCGTCCCGTGGCCGAACGCCAGGTGCGGGTTCGGGTCTCGGGTGATGTCGAACCGGTGCGGATCGGCGAACACTGCAGGGTCGCGGTTGGCGGCGGTCAACCAGACCACCACCTTCTCGCCCTCGGCGATCCGTTCGCCCCCGAGGGTGGTGTCGGCGGTGGCGGTGCGCCGGAAGTAGTGCACCGGCGAGAACCAGCGGAGCACCTCCTCCACCGCAGAGTCCAGCAGCTCGGGCCGCTGCGCGAGCAGCCGGCGCTGATCGGGGAACTGGTCGAAGGCGATGAGGGACCCGGACAGCGCGTTGCGGGTGGTCTCGTTGCCGGCGGCGAGCAGCAGGAAGAACCACTGGCCCTGGTGCGCCTCGTCGAGCGGTTCGCCGTGCACCTCGGCCCGGGAGATGGCGGTGAGCAGGTCGTCCCGGGGTTCGGCGCGGCGTTCGGCCAGGCGGTCGAGGCCGTACGCGGTCATGTCCTTCATCGCCTTGACCACGTCGGCGCTGCTGGCCACGTACTCCGGATCCTGGGAGTTGGCCACCGCGTCGCTCCAGGCGTGGAAGCGGTCGCGGTGCTCGGCGGTGACGCCGAGCAGCTCGGCGATGACGATCAACGGGATCTCGGCGGCCACGGACTCCACGAAGTCGCACGCTCGGCCCGCGCCGCCGCCGGCGACGGTCTCGTCGATCACGTCGGACGCGATGGCGGCGATCCGCTCCCGCCACTGCTCGATCGAGCGGGGCACGAACCGGCGGTTGACCGTGAGCCGGTGCGCGGTGTGCTCCGGCGGGTCCATCGTGATCATCATCTGGCGCTGGACGGCCAGCGACCGTTCGCTCGGGTCCTCCATGTTGATGCCGCCGCGCCAGGAGGAGAAGCGGGGTTGGTCGCCCAGCACCTCTTTCACCAGGTTGTACGCGGTGACCGACCAGTACCCCCCGCCGACCGGCCGCTCGACCCAACGGACGGGCGCGAGGGCCCGATCGCGGTCGAAGAGCTCATGGGGCGGGCCGCCGACGAACTCGTCGGGGCCGTAGCCGTCGAACGCCGTCTCGTCCATCGCCGAAGGCTAGCTGCCCGCGTCGAGCCGTTCACGGGAGCGCGGCGGCGCGACTTCGTTGCATCAGAGGCGGATCTCCCGGCTCGGCCCGGTGATGGTGGGAACCTCGGAGGTGGGGATGATGAACCCGAAGCGTGTCGGACGGGGCCGGGCTCGGTGCGTGGCGGCGGTGCTGGCGCTGGCGGCGATGCTCGCTCCGGGGGCGGTGGCGGCGCCGGCCGGCGCGACGCCCGCGCCGATCGTGGTCGACACCACCGCGGACGGCCACGACGTGAACCCCGGCGACGGCGTGTGCGCGATGACCGACGGCCGTTGCTCGCTGCGCGCCGCCTACCAGGAGGGGATGACCGCAAACCGGGCCGTGTCGGTCCCCGCCGGCGACTACACGCTCACCCTCGGCCAGCTGTACGTGGCCAAGACCATCGGCCAGCACGGCGTCTGGAGCCGCACCACCCCGGGCTTCCTCGTGATCAGCGGCGCTGGTCCCGGGCTCACGCACATCTCTGGCGGCGGCGGCCGGGTCTTCGACGTGGCCACGGACGGATGGGTCTGGGCGTCGGGCATGACGATCACCGGCGCCGGCGGGATGGGCGTGTACAGCCACCAGCACGGCGGCGCCGTGCACAACCACGGCACGTTCACGCTGTCCAACGCCACGATCCGTTTCGCCAACCTGAACGCCAGCACGGCCATGCGGGACGGCGGGGCCCTCTACAACGCCTCGGGGGCCACCGCCCTGCTGGTGAATGTGACGATCGGCAACAACTACGCCAACGAGCGAGGCGGCGGGGTGTTCAACGGCGGCGCCCTCGAGCTGTACTCCACCACGATCGCCAAGTCGTACGGCGGCGCCGGGCTCTACACGGTCGCCGGCAGCACGACCCGCCTCGACCACACCCTGCTCGGCCAGAACAGCGGCGCCAACTGCGTCGGGCCGATCACCTCGGCCGTGCACTCCATGGCCGACGACGCCAGCTGCACCGGCGTGCCCAACGTGGGCGACGCACGCCTCGACCCGTACTACGGCGACGGACGGACCTTGCCGCTCCTCGCCGGCAGCCCCGCCATCGACGGCGGCGCCGCCACGTGCCCCTCGAGCGGATCGAAGGACCAGCGCGGGCAGAGCCGGCCCGCCGACGGCAACGGCGACGGGTTCGTCGCCTGCGACGTGGGCGCCTACGAGGCGGCCCCGCCGCCGAGGCTGCGCCTCCAGCGCCCGCTGCGGGACTGGCCGTTCCCGTAGGGCCTGGCGCAGGGGCGCCTAGGCTGGCGGCTCATGGCTGCAGTCGGGATACTCGGCGCAGGCCTGTCCGGGGTGCTGATGGGGATGCAGGTGCGCCGTGCTGGGCTCGACGACTTCGTGATCTACGAGCGTGAAGCCGACGTGGGCGGCACCTGGCTGCGCAATACCTACCCCGGCCTGCACTGCGACGTGCCTTCGCACCTCTACAGCTACTCCTTCGAGCCGAACCCGAACTGGTCGATGACCTATGCCGGCCAGGCCGAGATCCAGGCGTACGTGCGGGCTTGCGCCGAGAAGTACGGCCTGATCGAGCACATCCGGTTCGGCGAGACGGTCGAGCGCGCCGTGTGGGAGGACGGCGACGGCGCCTGGCGGGTGGAGACCGCCGCCGGTGAGGCGGCGGCGCATCGGGTGCTGGTGGCCGCCACCGGGGGGCTGACCGCCCCGAACCTCCCTCGCCTCGACGGCCTCGAACGCTTCGCCGGGCCGTCCTGGCACTCCGGGGCCTGGCGCCACGACGTGGACCTGGCCGGTCGGCGGGTGGCGGTGATCGGCAGCGCGGCGAGCGCCGTGCAGGTGGCGCCGGAAGCGGCGAAGACGGCGGCGGCGCTCCACGTGTTCTCCCGCACCCCGAACTGGATCCTGCCGAGAGGGAACCGGTTCTACTCCGAGGCCGAGCGGGAGGCGTTGCTGGCCCCGCAGCACCAGCGTCGGCTGCGCCGCAGCCAGTACCGGGAGGCGTTGCTGTGGTACGGCGCGTTCAAGCGGCGCCGCCGGGCGCAGGACCGCATCCGGGAGCTGTGCCTCACCGCGCTGCGCGCCTCGATCGAGGACCCTGACCTCGTGGCTGCGCTCACCCCCGACTACGAGCCGGGGTGCAAGCGCATCCTGGTGTGCGACGAGTACTACCCGACGCTCGCGCTGCCCCATGTGCGACTCGTGCCCCACGCCGTGACCGGGCTCACCGCCGACGGGGTGCTCAGCGCCGACGGCGCCCACACGCCTGTCGACGTGGTGATCTTCTGCACGGGATACAAGCTCGGCGGACGGGCCGAGGGCGGGCCGGCGGTGGAGGTGGTGGGCCGGGGCGGCGAGCGGCTGCGCGACGCGCTGCGGCGCAGCACCGAGGCGTACCGCGGCGTCGCCGTGCCCGGCTTCCCCAACTACTTCACCGTGTGCGGCGTGAACGGAACGGTGGCCTACGGGGCCCTGATCTCCTCGGCGGAGGCCGAGACCGAGTTCATCACCGGCTGGGTGCGCCGCCTGACCGACGGGGGCGTGAAGTCCGTGGAGGCGCGCCGCGACGTGACCGAGCGGTACAACGCGCAGATCCAGCTCGAGCTGGCCGAGATGAGCTGGACCGGCGGCTGCCCGAACTTCTACCTCGACCGCGCCGGGCGGGTCGTGGCGTTCTACCCGGGCACCCTCGGCCGACTCCGCCGTGAGCTGCGCGAAGCCGACCCCGAGGAGCTGGTCGTCGCCGCCTGGTGATCAGAAGCGGCGGTCGCCGCCCCTTTTCTTGGCCGGCGCCTTGAACGGGGCCTCGAGCAGCGCCTCGAACTGGGCGTCGTCGGGCTGCTTCGGGTCGTTGAGGTGCTGGAGGTAGCTCTTGAGCGCGGCCCGGGCCGTCGCCACGTGCTCGCCCTTCGCGCCGACCGAGCGGGCCAGCGCATCCTTCGCCTTTGCCACCCGCTCCTTGCGAATGGCCTTCTCCTCGTCGGAGATCTCCCGCTTCGGCGGGGAGGCGGCTCCGCCCGACTTCTGAGCGGCGGTCATGTCGTCGAGAGTGGTGAGCTTGGCGCGGATGGCCATCGGCGGATCCTTCGGCGTGATCGAGGCTGTGCAGGCTGAAGAACGGTGCAGTCGTGAAGATTCTCACACCCGGCTCCGCGGCGCCGCTCCGGGGGGCGCATCTGCTCAGGCCGGGTCGGCGCCGTCCGGATGCATGCGGGTGGCGGCCTGCTCGGGGAACTCGCGCTGTTGGGCGTCGAGCACCTCGTCAACGGTCGGCGGATCCTCGACCGCGGCGTCTTCGACGGGCGTGGCGCCGGTCTCGCTGTAATCGGTCATGAGCCGCGAGGTACCCGAGGGCGGGCGCGTCCAGCCCAACCGCCGGCGGGGAAAGGCTCCAGGGCGGAGGTGGCGTGTCCCCTCCCGGGAGCGGGCAAGAGGCAGCGATGGTCGACGCGGTGGTGATCGGCGCCGGGCCGAACGGGCTGGTGGCGGCCAACCTCTTGGCCGACGCCGGCTGGGAGGTGTGCGTGCTCGAGGCGCAGGACTCGCCTGGCGGCGCCGTTCGGTCCGCCGAGCTGATCGAGCCCGGCTTCGTCAACGATCTCTGCTCGGCCTTCTACCCGCTCACGGCGGCGTCGCCGGTGATCGCCGAGCTCGGGCTCGAGTCGCACGGGCTGCGGTGGCGGCGGGCGCCGTTGGTGCTCGCCCACCCCACGAGCGAGGGGCCGAGCGCGGCCCTGTGCTCCCGCCTGGAGGACACCGCGGTGGGCCTCGAGGCCGCTCACCCCGGAGACGCGCCGCCTGGCTCGAGCTGCACGCCCTGTGGACCGCGGCCCGGCCGGGTCTGTTGCGCAGCCTGTTCACGCCGTTTCCCCCGGTGGTCGGCGGCGCCCAGCTGGCCTTGGCCCTGCGACGGGATCTCCTGCGCTTCGCCCGGTTCTTGCTCCTGCCGGTGCGCCGCTTGGGCGAGGAGCGCTTCGGCGGCGCCGGCGCCCGGCGGCTCCTCGCCGGCGCGGCGTTGCACGCCGACCTGGCGCCGGAGAACACGCTCAGCGGCTTCTTCGGCTGGCTGCTCTGCATGCTCGGCCAGGATTACGGCTTCCCGGTTCCCGAGGGGGGCGCCGGCCGGCTCACCGACGCGCTGGTGGCCCGGCTCGAGGCGCGCGGCGGGCGGGTGGTGTGCGGCCGTCCCGTGGAGCAGGTGCTGGTGCGCGGTGGGCGAGCGGTGGGCGTGCGCACCGCCGGCGGCGACGAGCCGGCCGCACGGGCGGTGGTGGCCGACGTGTCGGCGCCGGCGCTCTACCGACAGCTCCTCGACCCCTGCCTGGCGCCCGCCCGGCTGCGCCAGGACCTCGACGAGTTCCAGTGGGATCACAGCACGCTCAAGCTGGACTGGAACCTCGACCGGCCCATCCCGTGGCTGGACCCGAACGCGCGGCGGGCGGGGACCGTGCACGTGATCGACAGCGTCGACGACCTGACGATCAGCTTCGAGCAGCTCAGCTGCGGGCTCCTCCCGGAGAAGCCGTTCCTGCTGGTGGGCCAGCAGGACCTCTCCGATCCGACCCGCCACCCGCCCGGGGCCGACACGGCCTGGGCCTACACGCACGTGCTCCGCCAGGTGCGCGGGGACGCCGCCGGCGAGATCGACCCTCCGTTCGATCGGACCGCTGCGGTCCGCTTCGCCGAGCGCGTCGAGCGTTTCGTCGAGCGCCTCGCGCCGGGCTTTCGCGCCGCCATCCGGGGGCGGCGCCTCTGGACCCCGGCCGACATCGAGGCGCACGACGCGAACCTCGTGGGCGTGGCGATCTCGGGGGGCACCGCGCAGCTCGACCAGCAGCTCGTGTTCCGCCCGACGCCCGGGTGGGGCCGGCCCGAGACGCCGATCCGGCGCCTGTATCTCGCCTCGGCCAGCGCCCACCCGGGCGGGGGCGTGCACGGCGCGTGCGGCGCCAACGCCGCCCGCGCCGCGTTGTGGCACGCACGCCTCCGCCGCTGATCTGGCCGGGACGGCCGGGTCACATCAGAGCGAGTCGGCGAAGGCCTTGATGTCGCGGATCGTGGCCGCGTACACGTCGGGGATGGCCTCGGCGAAGATGCAGTCGGCGGCGTGCACGGTGCCGTTGACCGTGCGGCCCACCGTGCTCACGCCGGCGTCGAGCAGCTTGCGGTAGTAGGCGAGGCCCTCGTCGCGCAGCGGGTCGAGCTGGTTCACCGAGATGACATGGGGCGGCAGCCCGGCGAGATCGGCGGGCGCGGCGTGGTACGGCCACGCCAGCGGGTTGGCGGCGTTGGCGCCGGTCGGCTCGTACACCTTGGCGAGGGGGCCCATCATCGAGCAGTCGAGGAAGTACCCGTCGTTCTCGTACAGCGAGGTCAGCTCGGACGGCGGGTCGGCGTACGCGCCCGAGATGTAGGGGCACTGCGCGTAGACCCCGTCGATCAGGCCCAGGCGGCCGTCGCGCTTCGCCTTGAGCACGGTGGCGAGGGTGAGGTTGCCCCCGCCGGACTCGCCCGAGACGACGAGGCTGGTGAAGCCGAGCCGGGTCTTGTTCTCCGCCGCCCACACCAGCGCCGAGGTGCAGTCGTCGAGCCCGGCCGGGAACGGGTACGGGCCGAGCTTGCCGCCTCCGTTGCGGAACTCGACGCCGATCACCACGAGGCCGGCCGCCGCCAGCGCGTCGCGCCAGTGGTGGTAGCCCGGGCCGGCTGCCTCCAGCATCACCATGCCGCCGCCGTGCAGGTGCAGCACGCACGGCAGGTCGCCGTTGCTGACCGCCGGGCGGTGCAGGTAGAGCGTGATGTCGTTGCCGTCGACGCCCCTGATCACCTCGACGCTGCGGACCACGCCCTGCACCGCCGGCAAGCCGGGGTTGACCGCCGTGAACAGCCCGTCGAAGGCGGCTTCGGTGGCGGCGAGGTGGTCGAGCAGCGCGTCGAGCGGGGTCGAGGAGTCGACCGGGGAGGGCGGCGGGGCCGTGTCGAGGCCGACCGTGGCCAAGGCGGCCAACAGCCGCGGGTCGATGCGGGGGTCGTCTTTCAGCTGCATCTCGGGTGAGCCGAGTCGTCCGGGCAGGAGCGGTGCCTTCGCAGCCATGGCGGGTGCCTCCAGGCAGGGGCGGGTGGCGACCACCCTAGGACGTCCCTGGGGGCTGCGCCCCCAGACCCCATCGCCGGCCGGCTCGCTGGCGCTCGCACGGCCGGTAGGGCTCGCTGCGCTCACCCTAGATGCTGGGGGCGGAAGCGAGCCGGAGAGGGGCGCTTAGGGTCGGAACTGCAGCGCGCGGGGCGCGAGCCGGGCCGGTTGGGACACCAGCCGGTAGGCGGTGTCGACCCACTCGCACACGAGCCGGCGGGTGTCGCGCGGGTCGATCATCTCCTCCATCTGGAACTTCGACAGCGGGCCGAGCGGTCCCCGGGCGCTCTCGATGCGGGCCTCGAGCTCGGCCCGCAGCGCGGCCGGATCCTCCGCCTCGGCGAGTTGGCGCTTGTAGGCCGCCTCGATGCCGCCCTCGGGGGGGATGCCGCCCACGTCGGCCGCGGGCCACGCCACCCGCACCGACGGCGTGTGCCGAGGGGTGGCGTAGTTGTTGCCGGCGACCCCGAAGCTGCGGCGCATCACCACCGTGAAGATCGGTGCGCTGAACTGGGCGAAGGCCACCATCCACTCGGCGCCGCGGCGGATCGTGCCCGCCCGCTCGTGCTCGAGGCCCACCGCGAAGCCGGGGTTGTCCACCAGGTTGAGCAGCGGCAGGTGGAACAGGTCGCACAGGTCGAGGTGGCGGCGCAGCTTGTCGCAGCCGTCGGCGGTGAGGGCGCCGCCGTTCACGTGACGGCTGTCCGACGCGATCACGCCGAGGGGCGCTCCGTTGAAGCGGACGAATCCGGTCACCTGGTCGGTTCCCCACAACGGACCGATCTCGAAGAACGACCCGCGATCGGCCATCAGCTCGATGGCTCGGCGCACGTCGAAGGTGGTGGTCCGCTTGCGGGGGATCAGCGTCAGCAGCTCGTCCTCCCGCCGCTCCGGCGGGTCGGCGGGGTCGGGCGCCAGGACCGGCGGCGGCTCGTACACGCTGGTCGGCAGGTAGGAGAGGAAGCGCTTGGCCAGCGCCGCGGCTTCTTCCTCGGTCTCGGCCAGGTTGTCGACCGAGCCGTTGCGGCAGTGGATGTGCCAGCCCCCGAGCTCCTCTTTCGTGATGTCGTAGCCCATCGCGTGGCTCACGACCGGCGGGCCGGCCACGAACAGCTGGGCGATGTCGCGCACCATCACCGAGAAGTGGCCGAGCACCGCTTTGGCGGCGCCGATGCCGACCACGCTGCCGAGCAGGAGGTTCACCACCGGCACGGCGGAGAGCTGTTCGGTGTACTCGGTGCTGCCGAGGTGGCCGGGCAGGAAGGAGCCGCCGCCGCCCGACACCCGGGGCCGCCCGGCGGTGATGGCGCCGCTGCTCTCCTTCGCCGCGCTCTCGCCCTGCTGGCGCTGCTCGGGCACCATGGCCGCAACGCTGCCCCCGCCGGAGGAGCCGTCGAGCAGGCGGATCGAGGGCACGCGCAGCTCGAGCGAGAGCCGGTCGAGATAGAAGCTCTTCGCGCCGATCGCGCCGTCGGCGTGGCCGCCGCGGGAGGTGAAGTCGTCGGCGCAGACCACCGCAGGGCGGCCCTCGATCTTGCCCCAGCCGCCCACGTGGTTGGCCGGGGTGAAGGCGCTGATCGCGCCGTCGCCGTCGTAGGACGCGAAGCCGGCGACGCTGCCGACCTCCCGGAAGCTGCCCTCGTCGAGCAGCAGGGCGATCCGCTCGCGGCAGGTGAGCTTGCCGCGGCTGCGCTGGCGCACCACGCCCGGGTCCTCACTGGCGGGGGCGAGGCGCTCGTGGGCCAGGCGCGCCAGGGTGGCAACCTCGGCCAGCGTCTCGCTCCAGGGGCTCTCACCGCCCGACGCCGCGCCGCCGCCGCCGGCCCCGGCTCCGGCGGTGGCTTGGGGCTCGATCACCACGGCGATCTCGCCCTCGACCAGCAGGTCGCCGGCCGCGGCGTCGACCACCGCCGCCACGCGGCCGGCGCACGGCGCGGTGAGCTGGGTCTCCATCTTCATCGCGCTGACCACGAGGAGGGTCTGGCCGGGCGCGACCATGTCGCCGGCGCGGGCGCGCACCTCGAGGACCGAGGCCGTCATCGGGCAGCGGACCTCGGCGTGGCCGGCGGGCGCGGCCAGCGGCGGTCTCGTCGGCGCGGGCGGGGCGGCCGGCGCGGTGGGGGCGCTCACCGCCTCGGCGAAGAGGGCGAGCGGGCCGCCCTCGGCCGGCTGGGCCGCGGCGTGCAGCTCGGGCGCCTCGTCGAGCAGCGTGGTGCGGGCGTCGCCGGCCCGCACGGCGGGGTGGGCCAGGATCGCCCGGAGCTGCGACACGTTGGTGGGCACGCCGGTGAGGTGGAACTCCTCGAGGGCGCGCCGCGTGCGGTCGAGCGCCGAGTGCAGCGTGGCGGCCGAGCCCGAGGCGCCGATCACCTTCGCCAGCAACGGGTCGAACTGCGGGGGAGGGGCGTAGCCGGCGTAGCCGTGGGCGTCGACCCGCACGCCGGGCCCGGAGGGCTCCTTGTAGCCGGTGAGCACGCCGGCGCCGACCGCCACCACCCGGGCCTGCACCGCGAACCCGCGGGGCCGCCCGACCGCCTCCTGATCGGCCAGGCCGAGCGAGGCGAGCGAGGCGCCGGCGGCCAGGCGGAACTGCAGCTCCACCAGGTCGAGGCCGGTCACCTGCTCCGTCACCGTGTGCTCGACCTGGATGCGGGGGTTGCACTCGATGAAGAAGTGCTCGCTCGTGTCGGGCGACACGAGGAACTCCACCGTGCCCGCGTTCTGGTAGCCGACCGCCGTCGCAAGGCGGACCGCGTCGGCCTGGATGCGCCCCCGCAGGTCGGGCTCCAGGCCGGGGGCGGGCGCCACCTCGACGACCTTCTGATGGCGGAGCTGGACCGAGCAGTCCCGCTCGTGCAGGTGGACGACCGAGCCGAACCCGTCACCGAGGATCTGCACCTCGATGTGGCGGGGTCGGGAGACGAGGCGCTCGAGGTACACCGTGCCGTCCCCGAAGGCGGCCGCCGCCTCGCTGCGGCAGCGCTCGTACGCCTCGGTCAGCTCCGCCGGGCCGGCCGCGACGCGCATCCCCCGCCCGCCGCCGCCGGCGGCGGCCTTGAGCATCACCGGGTAGCCCAGCGCCTCCGCCGTGGTGAGGGCCGCCTCACTCGAATCGAGCAGATCGCTCCCGGGCACGGTGGGGATCCCGAGCGCCGCGGCGTGCGCCCTCGCCGCCACCTTGTCGCCGAAGAGCTCGAGCGCAGCCGGGGTGGGCCCCACGAAGGTGAGGCCCGCCGCCGCACAGGCCCGCGCGAACCCGGCCCGCTCGGCGAGAAAGCCGTAGCCGGGGTGCACGCAGTCGCAGCCGGCGTCGAGCGCGAGGCGGATCAGCGCGTGGCCGTCGAGGTACGCGTCGACCCCGTCGCCGGGCAGCGGCAGCGCCCGGGCCGCGATGCGGGTGTGCAGCGATCTCGCGTCCACCGGCGCGTACACCGCCACCGGCTCCACACCCAGGCTGGCGGCGGCCTTCGCGATGCGCACCGCGATCTCGCCCCGGTTGGCGATCAGCACGCGCTTCGGCAGCGTCGCGCTGTCGGGCGCCGACGCCGTCGCGGGGCTCGACAGGTCAGGGCTGGTGGGGGTCACGGCGCCGAGACTGATGCAGCGCAGGGCGGGCTGTCCAGGCCAGAATCGGGCGATGGAGTACCGCAAGCTCGGCCGGGCAGGGGTGAAGGTGAGCCCGCTCTGTCTCGGCGCCATGAACTTCGGCAAGCAGACCGACGAGGCCGAGTCGCACCGGATCATGGACGACGCGCTCGAGGCCGGCGTGAACTTCTTCGACACCGCCAACGGCTACGGCGCCCGCCGGGGCATGAGCGAGGAGATCATCGGGCGCTGGTTCGCGCAGGGCGGCGGCCGGCGGGACAAGGTCGTGCTCGCCACCAAGGTGTACGGCGGCGCCGACCCGTGGCCCAACACGTCCCGCCTCTCCGCTCGCCACATCCGCGCCGCCTGCGAGGCCAGCCTGCGGCGGCTGCAGACCGACCACCTCGACCTCTACCAGATGCACCACGTGGATCGGGACACGCCGTGGGAGGAGATCTGGCAGGCGATGGAGCTGCTCGTGGCCCAGGGCAAGGTCATCTACGTCGGCAGCTCCAACTTCGCCGGCTGGCACATCGCCCAGGCCAACGAGGCGGCGGCGCGGCGGCCGTTCCTCGGGCTCGTGAGCGAGCAGAGCCTCTACAACCTGCGCAGCCGCACCGTGGAGCTGGAGGTGCTGCCGGCGTGCGAGGCCTACGGGGTGGGGGTGATCCCGTGGAGCCCGCTGGCCGGCGGGCTCCTCGGCGGCGTGTTGGGCGGCGTCCCGGCCGGGGGACGGCGCGCCGACCCGAGCCAGGCCCGCCTGCTCGAACGGCACCGGGCGCAGGTGGAGGCCTACGAGGCGTTGTGCGCGGAGCTGGGCGCCGCGCCCGGGCAGGTGGCGTTGGCGTGGCTGCTCACCCGCCCGGCCGTGACCGCCCCGATCGCCGGGCCCCGCACCCGGGAGCAGCTCGCCGACGCCCTCGGGGCCCTGGCGGTGGAGCTCTCCCCGGAGGCCCTCGCCCGGCTGGACGAGATCTTCCCCGGCCCCGGCGGCCCGGCCCCCGAGGCCTACGCCTGGTAGCGCCAGGCGGCGGGCCGCCCGGCGCCCGTCGCGCTCACCGTTTGCGGTCCCGGCGGCGGATCGTGAACACCCGGTCCTTCACCCGCCAGCCGGCTGGGGTCTTCACCACGGTGTCGTAGTAGTTGCCCGAGGCGACGGGCTTGTCCCGGCGCAGGGCCACGATCCGGAACCGCAGCGTGACCCGGTCCGGCGCCTCGTCGACGTAGATGTTGGTCATGAGGTGGGTCTGGGGGTGCTGCGCCTCTTCGTCCATGTACCGCTTGATCTCGGCGAGGCCCTCCAGCTTCGGGCCGCCGAGGTCGGTGAGGTCGAAGGTGGCGTCCTCGGTGAAGATGCGCCCGAGGCGCTCCCAGTCGCGATCGTCGATGGCGTCCCCGTAGCGGCCCGGCAGCTCGTGCAGCTCGAGACGGTCAGCGCTGTCCATGGCCCCGGATGGTAGTTGCGCCCGGTCCGTGCGGCGCCGGCGCTCGGCCCGGCGCCTGATCGAAACGGCCCTGTTAGCGTCCGCCCATGCGGATCACCCGGTTCTCGCCCGGCCCCGACGGCGAATCGCAGTTCTCCGAGATCGAGCTGAGCTTCCCCAAGGCCGCCTCCGACAACTTCGGCCACACGATCGTCGCCACCGCGCCCTTCGCCAGCGCCTTCGTGCAGATCTCCGAGCTGCCGGCCGGGCTCGACCAGCCGTGGCACCCGGCCCCACGGCGCCAGCTGGTGACGATCCTCGCCGGGGTGCTCGAGGTGGGCACGCCGGATGGGCACACGCGCAGCTTCGGCCGCGGCGACGTGTTCCTCGCCGACGACATGGGCACGAAGGGCCACACCACCCGGACCGTCGACGGACCGGTGAACGTGCTGATCACGCCGCTGCCCGACGACGCCGCGATCTGAACCGGCTGAGCGAAGCGAAGCCGGGCGGCCGGGCGAGCGCCAGCGAGCCGGCCGGGGATGTGACGAAGGTCCCGATTGGCGCGGACCTTTGTCAGCGGTCTGGCGATTCCCCAACTGTTGGCAAGTCGGTCGTGGCCGGCCTGGTGGGGCAAGACGCGCAACGTCGTTCGTCGGACTGGGTGCTGTTCGGTGTGCTCTGGGTCGTGTTCACCGTCATCGGCGAGGCCATGGCTTGGGGCCTCGACCTGCTGCCGGCCCGCTACGCCCGCGAGGCGCACGTGGTCGACGAGGCCTACCGGCTGCTGATCGGCCTCGCCGTGCCCGTCTTCGCGCTGGTCGCCGCCGGCATGGCCCTCGTGGTGCTGCGGTTCCGGGCGAAGCCGGACGGCGCCCCCACCGAGGACGGCCCACACCAGACGACCCACCGGGTGCTGGTGCCGGTGTGGGTGGGGGTGAGCGCTGCGCTGCCGTCGGGGTGAGCATCAACCCGGGCTTCGTCGGCCTGCGCGACCTGCGCGGCTCCTCCGAGGCCGACTTGGTGGTGCAGGTCCAGGCGCAGCGCTGGTCGTGGGTGTTCACGTACCCCGACGGCGTCCGCTCCACCACCGAGCTGGCGCTGCCGGTCGACGAACGCGTGCGGTTCGACGTGACCGCCACCGACATCGTCCACTCGTTCTGGATCCCGGCGTTCCGCACGAAGATCGACGCCGTGCCCGGGCGCACCACGCAGCTCTACGTGACCCCGGAGCGCACCGGGGACGCCGACCGTGACTTCAACGTGCGGGTCCAATGCGCCGAGCTCTGCGGGCTCGGGCACACGGTGATGGCGGCGCCCGTGCGGGTGCTCGAGCGGGCCGAGTTCGACGCGTGGCTCGCCGCGCAGAAGCAAGGAGCTTGAGCGTATGTGGCCAGTTCTGCGCGGCGTCGCCGGCTCGGTCGTCGGCTACCTGCTCGGCAGCCGTGGCGCTGCTGGTGGGGACTGGCGGCGTCAACGACCAGCTCGGCGTGGTGTTCGGCTTCGTCGGCGCGCTCATCGGCTGGCTGCTCGGCATCGGGCTCGCCCGCACCTGGCTGCGGGAGTTCGCCGGCCTGCCCGCGCGAGAGGACGAGGCGGCCGGCTGGCGGCGCTATTTCTCGTTCTGCACCGACCACAAGGTGATCGGCGCGCAGTACCTGTGCACGTTCGTGACCGTGCTGCTGCTCGGCGGCCTGGCGGCCACGGCCATCCGCATCGAGCTGTCCCGCCCCGGCGAGACGATCATGAACGCCGACCGGTACAACCAGGTGATGAGCATGCACGGCATCTTGATGGTGGCCGTGGCGGTGGCGGGTGTGCTCGGCGCGTTCGGCAACTTCATGGTGCCGCTCATGATCGGCGCCGACGACATGGCCTTCCCGCGGCTCAACGCCATCAGCTTCTGGCTGGTGCCGCCGGTGGCGGTCGCGCTGCTCGCCTCCCCGCTGCTCGGGGGGTTCGACTCGGGCTGGACGGCGTATCCGCCGCTGTCGGTCGTCAACGCCGACGGACAGATCCTGTTCATCCTGGCCGTGATCACCTTCGGCCTGTCCTCGATCTTCGGCGGGTTGAACATCCTCGTGACCGTGGCGACCATGCGGGCGCCGGGGCTCACGTGGGGACGCCTGCCGATCTTCGTCTGGGGCGCGGTGGCCGGCTCGATGCTCAGCCTGGTGGTCACCCAGTACTTCGCCGCCTCGCTGATCCTGATCCTGCTCGACCGCGTGGCCGGCACGTCGTTCTTCGCCGCCGGCGCGGCCAACGGCGGCGATCCGCTGCTCTACCAGCACCTGTTCTGGTTCTACTCGCACCCGGCGGTCTACATCATGGTGCTGCCGAGCTTCGGGCTCTCGCTCGAGATCATCAGCCACATGTCACGCAAGCCGCTCTTCGCCTATCGGGCGGTGGTCATTGCGCTGATGGTGATCGTTGCGCTGTCGGGCATCGTGTGGGCTCACCACATGTTCACGAGTGGCATGGCGAGCTATCTGCACGCGCCGTTCATGTTCCTCAGCGAGATGATCTCGATCCCCACCGGCGTGATCTTCCTGTCGGCGCTCGGCACCATGTGGCAAGGCAAGGTGTGGATGAAGGCGCCGATGGTGCTGGCCTTCACCTGGGTCTTCCAGTTCCTGATGGGCGGCGTCACCGGCATCTTCCTGGCTGACGTGGCCACCGACGTGCAGCTCCATGACAGCTACTTCGTGGTCGCCCACTTCCATTACACGATCATGGGCGGCGTGATCTTCGGGTTCCTCGCCGGCATCCACTACTGGTACCCCAAGATCACCGGCAGGATGTACAACAACGCGATGGCCACGATCTTCGCGGTGTGGATCGGCGTGGCCTTCCAAGCCACGTTCCTGCCGCAGTTCTGGGCCGGCACCAACGGAATGAACCGCCGCATCGCCGACTACCCGGACGAGCTGGCGGACGCCAACATGGCCAGCTCGATCGGCGCGTTCGTGCTGGGCGCCGGGTTCCTGCTCTTCGCCTTCAACATGATCTGGTCGGCGTTCAAGGGCCCCAAGGCGCCGGCCAACCCCTGGAACGCGACCACGCTCGAGTGGCAGGTGTCCTCGCCGCCGCCCCACCACAACTTCCCGAGCCTGCCCGAGGTGGTCGCCACGCCGTACACCTACGGCTCCTCCCAGGTGCACGCCCGTTTCGACCAGCCGCCCGCCCGCGTGAGCGCGGCCCACGAGGGGAGCTGACATGGCCGACCCGAGCCGCACCTACTCGCCCCGCACCGACCGGCTCGCCCTGCGGCCCCGTTACCGCGCAAAGGTGCGCCGGGGTTGGGTCGCGGCCGCGCTGCTGGCGGTGCTGACCGTGCTGGAGTACGTCCTGGCCACCAATCTGGCCGATCCGCTGTGGCCGCTCGTGCCGTTCATGGCGCTGAAGGGCTGGGTGATCCTCGACAACTTCATGCATGTGCGCGAGCTCTTCGGCGAGAAGGCGCACTGATGGCCGCGCTCACCGCCCACGCCGCTCACCTGCGGGCCGAAGCGAGCTACCGGCCGCGGGCGAACCGCCTGGGGCTCTGGCTGTTCATCCTCTCCGAGACGTTCCTCTTCAGCGCGTTCATCTCGGCCCGCTACGTGCTCGACGGCACGCATCAGCCCGAGGAGCTGAACCAAGGCCTGGCGCTGGGGCTGACCGTGCTGCTGCTGGTGTCGAGCATCAGCGCCTACCTGGGGGAGACGGCGATCGCCCATGACGACCGCCGAGGCTTCTTCGCGTACCTCACGATCACGATCGTGTTCGGCGTGGCGTTCCTCGTGGGAGTCGGCTTCGAGTTCGACGAGGCGGCCGGCCATTTCCCGGTGGCGACCCTCTACGGGAGCGTGTTCTTCACGCTGATCGGGCTGCACGCCTTCCACGTGCTCACCGGCGTGCTGGCCCTGGCCGTGGTGCTGAACCTCGGCCGCCGCGGCCACTACGGCTCGGAGGATCACTGGTGGGTCGAGGCGGCGGTGAAGTACTGGCACTTCGTCGATCTGGCCTGGGTGGTGATCTACCCCACGCTGTACCTCGTGGGGAGCGGGGGGGTGACTGCCGGCGGGCTGCGGGCGGCGCGGGCGGCGGGCGTGATCGCCGTAGCCACCGCCGCGTTCTGGGTGGTGTGCGCGCTCGCGTTGTGGATCTACGCCGGGCCGGGACGGCGCCCGGCGGTGCACGAGCTCACGATCCAGCCCGGCGCGGCCGCGCTCGTCGCCGCCGGGCAGAACCCGCTCGCCCTGCCGGCCACGTGGAGCTTCCGTTCCGGCGACGTGCTCGTGCTGGCCAACGACGACGCCGTGGTGCACGTGCTCGGACGCTGGCTGGTGGCGCCGGGGGAGCGGCGCAGGATCACGCTGCGGGCGTCGGCTTCGCTCGTGTGCTCGCTGCACCCGAGCGGCGCGATCGCGCTCGACGTCCACCCCGCCCGCACCGACTGGCGGCTCACGCTCGCGCCCACCCTGGTGGTGGGCCCGGCGCTCGGGGTGGGGGCGTTGGCCGTGCGGCGGGTGGCTCGGGCGCTCGACGAGCCGGCCGCTCCCGGAGTCCCGAGTCTGGGTGAGCGCCCGGACCTGCCGTTAGGAGAAGCGTCGTGACCGGCACCATCACCCCTCGACCCGACCGCGAGCAGGCGGCCGACGGCGTGCGCCTCGATGCGCCCGAGGGCCGCACCCGCGTGGTCCTCGGCGCCGGCGAGGAGGGCTGGCTGACCCTCGTGACGATCATCGCCGTGGCCGCGTTGGTGCTGGCGTACGCCGCGTTCGTGCGGGCGGGGGGCCGCAAGACCGTGGTGATGCAGGGCGGTGCGGGCGTGTCGACGGAGGTGACCTGGGAGGCGGGCGACTTCTTCTACAAGCCGAACACCGCGACGGCGCCGGCCGGCACGCCCATCTCGATCACGCTCGACAACACGGGCACGGTCATCCACGAGTTCGTGGTGCTCCAGGAGGGCGCCTCGATCTCGAAGGAGTCCGAGTACCGCGCCAGCCTGGTGTTCGCCAAGATCGACCAGGCGGCCGCCGGAGGCCAGTCCAAAGGATCGATCACCTTCGACCGGCCGGGCGCCTACCAGGTGGTGTGCACGATCCCCAGCCACTTCGATGCGGGGATGAAGGGTTCGCTCACCGTGCAGTAGAGGGGGGCGGGGCGCTGGGCCCGGCGGCCGCGAGCGCGTCCGCCGGGCCCGCTCGCGTTCAGGACCAGCGGGTGCCCGACCAGCGGGTGCCGGACCAGCGGGTGCCGGACCAGCGGGTGCCGGACCAGCGGGTGCCGGACCAGCGGGTGCCGGACCAGCGGGCGCCGGACCAGACGGCGCCCCCGTCGTCGTGGGGCGGGGGGAGCAGCAGGGCGCCCGCCCCCTGGGCGGTCGCGTCGAGGTCGGGCAGCGGCTGGGCGTGGGCCAACAGGTACGCCTTCACCTCGTCGGGGCTCAGGTGCGGCCACCGGGACAGCACCAGCGCCGCGGCGCCGCTCGTGACCGCCGCCGCCTGGGAGGTTCCGCTGCCCCGGAAGAGCCGCGGATCCCGGTCGCGCCCCTCCGGGTGCCTGCGGTCCACGACTGCGCCGGGCGCCCGCCAGCTCCGCAGGTGCGCGCCGGGGGCGAGCAGGTCGGGCGTCCGGCAGCCGACGCAGCCGGCGCCGCGGGCGGAGAACTCGGCCCGTTCGTCGTCGAGCGGGCTGGGGCCGCCGGCGGTGCGGGTGGCGCCCACGGCGAGCGCGGCCCGGCTGAGCGCGGGGCTGGCCAGGCCCGGCCCGGCCTCACCGGTGTTGCCGACCGCCGCGACCACGAGGATCCCGGCGCGGTGGGCCTCCTCCACCGCCTCGAGCAGCGGGTCGGGCGCGCCGAGCGGCAGCGGCGGCGCGGCGTAGGACAGGTTGAGCACCCGCACGTTGAGCCCGTGCTCGCGGCCGTGAGCAGCCGCCCACCTGATCGCCGCGGCCACCTCGGCCCGGTCGGCGTCGCCCTCCTCGTCGCCCACCGGCACGGCCACGATGCGCGCGTCAGGCGCCATCGCCAACCCGAGCGGGTCGCGCCCGGCGATCAGGCCGGCCATGAACGTGCCGTGGCCATAGCCGTCGCCATAGCCGCCGCCAGGGGGGTCGCCGTCGTGTGCGGCGCCGGGGTCGCCGCGGCGGAAGTCTCCGCCGTCGAGGACGCGGCCGGGTTCGGCCAGCGCGCCGACCCGGGCCACGCCGGAGTCGACGACGGCGACGTCGACGCCGGCGCCGGTGTAGCCCGCCGCCCACCACGCCCGCGCCGCCGCGAGATCGG
>JBJXGF010000005.1:0-21089 GCA_046153015.1 Acidimicrobiales bacterium | reverse complement strand
CCCGGCGGCGGCGCCGCAGCGGCCCGCCGGTCGACGTGTGGGCCGCCGCCGTGGCCGCCGGCCAGGCCGAGGGGGGCTTCCCCCGCCCGGTCGAGGGGCAGGGCGCGAGCCTGTACCGGCGGTGGTGGCCCGCCATGCGGGCGTTCGCGCTGGCCACCTACAGCGACGCCCACCTGCGAGTGAACGTGGCCGGGCGCGAACGCTGCGGTCAGGTGAGGCCCGAGCGCTTCGCCCACGAGCTCGACCGCCTCGAAGCGCTGCTCGGCGCCTGCCGCGACGCCCGCACCGGCCGCCGCGCCGTCGAGGAGCTCGTCCGCGTGCGCGTCGATCCGTTCGCCCCCGGTCCGCCCGCCGATCTGGTGGTGGTCTTCGCCGCTCCGATCGACACGCTCGAGCATCCCGACCTCGGCCGCATCGGCCCGGTCCCGTTCCTGCGCACCGGCGAGCACGACCCGGCCGGGTTCATGGCGCTCGTCGCGCCGGGCTGCCGACCCGGCCCGGCCGAGCCCCGAGCCCTCCTCGACCTGCCCCCCACGATCCTCGCGCTCGGCGGGCTCCGCCCCGTCCGCCGGCTGCCCGGCAGGCCCGCCGGCGCCGTCCCCGCCGGCGCAGGCGCCTGAGCAGGCCGTTCGCCGCGCCAGCGGGCTGGCGCGGCGTCCGACGCAGACGCGCGACGCCCCCCATCGGGGCGAGGATTTTCCCCTGACCAGGGCATCGCCAATTTGCGGCGCCTTAGGTGATCGCCTACATTGCGACCCGTTTCACAAGCGCCTCACCACAGACGCCGGGCCATTACCCACGAGGTCGTCGCTTCCGCGGCGCCGGCCGGCGACGATCAGCATGAGCCGGCCCGGCCGAGCGGCCGGTCCGCCCTTGTCACCCGCACACCCGTGAACAACATCGATCGCCGCGAACTCAACAACGGATTCGGAGAGGCGCTCAGCCGCGCGTTCGAGTTCGCCGTCACGCCCGCCATCTTCGGGTTCCTCGGCTGGTTGCTCGACCGCTGGCTCGGCGTCGTGCCGCTGTTCACGCTCGTGTTCTCGCTCACGGTCGTGTCGTACATGATGTGGAAGCTGTTCCGGCTGTACACGTCCGAGATGGAGGCGCAGGAGCGCAAGCTGCCCACCCGGCGCGAGGTGGGGCGATGAGCGCCGCCGCCGGGTCCAGCGCGTCCGCCTCCGCCCCGGAGCTCGCCATCGCGCGGGACATCGTGCGCCGCGGCGCTCCGTTCGCGCCGCTCGCCGTGCTCGCCGGCTTCGCCGGCTGGCGGGGCGGCGGGGCGCTGTCCGCCGGGTTCGCCCTCGCGCTGGTGGCCGCCAATTTCCTGCTCGCCGCGGCGATCATGACCCGCGCGGTGCGGATCTCCCTGCCCGCCTTGCTGGTGGGGGTGCTGGGCGGCTATGTCCTGCGTCTCGCGCTGCTCATGGGCGCCGTGCTGCTGGTCGCCCGCGCCGAGTGGTTCGAACCGATCCCGCTCGGCTTCACGCTGATCGTGTTTCATCTGGGCCTGCTGGTGTGGGAGACGCGGTACGTGTCCGCCTCGCTCGCCTTCCCGGGCCTCAAGCCCCCGCCCCGGCGCCCTGCGTCTGCCAGCCCCGCACCCTCTGACCCCGCAAGGAGCAGCAACTGATGGCGTCCCTGCTCGCCGCGCTGGAGTTCCCCCCGGTCGGCCACCTGCTCGATTGGCCGACCATCGTCGCCGGCATCAACAAGCCGGTGCTGATCTACTTCTTCGCCGTCATCACCACGATCGTGCTCTTCGCCATCGCCGGCTCAAAGCGCCAACTGGTCCCCACCGGCGTGCAGAACCTCATGGAATCGGCGGTCGGCTTCGTCGAGAACTCGATCATCATGCAGACGATCGGCCCCTCGGGCATGCACTTCCTGCCCTTCCTGGCCACGATCTTCTTCTTCGTGTTCTTCTCGAACATCACCGAGATCATCCCCTTCATCCAGTTCCCGGCGAACGCTCGTATGGCCATGCCCGCCTTCATGGCGATCCTGGTGTGGCTGATCTACAACTTCCTCGGCTTCAAGCATCAAGGCATCCGCTACCTCACCAACACGCTGTTCCCCCCTGGGGTGCCCGGCGCGCTCAAGCCTCTCGTCGCCATCATCGAGCTGGTCTCCACGTTCGTGGTCCGGCCGTTCTCCCTGGCCGTGCGGCTCTTCGCCAACATGATGGCCGGCCACCTGCTGCTCGTGACCTTCGCGGTGCTCACCCACACGCTGATCACCTCGGGGAACGTGCTCGTCGCGATCTCGCCGCTGCCCTTCATCGTGCTGGTGGGCTTGCTGGCCTTCGAGATCCTGGTCGGGTTCCTGCAGGCCTTCATCTTCTCGATCCTCACCGCCGTCTACATCGGCGGCGCCATCCATCCCGAGCACTAGGAGACATCAGGGTGAGCATCCTCGCACTTGTGGCACAGGCGGCCGAGGGCACGACCGGCGACATGGAGGCCGGCCTCAAGGCCATCGGCGCCGGCATCGGCTACGGCATGGCTGCAGTGGGCCCGGGCGTCGGCATCGGCATCGTCGTCGGCAACGCCATCACCGCCATGGCTCGCCAACCCGAATCGGCCGGCATGGTGCGCACCACCATGTTCCTCGGCATCGCGTTCACCGAGGCGCTCGCGCTCATCGGCTTCGTGGTGTTCATCCTCCTCAACTTCGCGTAAAGGAACCGTCCGCCATATGCGCATTCGCACGATTGCCGGCGCTGTCGCGCTGAGCTCCTCGCTGGTTGTCGGGCTGCCCCAGGCGGCCGGCGCGGCGGGAGAGTCGGTAGGCGGCTGCGTGCTCGAGAAGGTGCACGAGCTCGAGGAGAACGCGGCCCTCACCGAGGAGCAGCGGGCCGATCGGGCCGAGACCGCGCTCGAGGACTGCCGCAAGTCCCCCAACCCGATCCTGCCGCCGGTGAACGAGATCATCTGGGGCGGGCTCGCGTTCCTCATCCTGCTGGGCGCCATGTGGAAGGTCGCGCTGCCGCCGATCAAGAAGGGCATGCAGGCCCGGTCGGACAAGATCCGCAACGACCTGCTCGCCGCCGAGCAGGCCCGGGTCGAGGCCGAGCAGGTGCAGGCGCAGTACAACGCCCGCCTGGCCGACGCCCGCGCCGAGGCCCAGCGCATCATCGACGACGCCCGCCAGACGGCCGACTCGCTGAAGGCCGATCTGCAACGCCGGGCCGAGGTCGACATCGCCGAGCTGCGCCAGCGCGCCGCGGCCGACGTGGAGGCCTCCAAGGCGCAGGCCCTGGCCGACGTGCGCGGCGAGGTCGCCGCCCTCGCCCTCGGCGCCGCAGAGCTCGTCGTCGAGCGCAACCTCGACGCCAGCACCCAGGCGCAGCTGATCGAGAACTACATCAACACGGTCGGCGCGAGCCGCTGACCGTCGAGGACCGAGAACGCGAGGCGATTTGCAGATGGCGGACCGCACCGACACCTACGCCCAGGCCATGCTCGACGTGGCCCGGGCCGAGGGCGATCTGGCCGAGGTCGAAGACGAGCTGTTCCGCCTGGCGCGGATCTTCGAGGGCAACGACGAGCTGCGGGTCGCCCTCTCCGACCTGACCACGCCCCCCGTGGTTCGCCAGCAGATCATCGAGCGGCTGCTGGAGGGCCGGGTCACCCCCACCACCATGGGCCTGGTCTCGATGGTGGTCGGCGCCGGGCGCGGCCGCGACCTGCCGGCCATCGTGAAGACCTTCGTCGACCTGTCGGCGCAGGGCCGCCAGCAGGAGGTCGCCGAGGTCCGCTCAGCGGTGGATCTCACCGAGGATCAGCGCAAGCGGCTGGCGGTCGCCCTCTCCCAGGCCACCGGCAAGGCGATCGAGGTGAAGGTCATCCTCGATCCGACCGTGCTCGGCGGGCTCATCACCCAGATCGGCGACACCGTGATCGACGGCACCGTCCGCTCCAAGCTGGTCAAGCTGCGAGAACGGCTGGGGTGAACGCCGCCGCAGCGTCGACGCGCGCCGCCCACGTCGCAACGACCCGCCCGACCGAGCCTGTACACGAGCCAGTAGACGAGCCAGTAGACGAGGACGAACAAGCACATGGCTGAGCTGACGCTCAACACCGATGACATTCTCTCGGCGATCCGCGACACGCTGGGCCAGTACCGCCCGAGCCTGGAGCAGACCACCGTCGGCCGCGTGATCGAGGTCGGCGACGGCATCGCCCGGGTGTCGGGCCTGCCCAACGCCGCGGTCAACGAGCTGCTCGAGTTCGAGGGCGGAGCGGTCGGCCTCGCCCTGAACCTCGACGAGGAGTCGATCGGCGCCGTGGTGCTCGGCGAGGTCGACGAGATCGAGGAGGGCCAGCTGGTCAAGGCCACCGGCGGCATCCTCTCGGTGCCGGTGGGCGACGGCATGCTCGGCCGCGTGGTCAATGCCCTCGGCCAGCCCATCGACGGCCGCGGCCCGCTGGCCAACGTGGTCAGCCGGCGCATGGAGATCCAGGCCCCCGGCATCACCGGGCGCAAGCCGGTGCACCAGCCGATGCAGACCGGCATCAAGGCGATCGATTCGCTGATCCCGATCGGGCGGGGCCAGCGCGAGCTGATCATCGGCGACCGCAAGACGGGCAAGACGACGATCGCAATCGACTCGATCATCAACCAGCGCGGCCTCGGGGTGCGCTGCATCTACGTGGCCATCGGCCAGAAGGCCTCGACCGTGGCGCAGACGGTGGAGACCCTGCGCGAGCACGGCGCCATGGACTACACGGTCGTCGTCGCCGCGCCGGCGTCGTACCAGGCCCCGTTCAAGTACCTCGCCCCCTACGCCGGCTGCGCGATGGGTCAGCACTGGATGGACAACGGCGAGCACGCCCTCGCCGTGTACGACGACCTGTCCAAGCAGGCGGAGGCCTACCGCCAGATGGCGCTGCTGCTGCGCCGCCCGCCGGGGCGCGAGGCCTACCCGGGCGACGTGTTCTACCTCCACTCCCGCCTGCTCGAACGGGCCGCGAAGCTCTCCGACGAGCGCGGCGCCGGCTCGCTCACCGCGCTCCCGGTGATCGAGACCAAGGCGGGCGACGTGTCGGCCTACATCCCCACCAACGTGATCTCGATCACCGACGGTCAGATCTACCTGCAGGATGACTTGTTCAAGTCGGGTGTGCGCCCCGCGGTCGACGTGGGCATCTCGGTGTCCCGCGTGGGCTCGGCCGCTCAGATCAAGGCGATGAAGACCGCCACCGGCACGCTCAAGTCCGATCTGCAGCAGTTCCGTGAGCTCCAGGCCTTCGCCGCGTTCGGCTCCGACCTCGACGCGGTCTCCCAGGCTCAGCTCGAGCGGGGTTACCGGCTGACCGAGCTGCTCAAGCAGGGCCTCAACTCGCCGATGCCGGTCGAGGAGCAGGTGGTGGTCATCTTCGCCGGCACCCGCGGCTATCTCGACGAGGTGGCGGTGAGCGACGTGCACCGCTTCGAGAACGAGCTGCTCGACTGGTTCCGCTCCCGCCACGGCGACGTGCTCGACGCGATCAAGGCCAGCGGCGACATCCCCGACGCCGGCGCGTTCGAGGCGGCGGTCAAGGCCTTCGCCGCGCAGTTCCAGGGCGGCGCCGGCGGCGGGCCCGAGCCCGCGGCGCGGGCGCAGGCCGCGGGCAGCGCCAGCTTGGTCGACACCGACATCACGCTGCCCGAGGAAGACATCGCCCGTCCCGCCGAGGCTTCGTAAGTGCCCGGCGGTGAGGAGCGCACGCTGCGGCGGCGCATCCGCAGCGTGCAGTCGACCAAGAAGATCACCCACGCCATGGAGCTGATCGCCGCCAGCCGGGTGATCCGCGCCCAGCAGCGGGCGCAGGCGGCCCGGCCCTACGCCGCGCACATCACCGGCGTGATCGAGGACCTCGCCGCCCGCGGCGCCAGCGTCGACCATCCGCTGCTCAAGGAGGCCGAGCGGGTCGAGGCGGTGGCGTTCGTGGTGATCACCTCGGACCGCGGCCTTGCCGGCGCCTACAACTCGTCGGTGATCCGCGCCGCCGAGCGCGAGCTCATGGCCGCCCGCACCGAAGGCCGCGACTACCGGCTGGTTCTCATCGGCCGCAAGGCGCGCGACTACTTCACTTTCCGCAATTACCGGATCGACCACGCCTACATCGGCATGTCGGACCGGCCCACCTACGAGCAGGCCCGCGAGGTGGCCGACGCGGTGGCGGCGCTGTTCACCGACGGCCACGTGCAGCGGGTGGTGCTCTGCTACACCGAGTTCGTGTCGCTCGGCTCGCAGAAGGTGGCGGTGCGCAACTTCCTGCCGCTCCAGTCCACCGCGACCATCGCCGCGGCCGGGGAGGCCGAGGCCATGGCCGCCTTCGAGTTCGAGCCGTCCCCCGAGGGCGTGCTCTCCGATCTGCTCCCGCGCTATGTCGAGGCCCGCCTCTTCTCGGCGATGCTGGAATCCTCGGCCAGCGAGCACGCCAGCAGGCAGCGGGCGATGAAGGCGGCCACCGACAACGCCGACGACCTGATGACGCGGCTCACCCGGCGGATGAACCGCGCCCGCCAGGACGCCATCACCACCGAGATCATGGAGATCATCGGCGGCGCCGAGGGCCTGAAGGAGGGCGAGGAGGGCGTGGACGACCGCGTCTTCCCCGAGCACCTCATGGCCGAGCACCTCTTCCCGATGCACCTCGACCCGACGGACCGGCCCCACGCCGGCCCCGAACACGTCTGACAGGAGCCACCCCCCGTGACGGTCACCGAAGAGCACACGCGCAAGACCGGCCGCATCGTCGCCATCGCCGGCCCCGTGGTCGACGTGGAGTTCCCGCCCGACGCGATCCCCGAGATCAACCAGGCCCTCGAGTTCGACATCGACATGGCGGGCGCGGTGACCGTCGTGCGGGCCGAGGTCGCCCAGCAGATCGGCGACAGCCGGGTCCGCGCCATCGCCCTCAAGCCGACCGACGGCCTGCGCCGCGGCGCGGTCGTGCGCAACCTCGGCCACGGCCTCACCATGCCCGTCGGCGACGCGACGCTCGGCCACGTGTTCAACGTGATCGGCGAGCCGCTCGACGTGAGCCTCGACTCGATCAAGGACAAGATCGAGGACTACTGGGAGATCCATCGCCCGGCGCCGGACTTCGACACGCTCGAGCCGAAGAGGCTGATGTTCGAAACCGGCATCAAGGTGATCGACCTGCTCACCCCGTACCTGCAGGGCGGCAAGATCGGCCTCTTCGGCGGCGCCGGGGTGGGCAAGACCGTGCTGATCACCGAGATGATCCGCCGGGTGGCGCAGAACCACGGCGGCGTGTCGGTGTTCGCCGGGGTGGGGGAGCGGACCCGCGAGGGCACCGACCTGTTCCTCGAGATGGGCGAGTCGGGCGTGCTCGAGAAGGCGTCGCTGATCTTCGGGCAGATGGACGAGCCGCCCGGCGTGCGTCTGCGGATCGCGCTGGCCGCCCTGACGGTCGCGGAGTACTTCCGCGACGAGAAGGGCATGGACGTGCTGCTCTTCATCGACAACATCTTCCGCTTCGTGCAGGCCGGCTCCGAGGTGTCGACCCTGCTCGGCCGCATGCCCTCCGCCGTGGGCTACCAGCCCACCCTGGCCGACGAGATGGGCGAGCTGCAGGAGCGGATCACCACCACCCGCGGCCGCTCGATCACCTCGCTGCAGGCGGTGTACGTGCCCGCCGACGACTACACCGACCCGGCGCCGTTCACCAGCTTCACCCACTTCGACGGCACGACCGAGCTGTCCCGCGACATCGCCGCCCTCGGCATCTACCCCGCGGTCGACCCGCTCGCCTCCACCTCCACCATCCTCGCCCCCGAAGTAGTCGGCGAGCGGCACTACCGGGTGGCCCGCCGAGTGCAGGAGGTGCTGCAGCGCTACAAGGAGCTGCAGGACATCATCGCCATCCTCGGTCTGGACGAGCTCTCCGAGGAGGACAAGATCACCGTCTCGCGGGCCCGCAAGGTGCAGCGCTTCCTGTCCCAGCCGATGTACGTGGCCGAGGTGTTCACCGGCCTGCCCGGCGTGACCACCCCGGTCGACGAGACCGTCGACAGTTTCGAGCGGCTGGTCGAGGGCGATCTCGACGATCTGCCTGAGCAGGCCTTCCTCAACGTCGGCGGCGCCGACGACGCCCGGGCCAAGGCCGAGCGGCTCCGCAAGGACGCGGGGGCGTAGCGGGTGGCCATGCAGGTCGAGCTGGTCTCGCCCGAAGGGATCCTCTACTCGGGCGAGGCCGACATGGTGATCTGCCGCACGGTGGGCGCCGGCGACATCGCGTTCATGGCCGGCCACGTGCCCTTCATCGGCTCGCTGGCCATCTACCCGGTGAAGGTCGTGACGCCCGAGGGGGCCACGCAGCTCATCGCGGTGCACCGCGGCTTCGTGGAGGTCGCCCACGACAAGGTGACGATCCTCTCCGACGTGGCCGAGCTGCCCGAGCACATTGACACCGACCGGGCTCGCCAGGCCCTCGACCGGGCCAACGCCGAGCTGCGGGCCGCGCCGGACTCGGCCGAGGCCGCCGCCGCGCTGCGGCGCGCCGAGGTGCGCCTGGAGGTCGCCGGCGCCCCCGCCGGCGCCCGCGGGGGCCACTAGCCGCCGCGAGGCAGCCGAGCGCGGCTCACGAGCCGCCGGGTATCGGCGGGCCGGAGCGCCTCCAGGCGGGCAGACTGGTGGCCCGTCTGCGCAAGGAGGCTCGCTCCGTTGATCTTCCAGTTCGCGAACTGTGAGCTCGATCTGGGGCGCGTGGTCTTTCGCCGCGACGGCAACGAGCTGCACCTCGAACCCCAAGTGTTCGACGTGCTGTCGTACCTCGTGGCTCACCCGGGTCAGCTGGTCCGCAAGGGCGACCTGCTGGATCACGTGTGGGGCGACCGTTTCGTCAGCGATTCGGCGTTGACGACCCAGATCAAGTTCGCCCGGCAGGCGGTCGGCGACTCCGGCGCCGTCCAGCGCGTCATCCGGACCGTGCACGGCAAGGGGTACGAGTTCATCGCCGAGGTGCGCGTGGTCGATGTCGCGCCCCGCCCGCAGGTCGGCAACGGTCCGAACAACCACGCGAGCCCCGAGCCCTCCGGCGACGCGAACGCCGAACGGGCAGGGTCGGCCGCGCCGCGAGCGGAGCAGGGGTCGAGGCTGCCGGCCTCGGTCCACACGCTGATCGGCCGCGATGACCTGCTCGACGAGCTCGTCGCTCAACTGGCCTCGAGCCGGCTGTTGACCCTGGTTGGCGCCGGCGGCGTCGGCAAGACCTCGGTCGGCTACGAGCTCGCCCGGCGGGTGGCCGCCGACTACGCCGACGGCGTGTACCTCGTGGAGCTGGTGACGGTCGTGGACGAGGGCGCCACCTTCGAGGCGTTGGCCACCGCGCTCGACGTCAACACTCGCCAACGCGGCTCGATCGAGGACGCCATCGTCGACATGCTGCGGCCCCGCAACGCGCTGGTGGTGTTGGACAACTGCGAGCACCTGGTGGAGCCGGTCGCTGCGCTGGTCGCCCGCACCATGCGGGCCGCGCCGGCGGTTTCGATCCTGGCCACCAGCCGCGAGCCGCTGGCGGTCAACGGCGAGCAGGTGTGGACGATCGAGCCGCTCCCGACCGACCCTGGCGCCGGTGTCGGGGCCTTCGACCCGGCGTCGGTCCCCGCGGTGGCGTTGTTCCTCGAACGGGCCCGGGCGGCGGACCCGACGTTCAGGCTGGACGCGTCCACCGCCCCGGCCGTGGTCGAGATCTGCCGCCGGCTCGACGGCATCCCGCTGGCCATCGAGCTGGCCGCGTCCCGCGCCCGCGCCATCGACGTCAACGAGATGGCCCTGCGGCTGGACGAACGGTTCCGGCTGTTGAAAGGGGTGCGGCGCGGGGCCGACCCCCGCCACCGGACCTTGCACGACGCGATCAGCTGGTCCTACGAGCTGCTGAGCGAGGACGAGCGGCGGCTGTTCGCGTCGCTGGCGGTGTTCGCCGGGCCGTTCGATCTCTCGGCGGCCGAAGCGGTGTGCGGCGCTGGCGACGTGCTCGATCTGCTGACCCGGCTCACCGAGCGGTCGATGCTCGTCGTTCGTCGCCGGGCGCTGGGCGGCACCCGCTACGAGCTGCTCGAGACGTTGCGGGAGTACGCGCGGCGGCGGCTGGACGACGGGCGCAGCGTGGAGTTGTTCGCCGCGCACGCGAACCATTTCACGTCGCTCGCCCGCTCGTACGAGACCGCCATCCGCACCTCGGCGGAGCGCGAGGGCGGCGCCCGCGCCGACGCCGCGTTCGCCGATCTGCGGGCCGCGCAGCGCTTCGCGCTCCAGATCGGTGATCTCGACACGGCCCTGAGCCTGATCGGCTCGATCCGCGAGTACGCGATGCGGGCGTTGCGCTACGAGGTCTTCGGCTGGGCCGAAGCGGCCGCCGCGCAGGCGGAGGCGGCGGGGCATCCGCTGCGGTCGCTGATGCTGGCGATCGCCGCGTACGGGGCGTGGGTGCGGGGGGAGTACGAGCGGGCGGTGGCGCTGGCCGAGAGCGCACGGGCGCTGGAGCGGTCCTCCGGCGAGGCGCCGTCCGGGCTGGTCGAGCGGGTGCTGGCCAACGTGTACTACACGGTCGGCCAGCTCGACGACGGGATGGCCGAGGCCGCCCGCCAGGTCGAGGTGGCCGAACACTCGGGCATCGCCTCCCGGGTGGCGCACGCGTGCTACATGTACTCGGTGGCGTCGTCCTCGACGGGCGCCCTCGAGGAGGGCCGCCGGCTCGCCGCCCGGGCCCGCGCCGCCGGCGCGCAGACGGGGAGCCCGACCGATCTCGCCTCGGCGTTGGTGGCCGACGCGTACGCGGCCGACCCGGACCACGAACGCGCCCTCGAGGCCTTCGCGGCGGCGGACCGTTTGGCCCGCCTGGCCGGCAACCGCTGGATGAGCGCCTTCGCCCGCACCGAGGCGAGCGGGATCCTGCTGCGCCGGGGCCAGCTGACCGAGGCGTGCGCCGAGCTCGCCGAGCTGGTCGACCTGTGGCACCGCGCCGGGGAATGGTCGCAGCAATGGCACACGCTGACGCGCTGCATGATGGCGCTCGACCGTCTGGGCCAAGCGGGCCTGGCGGCCGAGGTCGTCGGCGCCATCGACGCCCACGCCGCGATGGGCGCCCCGCCCTCGATGGGGTCGTTGCGGACGTTCGCGTTCGAGATCCGGGACTCGCTGTCGTCCCAACTCGGCGCCGACCGGATGGAGCAACGCTGCGCCGCCGGCGCGTCACGACCGCTGGTGGAGACCGTCGACCGGGTGCGCAGCGCACTGCTCGGTCGAGCGGTGGACGCCCCGGCCGGCGAGATGGGTTCGTAGGGCGGCCAGCACCTCGCTGGCGTCCGGCCCGACGCCGTCGATGAAGTTGGACTTGCGGCGGCGCAGGAACGGCAGCCCGAGGAAGTACAGGCCGGGGATCGGGCTGATCCCCCCGTCGTGGCGGAGCCGTCCCTGCGCGTCGAAGGCGATCGGATCGAGCCAGGGGTACCGGGGCCGGTATCCGGTGGCCCACACGACGGTGCGGAACGCGTCGAGGCGCAGCTCGGTCGGCGGCGCGGCGAGCCGCGTGCGTTCGGGTCGGCTCGGAGCGGGAAGCGACTCGTCGAGGCCGCGCTCCTCGACGTAGGCGTCGATGCGGTCCAGGAGGCGGTTGTGCTTGAGATCGGCGTTGGCGACCAGGTGGCCGACGCCGCCGGAGCACTGGACGACCTCGCCCACGACCCGCATCACCTTGCCGACCGGGCGCACGCCGACGTCGATGAGGGCGTTGAGGTCAAGCGTGCGCCGCTCCGGGCTGCCGATGAGCTGCAGGGAAGGGAGCCGGCGGGCGCGGTTGAGGTCGTCCACCTCGTCGTAACGCTCGTCCAGCACGCCGAGCGCGTCGAGCCACCCGTGGATGTCGCGGCCGCGGTAGGTGCGGGGCAGACGGACGTGCTCGCCGACGGCGAGTGTGACGTTGCGGCCGCTGCGCGCCAGCTCGTCGGCGATCTGGACGCCCGAGGCCGAGGCGCCGACGACGAGCACGTCTCCCTCCCCGAGCCGCTCCGGGTTGCGGTAGTCCAACGCGGTGAGCTGGTCGATCCCTGCGGGGAGCTCGGCCGCCGCGGCGGGAAGGGCGGCCTCGCTGCAGGCGCCGGCGGCGGCCACCACCGCCGCGGCCGCCCACGGGCCGCGGTCGGTGTGGATCTCGAAACGGCCGGGACCGCAGCTCACCCGCTCGACCGTGGTCCGGGCCAGCACCGGCGGGTCGAAGCTGCGTTGGTAGCGCTCGAGGAACCCGACGAACTCGGCGGCGGTCATGAAGCCGTCGGGGTCCTGGCCGTCGTAGCTCCAGCTCGGCAGCCGGGTCATCCAGTTGGGGGTGAGCAGCCGCAACGAGTCCCAGCGCTCCGTCCGCCAGGAGTGGGCCACGTCGCCCCGTTCGAGCACCACATGGTCGATCCCTGCCCCGCTGAGCAGGCGGCTCATCGCCAGGCCCGCCTGCCCCGCCCCGATCACGACCACCGGCGCGTACACCTCAGGCGACCGTCACGGTCACCGTGGTCGGATTGGCGATGATGTCGAACACCGCCGACCGCTTCTGGGACTGCGCGACGATGGCCTCCACCTCGGCAGGCGTCGCGTCGGCATCGATGGCGAAGGCGACCCTGATCTCGTCGAAGCCGTTGCGGACGTCGCCGTCGATGCCGAGGATGCCGGCGAGGTCCATGTCTCCTTGAACGGTCGCGGTGACCGATCGGAGCTGCACGCCCCGGTTGGTCGCCACGGTCGCGACGCCGGCGGTGAGGCACGACGCCAGCGCCGCCAGCACGATCTCGGGCGGGGTCGGCCCGTTGTCCTCCGACGCGAAGATCTCGGGGTGGTCCGCGTCGAGGGCGAAGCTCTGGCGGTGCTGCTGATCCTCGCCCAGGCCGAAGAACGACAGCATCGTCGTGCGGCTGTGCGTGCCCCGCACCCAGTCGCAGCGGGCCTGCCAACGGAACTTGGCGGCCGCGGGGGCGTCGGTCAACGCTTGGCGGGCGCCGAGGAGATGGGCGACGTTCACGCCGTTGTCTGCGGTGGGGGCGCCGGTGTCGGTGGTCGCGCTGGTCATCGAGGTGCTCCTGGGTTCGGTGAGCGGGGTCGGTGAGCGCACCATGGCAAAGCGGCGGCATCGCAGTCTTGGCGGAACGGTGGAGGTCCGCTGGAGACGCCGTTTCCTCAGGGGATCACCATCGCCTCCTCAGGATTCCGGGGCGCTGCGTCGGTCATCATCGGTCCATGAAGCCGACGACCGGCGCCGATGAGAACCACGATTGGCGGGAGGCGGGCGAGGCCTGGGGCCACGCCGCCGCCGATTGGGCTTGCCTGTTCGAGCATTACGCCATCGAGGTGATCGATGCGATCTTCGAGCGCATCGGCGTGGGCGCGGGCGGCACGCTGCTCGACCTGGCCTGCGGGTCCGGGTTCGCCGTGCGCCACGCGGCCGCCATGGGCGCCGAGGTGGCCGGCATCGACGCGTCCGACGCGTTGATCGGCGTCGCCCGTGCACGAACACCCGGCGGCGATCTCCGGGTCGGATCCATGTTCGAGCTGCCCTGGCCCGACCGGTGCTTCGACGCGGCGGCGTCGATCAACGGTATCTGGGGCGGCTGCGAAGCGGCGCTCGACGAGGCGCACCGCGTGCTGCGCCCGGGGGGGCGCATCGGGATCAGCTTCTGGGGAAACGGCCGTCCGCTCGACCTGCGCGACTGCTTCAAGGTGTTCGCCCGGGAGGCCCCCGCGCCGCACTTCACCTCGATGAAGCGGCTCAACGACATCAGCACGCCCGGCGTCGCCGAGGACATGCTCGCGGCCAGCGGCTTCTCGGTGCTCGAACGTGGCCAGCGCATCTCCACCCTCGAGTGGCCGGACTCCGAGATCGCGTGGCGGGCGTTGTCGAGCATCGGCCCCGCCGTGCCCGCCCTCCGTCACGGCGACGTGTCGAGCATCAAGCAAGCCGTGCTGGCGGCCATCGAGCCCAGCAGGGACGCCCACGGCATCTACCGGTTCCGCAACGACCACCAGTACGTGATCGCCGTCAAGCCCAACGACTAGCCCGGCGGTCGCCGGGGTGGAGCGGCGTCGGGGCGTTCAGCAGGCCCCGAGGACCTCGAGCTGCGCGTCGAACACGTTGCCCCGCCAATACTGGATGCTTTCCTGATCCTGACGGGCGTGAGCGTCGTCCAGCATCGATTGGAACATGTGGAGGTTGTTGCGGGCGAAGCGGCACTCGTCGCTCACCCTGGCGTCGGCGACGCCCGCCGCGCTGACCACGATGAGTCCGCTGAGCGCGGCGGCCGCCGTCGCCCTCCAACCGAGCTTGGCGTGTGCAGACTGGCGATTCATGTCTCTCTCCTTGGAGGCGCACGGACGGCTCTTTCTCAGAGCCTGGACGCCACCCTTTCACCGATTTGCGACCGTGGGCATGGGGGCGTTCCCCTATTGCCGCCCTGATGGAGGCCGCGTCTCGATCCTGGGAAGGGACAGGTTCAAGCCGGGCTGCTGCCCGTGTGCGGCGCCTGGGGGTATCTGCAGGCAGGCGGCTGGTTCTGTCTCGGGTACACGGCGCCCCCTTGCTGGGCGTCCAGCGTCTGCGAGGGGGATCCTGCAGACTCCGCGCGTGGTGGACGGCGCCGATGTCGTCTCTGGCGGGGCAACGAGTGCGGGGATCGTCTCGCCCGCCACCGTCGGGCGGTTCACGCCGCGTTGCGAGCGGCGTTCGCCGTGTGAGACGCCTGATCTGCGATCCCAGCCACGAGACCGGCAAGGAGACCGCCATGAGCTTTGATCCGACCCAGTACAAGGCGACCACCCGCGACCAGTGGGAGCACGCCGCCGAGGCGTGGAGCCGCTGGGGCCCGACGCTCGAGGCCTGGCTCGGTGACGCCACCGAGCGCATGCTCGACGCGGCCCGGGTGACCGCTGGGCGCCGGGTGCTCGACGTTGCGGCAGGAGCCGGCGGCCAGAGCCTGGCCGCTGCCCGACGCGCCGGCCCCAGCGGGCGCGTCCTGGCGACCGACATCTCTCCCACGATCCTGACCTTCGCGGCCAGGGCGGCGGCCCAGGCCGGACTTGACAACGTCGAGACGGTCGAGGCCGACGGGGAGACGCTCGAGGGGGTCCCGGTGGGCGCCTTCGACTCGGTCATCTCCCGCGTTGGCCTGATCTATTTCCCCGACCAGCATCGAGCGCTCACGAGCATGCGCGGCGCGCTGCGCGACGGCGGGCGCATCGCCGTGATCGTGTACTCGACGCCGGACCGCAACGAGTTCTTCTCGCTGCCCGTCTCGATCATTCGGGAACGGGCGCAGCTTCCTCCGCCCGTCCCCGGCCAGCCGGGCCCGTTCAGCCTCGGAAGCCCCGGCGTTCTCGAAGCTGCTCTCGCCCGCGCCGGCTTCCGCGAGGTCATCGTCGACGCCGTGCCGTCCCCGCTGCGGCTGCCGTCCGCGGCCGACTGCGTCCGCTTCGAGCGCGAGTCCTTCGGCGCCCTCCACCAGATGCTGGCGGGCATCGACCCCGACGGTCGAGAGGCGGTCTGGAACGAGATCGAACTCGCGCTGACGCGCTTCGAGACCGCGGACGGATTCGTCGGACCGTGCGAGCTGCTCGTCGCCGCAGCGACCAAATGAGCCTGCCCGGAGATCGGTCAGGTGATCGCTGAGGTCCTTTCCGATCACGACCCCGCTGCGCTTCGCCCATCCGGGCGAAGCGGGATGCTGGCGGCCTCGGTACGGTCACCGAGTGCGGACGCGGGGCGTGTGGGTGGTGGTGGCCGGCGCGGCAGCCGCGCTGGCGGCCTGCTCGTCCGCCGACCCCGCCCCCGTGACGGCCCAGCCGACCTCGACCGTTGTTCCCTCGACCGCTGCGCCTTCGACCAGCACGGCGCCCACCACTGCGGCCCCCATCGGGGTGCGGATCTTGCCGGTGGGCGACTCGATCACCGACGGCCCCGAGAACTTCCGCCGTCAGCTGATGGAGCGCCTCGACGGCGACCACTGCCGATACGACATGGTCGGCTCCCGCCAGGACGCGGCCGAGGACCGTCGCGCCGGGCGGGACCCTGACCACGAGGGTCACGCCGGTTGGCAGGCGAACATGCTGGCCGACGAGGCCCGGGAGTGGGCCCAGGCGACCCAGCCGGACCTCGTGACCGTCGCCGCCGGGGTCAACGACTTCTACCAGACGAGCGACACGCCTCAGCAGGCCGCCGAGGACGTGCTGCGTCTCCTGCGGGAGCTGCGGGCCGGCGCCCCCGGCGCGGCGCTCCTCGTGGGCCAGATCCACCCCGGCGGCGGCATCGAGTCTGAGGTGGCCGAGCTGAACCGGCTGCTCGCCGAGCGGGCGCAGCGGGAGACGCCCGGTCCGCTCACGCTGGTGGACCTGGCCAGCGGCTTCAACGTGGACGCCTACACCGTGGACGGGGTGCACCCCAACGCGGCCGGCGCGGTGGTGCTGGCCGAACGCTGGTACCGGGCGCTGCGGCCGCTGCTGCCCTGCGGGTGAGGGCGCTCAGCGGGAGCGGTGCGCCGCCTCGTACACGCGTTCGGTACGGGTGGTGATCGCCTCCCACGAGTACTCCTCGAGCACCCGGTCGGTGAGCTCCTTCGCTGCCGCGGTCTCCTCCTCGAGGTCGGTCACGAGGGCGGTGAGCTGCTTGGCGAGCAGCTCCAGGTCTCCGGCGGGGAACACCCGCCGCCCGGGCGCCGAGGCGCCGACCACTTCGAGATGGGGCGGGATGTCGCTCACCACCACCGGCAAGCCGTAGGAGATGCCCTCGAGCAGCGAGAGCGGCAGGCCCTCGAGCAGGGAGGGCATCACGTAGCCGGCCGCGTTGCGGAAGAGCGAGTCGACCTCGGCGCCGTACACCGGTCCGGTGAGCACGATCCGCGGGTCGCGCTCGGCGAGACGGTGGAGGCGCTGCACGTACTCCTCCGTGTGGCTCGACCCGCCGACCACGGCGAGGCGGAGGTCGGTCGGCACGTCGCGGTACGCGGTGATCAGCTGATCCATCGCCTTTTCCGGCACCAGCCGCCCGACGTTCACGAGGTACTGGCCCGGGGTGAGCCCGAAGCGCTCGGGGCCCTGTCCGGGGGCCAGCGCCGGGGCCGGGCCAGGCGCCGCCACGCCGTTGGGGATGTGCGTGGTGCGTCGATCGAACTCCCGGATGAAGTCCTCCTGGAGCTGGCGTGACACGGCGATCGCCTCGTGAGGCACCTTGGCCGCCAGCCAGGCCGCGCTCGACAGCACCGCCTGAGCCGGCCGGCTCCATTTCGCCCGCTGATCGTCCCGGCCCTGGAGGGTGACGACCACGCGGTTGGCGGCCCGCAGCCGAGCCACCGGCGCCGTGAGGCACGGGCCCAACGCGTGGTAGTGGACGATGTCGTACCGTCCGGACAGGGTGAGAGCCGACGAGGCGAGCGACTGGGTGAGGTTCGAGAGGTGCTTGCCGCCGGCCGCGGGCACGTAGCGCAGGCGGATCCCCCGGTGCTCCGCCAGGCCGGGCGAGCCCCGCCGCCACGGGTTGAACGCCGTCACCTCGTGACCCCGCTCGACGAGGCGGGCCGCCAGCTCCTCGACCGCCCGCTCGACCCCTCCGTAGCGGGCAGGAATGCCTCGTTGTCCGACCATCGCGATGTGCATCAGGTCGGTGGTACGCAGGGGGCCGCGGCCCCTCCGTAGGCCCTTCGACCATTTTGGGGACGACGTCGGGGCCGGCACGCGGCAGAGCCGCCCGGCGCCCGCAACAGACGGACGGCGGGCGGCTCGTGCGGCGTTCAGCTGTGTTGTTGCTGGGGGCTGCGCCCCCAGACCCCTTCGCCGCCCGGCTCGCTGCGCTCGCGCGGTCGGCCGGCCTCGCTTCGCTCAGCCTCTAGGATCGGGGCTCGAATCGCCGAGCGGAGGGGGCCCTATGGGCAGGTTGACGGGGAAGGTGGCGCTCATCACCGGCGGCGCCCGTGGGCAGGGGGCGGCCGAGGGGGCGCTGTTCGCAAGCGAGGGCGCCCGGGTGGTCCTGGCCGACGTGCGCGATGAGCTGGGCGAGGCCACGGCCGGCAGCATCGAGGGCGCCGAGTACGCCCATCTGGACGTGACCTCGGAGGAGGAGTGGGACAAGGTCGTGGCCGACATCGTGGCCCGCCACGGCCGCCTCGACGCGCTGATCAACAACGCCGGTCTCGCCATCTTCAGCCCGCTCGTCAAGCAGGAGATGCGGCTGTGGGACAAGACCGTCGCCGTGAACCAGACCGGCGTGATGCTGGGCATGCGGGCGGCGGCCCGGGCGATGATCGACGCCGGCAACGGCGGGGCGATCGTGAACATCAGCTCGGTCGCCGGCCTCGAGGGGCCCTACGGCGCCACCGCCTACGCGGCCACGAAGTGGGCGGTGCGGGGCATGACGAAGGTGGCCGCCAAGGAGCTGGGCAAGCACGGGATCCGGGTGAACTCGATCCACCCGGGCCTGATCGACACGCCGATGGCGGCGCCGCTCACCGACAACCCCGACAAGCGGGCCAAGGCAGAGCGCAACACGCCGATCGGCCGGGTCGGCACGCCGCAGGACATCGCCAACATGGCGCTGTTCCTCGTGAGCGAGGAGTCGAGCTACTGCACCGGGCAGGAGTTCACGGTTGATGGGGGAGTCCATGGGTGAGCGAAGCTCAACCGGACGGACGGCGAGCGCCAGCGAGCCGGGCGTCGATGGGGTCCGGGGGCGCAGCCCCCGGGGGCACAATGGGTGAGCGATTGGCGGGCAGGGTGGCGTTGATCTCGGGCGGCGCCCGCGGTCAGGGGGCCGACGAGGGGGCGTTGTTCGCCTCGGAGGGCGCCACGGTGGTGTTGGCCGACGTGCTCGACGAGGTGGGGGAGAAAACGGCCGGCGGCATCGACCGCGCCGAGTACGCCCACCTCGACGTGACCAGCGAGCAGAACTGGGACCAGGTGGTGGCCGACGTGATGGCCCGCCACGGCCGGCTCGACATCCTCGTGAACAACGCCGGGATCCTCAGCGCCGGCAAGCTGACCAACCTCCAGAAGGTCGACTGGGATCGCACGATCGCCATCAACCAGACCGGGGTGATGCTGGGCATGCGGGCCGGGGCGAAGGCGATGATCGAGGCCGGCAACGGCGGCTCGATCGTGAACATCAGCTCGGTCGCCGGCCTCGAAGGCCTGTTCGGGTCGATGTCGTACACCGCCAGCAAATGGGCGGTGCGAGGCATGACGAAGGTTGCGGCCAAGGAGCTGGGCAAGCACGGGATTCGGGTCAATTCGATCCATCCGGGCTTCATTCAGACCGACATGGTGGCCCATACGCCGGCCATGACCGACCCGACCAAGCGGGCCAAGGCCGAACGGAACATCCCCATCGGCCGGCTGGGTGTGCCGCGCGACATCGCCAACATGGTGCTGTTCCTGGCCAGCGACGAGTCGAGCTACTGCACCGGTCAGGAGTACACGGTCGATGGAGGAGTTCATGGGTGAGCGAAATGGCTGAGCGGCTGGCGGGCAGGGTCGTCCTGATCAGCGGCGGCGCCCGGGGGCAGGGGGCCGAGGAGGGGGCGTTGTTCGCCTCCGAGGGCGCCACGGTGGTGTTGGGCGACGTGCTCGACGAGGTCGGGGAGCGCGCCGCGGGCGGCATCGATCGGGCGGAGTACGCCCATCTCGACGTGACGAGCGAGGCCGACTGGGATCGGGTCGTCGGCGAGGTCGTCGCCCGCCACGGCCGCCTGGACGGCCTGGTGAACAACGCCGGCATCCTCACCGGCGGCCGGCTCGTGAACCTGCAGAAGGCCGATTGGGACCGCACGATCGCGGTCAACCAGACCGGCGTGATGCTCGGCATGCGAGCGGCGGCAAAGGCGATGATCGACGCCGGCAGCGGCGGCTCGATCGTGAACATCAGCTCGGTGGCCGGGCTCGAAGGGATCTTCGGAGCCACCTCGTACACGGCCAGCAAATGGGCGGTGCGGGGCATGACGAAGGTTGCGGCGAAAGAGCTCGGCAAGCACGGGATTCGGGTCAATTCCATCCACCCGGGCTACATCGACACCGACATGCTGGTGGAGACCGGCGCCACCCGGGACGTGGAACGTTCGCTCAAAGGCGTGCCGCTCGGCCGTTTCGGCACGCCCCGCGACATCGCCGACATGGCGCTGTTCCTGCTCTCCGATGCGTCGAGCTACTGCACCGGCCAGGAGTTCGTCGTCGACGGCGGAATGCACGGGTGAGCGAAGCTCACCCGGGCGGCCGAGCGAGCGCCAGCGAGCCGGACGTCGATGGGGTCTGGGGGCGCAGCCCCCAGCATGGGCACGGGTGAGCGCCGCGCGGCGCGCGTTTGACGTATCCACTTCGGCGTAGCGGGGTCGGTTGAGCGTGGCTGCGTCGATTGCCCTCTCACCGAACGTGTCCCCCGGCCGCCGGGGGCCGATCCTCTGGGTCGTGCTCCACACGATGGAGGTGGCGTACGACACGCCGACCGGCGCGGCCCGTTGGGCCGCCCGCTGGTTCGCCGACCCCCAGTCGGGCGTGAGCGGCCACTGCTGCGTCGACCGCACCGACCTGATCACCTGCGTCGACGACACAGACACGGCGTGGGCGGCGAGGTCCACCGGCAACGTGCACGGGTTGCACCTGGAGTTCGCCGGCTTCGCCGCCGAGGGCCGCGACACGTGGCTCGGGCGTCGTTCGATGCTGCGCCTGGGCGCCGTCTGGCTGGCGGATCGCTGCCGCCGTCACGGCCTGCCCCTGAGCCCGCTCGGGCCGGCCGAGCTCGCCGTTCGAGCAGCCGGCGTCACCACCCACGCCGCGGTGTCCGAGGCGTTCCGGGAGAGCGAGCACACCGACCCGGGCGCCGGCTTCCCGGTGGACGAGCTGCTCCGCCTGGCCGCGCTGGCGCAGGGCCCCTGGCCGGGCCGGGTGCTGCGCTCGCGCTCGCCCCGTCTCGTCGGTGACGACGTGGGGATGGTGCAGGCCCGGCTCGTGCTGCTGGGCTACGACCCCGGCGTAGCCGACGGGGTGTTCGGCGCCGCCACCGCCGCCGCCGCCCAGGCGTTCCAGCAGAGCCGGGGCCTGGTGGCCGACGGCGCCGTCG
>JBJXGF010000206.1:0-3039 GCA_046153015.1 Acidimicrobiales bacterium | reverse complement strand
CTGAGCGACGCCGCCGCCGCCCTGACCGAGGCGCGCGCCGCCAGCGTCGAGCGCCGCCCGCCGGGCGTCTCGCTGGCCGAGGTGTGGACGGCGCTGCTCGAGGAGGGCGCCGTGCACGGCCTCGTGGCCGCGGCGCTGGCGCCGGCCGAGCACGCCGCTGCGCTGGAGGCGTTGGCCGAGCTCTCGGCGGCCGGCGCCACGCTGCGCCGCGGCACGCTCTGGGCCGGCCTCGACCCCGCGGCGATCGGCCCCGACGGGGCGGCTCGGGACGAGCCGGCCCCCGCCTTCGCCCAGGAGGCACGCGCTGCGGCGGCGCTGGCCGGTGCGGCGCTGGCCGCGCTCGCCGAGCTCGAGGAGGCCCGGGATCGGGCGGCGCAGCTCCTCGGCGCTTCCGAGGCGCTCGATGCGCTGGCCGGGGTGGAGGCGCTCGCCGTGCTCGCCGACGCCGTGGCCGCCGGGCCGGGCCGGGCGCCGCTCGAATGGCTCAGCGCGCCGGGTTTGGCCCCGCTGCGCGACGCCGCCGGCGAGCTGAGGGCGGCCACGGTCGCCTACCACCAGGCCGTGGTCGACGCCGCCGGGTCGCTCGAGGGCGCGTGGAAGGCGCTGGACCCGGCGTGGGGCGAGGAGATGATCGAGGTCCTCGCCGCCGCGGAGGAGGCCGCCGAGCAGGACGACGAGCCCTCGCCGCCGTTGTGGTCCCCCGGCGAGCGCCACGCGGAGGAGGTGGAGGACACCGCCGAGCTGCTCGCCGCCAGCGTCGAGATGCTCGACGGGCTGGAGGTGGAGGCCGAGTGGCTGGCCCTGCGCTTCGGCTTCGACGGCCCCCTCGGCCCCCGCCAGGCCGCCGAGCTCGGCGAGCTGGCCGCGCTCGCCGCGGCGGCGCAGCGGCCCGAGGCCGCCTGGTTCGCCCACGACGACCTCGACGAGCTGGAGCGGGCCATCGCCGCGCTGTCGGGCGCGGCCACTGAGTTCCAGCACCGCCGCCGGGTGGCCGGCGGGGTGTGGAAGGAAGAGGCGCTCGCCCTCGACCTCGGCTCGCTCGCCCTGGACCTGGCCGCCCACCAGGGCGTGCTCGGCAAGCTGAACCCCCAGGGGCGCGCCGCCCGCAGCCGCCTCGCGGCGGTGGTGCGCCGCGGCCAGCTCGACGACGAGGCGCTCGCCCGCCTGCCCGACGCGGTCGCGTGGCAGCGGGCCGCGGCGGCGCTGCGGGAGATGGAGGAGCAGCACGCCGGGCTGCTCGGCCCCCGCTACACCGGCCCCGGGGCCGACTTCGGGGCGTTGCGCGACGCGGTCGACGTGGTGCGCCGGGCCCGCCGGCTGGCCGCCGGGCGCACGACCGACGAGGTGCTCGCCGCCCGCCTCGCCCGCCCGGCCGAGCCCGGCGAGGCGGGCGCCGCCGAGCAGGACCGCAACCTCGGCGAGGTCGGCCAGCACGTGGAGGCCGCGGCCCGCCGCTGGCTCGGCTTCGCCGCCGCGCTCGCCGAGGGCCGCGTCGTTGAAGACCCAGCCGCCGAAGACCCAGCCGCCGAGGATCCCGCCGTCCACGCTCTGCTGGCCGAGGCGCCCCTGGCGGTGCTGGCCCGGTGGTGCAGCCGCTCCGCGGAGGCGGCCGGCGCCGCCGCCGCGCTCACCCGCCAGGTGGGCCTGGCCCTCGGCCGCCCGGTCACCGCGGCGGAGGCGCTCGCCGCAGTGGAGCTGGTGGAGGGCGTGCACCTCACCCACCGCGAGCTCGACGCGACGGCGCGCCGGGCGCAGGGCCTGCTCGGAGCGCTCTACCCGGTCACCGAGGAGGGCTGGGCCGGGTTGGACGAGGCCCTCGACTGGGCCGAGGGGGTGCGCGCCGCCCACGGCGGGCCGCTCCCGCCGCCCCTCGCCGCCCGGGTGGTCGACGCCGCGGCGCGTGGCGCGTTCACGGGCGCCCCGCCGCTGTCCGAGGCGCTCGAGGCGTGGAACGCGGCGGCCGCCGCGCTGCGCCGCCGCTTCGACGACGCGGCCGGGGCGGCCATGGCCGAGCGGTTCGCGTTGAGCCTCACCGCAGCGCGGGCCTCGCTCGAGGCGTTGAACGCCGACGAGGAGGGCGCCTTCGCCGTGTTGACGGCGAGGGCGGCGCAGGAGCAGCTCGACGGGTTGGCGGCCCGCAGCGGGCTCCTCGCCGACGCGCTGACGCCGCTGCGCCGCCTCGCCGAAGACGGGGCCGACCTCACCCCGCTGCTCGACGTGGCCCGTTGGGCGCCGTGGGCGCAGGCCCAGAGCGGCCTGGACCGGACCCGGCTCGACGGCGCCGACGACGAGGTGCGGGCCCGCTACCGCGCACTGCATCGGGTGGCCCGCCGAGACGTGGCAGCCGCCGCGTTCGAGGCCGCCGTGCGCCGCCGCGGCCGGTCGACCACCGCGTTGGCCCGCCTGGCCGCCGCCGCCGCGCCCACCACCGCCGGCGCGGCCCGGGCGCTGCTCGCCGAGCATCACGAGGCGGTGGTCGCCCTCGCTCCGTGCACCCTGGGCCTGCTCGAGGAGCTGGACGGGCTGGGCGCCGACCGGGAGTGGGACCTCGTGGTGCTCGACCTCGCCGAGCCGGCGCCGCTGGCCGTTGTGCTCGCCGCCGCCCGCCACGCCCACACGCTGCTGGTGGCCGGCCCGGCGCCGTCGTACGCGCTGTCCGCCGGATCGGTGACCCTCGAGACGTGCCATCGGGCCCTGCACCCGGCGCTCGCCTGCCTGGCCCCCCCGCCGGCGGCGGCGTTGCCGTCGGCGCTCGGCGGGGGCGTGGAGGTGAGCCGCGGGCGGGGCGGCCCGATTCTGGCCGAGCTGGCCGCCGCCGAGCCCGGCGCCGACCTGTACGTGGCCGCCGCCGCCGAGGCCGCCGCCGCCGAGGCGGAGCTGGAGGCGGCGGGGGTGCGGGTTGCCGTGCGCGTGCCCGGCCTCGTCGCCGCCCCCGAGCGCGAGGCCGCCCTCGTCTGGGTGACCGGCGGCGAAGGCGACCTCGCCGCGTTGGGCGCCGCCCTCGGGGCGGCCCGGCTGCGGGTGCGGGCCGCCAGATCG
>JBJXGF010000395.1:0-4443 GCA_046153015.1 Acidimicrobiales bacterium | reverse complement strand
ATCGATTCGTCGCGACGCATTCGGCAAGGGATGGGCCGCCGGCCTCGAGGCCCTGGATGGGCGCGGCAACCGAAGCGAGGCCGCACGGCCGGCGAGCGGGTCGGTCGCTGCCCGCGCTGCACCGTGCGGCCCGTAGTTGAGGTGTCTTACGAGCCCTCGCTGAACTGATGGCCGACGGGTCGACCGCCTCAGAGGCCATTCGCCAAGCACTGGTCGACGCGGTGCGGCTTCGCTTCGTCGACGTGAGCGAATGTGGCATCGAGTCGCTGGCGCTGAGCTTCGTGCGTGGTGACATCACGGTCAACGACGAGCAGACGCAGGTCTTGATCGAGCAGACGTCCGCCGTCGCGCCGGAACGGCTCGGCGACCTCGTTGGACGCGTCACATACGAGCAGCTCGCAGCCCTCAATGACGGACTGCGACTCGTCGTCGAGCTCGATTGAGACCGGCCGCCGGGTGGCCGCCGGCGTCGGGTGGTTCAGGCGTGGTCGTGGGCGTCGAGGGCCCAGGCGGCGGCGGACTCGGCGTCGTGGACGGCGAGGCGCAGGGACCAGCCGGTCACCGGCTCACCGGTCTCCCACAGCCACCAGCGCAGGTCGGACGCGAGGTCGCCGAGCTCTTCCGGCTCCGGTGGCCAGTCGTCGGCCAGGTCCACCAGCGCGGCGGCGGCCCACCAGGCGAGGAAGCGCCCGGTGGCCATGCCTCGCCGGCGTCCGTGGGCGCCGCCGTTGGCCGCGGCCCACGCCATGGCCGCGAACGCATTCTCGGCGTCGATGCGGCGAATCCGCGCGTAGGGCACGCCGAGCGCGCCGAGCGCCTCGGGCACGTCGCCGCGCACCGCCACGGCGTCGGCCTGCCCGTTCGACTCGGTCGTCCACGGCCGGACCAGCTCGCTGAGCGCCTCGGTGGCGGTCAGGTCGGCCAGCAGCTCGCACTCCTCGGGCGGGGCCAGCTCCTCCTCGGCCCGGGCCGAGGGGGCCGCCGGGCTCGGGAAGTTGGCCTTCCACGGCTCGTAGTGGGCCACCGGGTAGGTCGGCTCCCAATCCTCGAGTGCGGTCGGGAGATCGAACATCGACCGGTCGACCGACGCGTCGCGGGAGAGGTCCTCGCCGCGCACCACCCGTTCGTAGGCCACGAGCGAGCGCAGCGGGCTGGCCGAGAGGTGCGGCGCCAGCTCCGCCCAGCTGTGGGTGGAGGCGGCCACCTCGGCCAGCGGCCCGAGCGCGAAGCGCCCGGCGCCTTCGGTGAGGGCCTGCGCCGTCCAGGGCGGCGAGGCCTCGAGGGCCAGGCGGTACTCGGCGTGGGAGGCCACCGGCCAGAGCTGGCGGCCCCGGCCCTCGGCCCGCCGGCACAGATCGCGAACCCGCAGCAGCTCGGGCCAGTCCGCCGCGCCCGACAGGCGGTCGATCACCCGCAGCAGCTCGTCGACGTCGGCCCGCTCGACCAGCCGCTCGGCGGCGTCGGGGCCCGGGTCGCTGTCCATCCGCCTACACCAGCGGCCAGGGGTAGCGGCGGCCGGTCTCGTCGATCGGGAACACCTCGTCGCGCAGCACGCGCCGGGCCCGGGCGAGCAGGGCGGCCTGCTCGGCGCGGTCGAGCAGCTCGCCCAGCGCGGCGGGCACGCCGCACTCGGCCAGCGCAGCCACGTCGTCGAGGAGAGCCTGGGGGATCGACTCGCCGCCGAAATCCCAGATCACCGTGCGCAGCTTGAACTCCTCGTGGAAGGCGAGGCCGTTGTCGATGCCGTAGATGCGGCCGTCCTTGCCGAGCAGGCAGTGGCCCGACTTGCGGTCGGTGTTGTTGGCGATCAGGTCGAACACGCAGATCCGCTCCAGGTCGGCGCGGTGCGCCGGGTTCTCCTGCAGGGTGAAGTAGTGCTGCTCGAACTCGGCGTCGACGAAGGCCTGCACCGAGCCGACGCCGAGGGGTCCGTCGCGCAGCACGGTCGGTGGGATCACCTCCCAGCCCAGGGCGCGGCTCAGCTCGTAGGCCGCCACCTCCCGCTTGTAGAGGCCGGAGGGGAAATCCCACAGCGGCCGCTCGCCCTTGCGGGGCTTGTACACGGCGCGGCCCGAGGCCGAGGGCGCCTCGAGCTGCACGAGGAAGGTGCCGTTCGAGCTCCACGGCATGCGCCCGAGGATCTCGATCTCGCCGCCGCGGAGCAGCTCGAGCGTGGCCTCGTCGAAGAGCATCAATCCCTCGGCGTGCCGGCGTGGCCGTTCGTGCGCGGGCACACGTGGCCGGCGGCGTCGAGCGGCCGGCCGCAGAGCTTGCACGGGGGGCGCCCGCCGACCATCAGGCGCCGAGCGGTGTTCACGAAGGCCACCGCCTGCTCCCGGGTGATCGCGAACTGCGCGGTGGCCGCCGCCGGCGCGTCGTCGCCGCCCTCCTCGTCGTCGGCGACGAGCTCCTGCGCGCTGATCACGATCCGGTCGGCGTCGCCGTCGTAGGCCACCCCGAGGGCGCCGATGGCCCACTCGGCCTCGAGCGGGCCGGTCAGGTCGAGGTCTTTCGGCAGGTCGTCCAGGTGGCGAGTGGGTAGGTTGTCGAGCAGCTGGTCGAGGTACTCGCCCAGCGCGCCGACCTGCTGCTTCTCGCAGCGCAGCGACACGGTGCGAGCGCCTTGCGCGCTCTGCAGGTAGAACACCCGTTGGCCGGGCTCGCCCACCGCGCCGGCGGTGAAGCGGGTGGGCTCGGCGAACTCGAACGAGGCGCCCATCGGCGGTTCAGCTAGGCGCCAGCGACGCCAGGTCGTCGCCGGTGCTGTTGCTCGCCAACACGATCGGGCCGCCCACGGTGTACATGATCGCGCTCACCGAACAGGGCGAGATCACGATCCGCTGGAAGAGGTCGAGGTGGGCGCCCAGCGCCGCATTCATCGCCGCCTTGATCGGGTCGGCGTGGGAGACGGCCACGACGGCTTGGCCGGGGTGCTGCGCCCGCAGCCGCTCGAGCGTGGACACCATGCGCAGCTGCATCTCGGCGAAGGACTCGCCGCCGGGGAAGCGGAACCCGCTCGGGTACTGCTGCACGGTGCGCCACTCCGGCAGTTTCATCAGGTCTTTCAGCTCGGCGCCGGTCCACTCGCCGAAGTCGCACTCGAGCAGGCCCGGCTCCGGCGTGACATCCAGCTTGAGCGCCGCCCCGATCGGCGCCGCGGTCTCCTGCGTGCGCTCGAGCGGCGACGCGTAGATCGCGGCCACCTTCTTCACCGCCTTGATCCGGGCGGCCGCCGCCTCGGCCTGGGTCCGGCCCGTGTCGGCCAGGTGCAGGCCCGGGGCCCGGCCGGGCAGCTTCTGGCCGGTGGTGGGCGTCTGCCCGTGCCGCACGAGCAGCACGGTGGTGGGCTTGGGGCCCTTGGCGGCGGATCGGCGCGGCATGCGCCCGCCAAGCTACCGCCTCGACCGCGACGCCACCGGCGACCCCCTTCCCCCGGCCGGCGGCCCGCCCGGCTGGGGCCGCTACTGTGCGAGCCAGTGGAGGGGTTGGCCGCGCTGAACGCCGAGGTGGTCGAGTGCCGGCGCTGCCCGCGGCTCGTGGCGTGGCGCGAGCAGGTGGCGCGCGAGAAGCGGGCGGCGTACCGGGGCGAGGAGTACTGGGGCCGTCCGCTCACGGGCTTCGGGGACCCGGCGGCGGGCCTGGTGGTGGTGGGCTTGGCCCCCGCTGCCCACGGCGGCAACCGCACCGGCCGCATGTTCACCGGCGACCGCTCGGGGGATTTCCTCTACCGGTCCCTGTGGCGGGCAGGGTTCGCCAACCAGGCCGAGAGCGTGCGCCGCGGCGACGGGCTCGAGCTGCACGGCGCCTACATCACCGCGCCGGTGCGCTGCCCGCCGCCGGCCAACAAGCCGACTCCGGCCGAGCGCGTGGCCTGCCGCCCGTTCCTCCAGCGGGAGCTGGCGCTGCTCCCGAACGTGCGGGTGTTCGTTCCCCTCGGCCAGTTCGCCTACCGCGCCCTCGCCGAGCACGTGGGGCTGCGGCCGGCGCCGCGCTTCGGCCACGGCGTGGAGGTGGAGCTGGCCGACGGCGCCACCATCGTGTGCTCCTACCACGTGAGCCAGCAGAACACCTTCACCGGCAAGCTGACCGAAGCGATGCTCGACGCCGTGTTCGCCCGGGCGCGGGAACTCACCAGTGGATCGGCCCAGGATGGGTAGGCCGAGCGGACCGTGGTCGGGCGCGGGGCGGCGGGCCACCGTCGCGGTGATGACGAGCTTGGCCCGACGCCTCGATCAGTACCGGGTGAGCTTCGCGCCCCGGACGGTGAACGGCCGGCTGGCGTGGCTGCCAGCCGCCGAGCCGGCCGCGTCGGCTGCTGGTCCGGCGTCGGCGTCGGCGGCCCTCGACGCGGAGCGCGCCAGCATCTACGACCTGCTGCGCGAGCTCGACCTCTTCGTCGACGAGCCCGCCGCAGCCCGCCCGGGCGTCGCCGCGGTGATCAGC
>JBJXGF010000392.1:0-6133 GCA_046153015.1 Acidimicrobiales bacterium | reverse complement strand
TGCCGGTGGTGGCGATCCCCAAGACGATGGACAACGACGTCCACGGCACCGACTACTGCATCGGGTTCTCGACTGCGGTCACCCGGGGCGTGGAGTTCATCCACGCGCTGCGCACCTCCACCGGCTCCCACGAGCGCATCGCCGTAGTCGAGCTGTTCGGGCGGTACAGCGGCGAGACCTCGCTCATCACCGCCTACTTGGCCGGCGTGGACCGGGCCGTGATCTCCGAGGTCCCCTTCGAGCTCGACCGCCTGGCTGCGCTGATCAAGGCCGACAAGGCCGCCAACCCGAGCAACTACGCGATGATCACGATCTCGGAGGGGGCCACCATGGTCGGCGGCGAGCTGGCCCTCTCGGGCGAGGCCGACGCGTACGGGCACCGCAAGCTCGGCGGGATCGGCTCGCAGCTCGGCGAGGCCCTCGGCCGGGTCACCGGCGAGGGGATCATCCTGCAGGAAGTGGCCTACCTCATGCGCTCGGGCGCGCCCGACTCGCTCGATCTGATGGTGGCCACCAACTTCGCGGTGATGGCGGCCGACCTCGTGCTCGAGGGCGCCTCGGGCCGGATGGTCGCGCTCCGGGGCGGCACCTACACCAATGTGCCGATCTCGGTCACCCGTGAGGGCGTGAAGCGGGTCGACGTCGACGAGCTGTACGACGCCGCCGCCTACCGGCCGAAGCTCCGCCACGTGGCCGGCAAGCCGATGTTCCTGTACTGACGCCGCCCCCGGCCGAGCCGACGGTCAGCGAGCGGCGGCGAGCGTGAGGCGGGCCAGCACCAGCTCGGTGGCCGCGGTCGGGGTCAGCGGGCGGGCGAGCAGGAACCCCTGACCGCTGTGGCAGCCGAGCCGCTCGAGCTCGGCGCGCTGCTGCTCGGTCTCGATGCCCTCGCCCACCGTGTGCAGGCCGAGGATCTCGGCGAGGTCGGTGATCGAGCGGACGAAGGCCCGGTTGGCGCCGTCGTCCCCGGCCAGCGCCTCCACCAGCGACCGGTCGATCTTCAGCTGATCGACCGCGAAGCGGCGCAGGTAGGCGATCGACGCGTTGCCCGACCCGTAGTCGTCGATGGCCAGGCGCACGCCGAGGCCCTTCAGCTCGTCGAGCACGGCGGCCGCCGCGGTTGGGTTGGCCACGAGCACCCCTTCGGTGATCTCCAGGCAGATCTGGCCGGGCTCAACCCCGGCGGCGGCCAGCACGGCGGCCACGTCGGCCACGAGGTTGGGGTCCACCAGCTGGCGGGGTGAGAGGTTGACCGCCATCTCGAGGGGCGCGGCGCCCGGCGGGCGGGGCCAGAGCGCGAGCTGGCGGGCCGCCTGGTCGAGCACCCACCGGCCGATGGCGATGATCTGGTTCGACTCCTCGGCCGCCGGGATGAACTCCGCCGGCGACACCCAGCCCCGCGTGGGATGATGCCAGCGCAGCAACGCCTCGAAGCCCTCGAGGGCCCCGTCGACCAGGCGGAACTTGGGCTGGTAGTGCAGCCCGAGCTGGCCGCCGGCCAGCGCCGCCTCCAGCTCGCTGCGCAGCTCGAGGCGGCGACGGGCTCGCTCCCCCATCGCCGCCTCGTAGCTCACGGCCCGCCCCCGACCCTGCTGCTTGGCGGCGTACATGGCGATGTCGGCCGCCCGAAGGAGGCCGGGCGGGCCGTCGAGGGCGGCGCTGCTCAGCGCCACGCCCACGCTGGCGCCGACGCCGATGGCCAGCCCGTCGAGATCGATCGGGGTCTGCAGGTCGAGGATCGCCCGCGCCGCGACCGCCTCCGCGGCGGCCACCTCGGCGACGCCGCCGAGCAGCACGGCGAACTCGTCGCCGCCGAGGCGGGCCACCAGATCGCCCGGCGCGGCGGCGAGCGGCGTCAGGCGCCGGCCCACCTCGACCAGCACCCGGTCGCCGGCGGCGTGGCCCAAGCTGTCGTTGATCTCCTTGAAGCCGTCGAGGTCGAACAGCAGCACGGCGAGCGGCGAGCCCGACGCCACCGCGTCGCCCAGCCCGGCGGTGAACTGCGCCCGGTTGGCCAGGCCGGTCAGGCTGTCGAAGGAGGCGAGCATGCGCAGCTCGTGCACGTTGCGGGCGTTGGCCACCACGCCGGCCACGTCGGGGTCGTCGAGCAGGTTGGTGAACGTGATCGCCGCGGTGCGCCACTCGCCGTCGGCGAAGCGCAGCCTCGCCTCGAGGTCGGCCTCGCCGCCTTCGGTCGCCACGGCGGCGAACGCGCCCTGGAGGGCCTCCCGCTCGTCCGGGTGGACCCACCCGAACGGCGCGTCCGGCGGGCCGAGGCGCAGCTCCCGCTCGGCGGAGGGGCTGGCGTAGGCGATCCCGCCCTGGGCGTCGAAGACGAACAGAAGTCGGCGGCGCGCTGCACGAGCGACTGGAAGCGCCGCTCACCCGAGCGCTCGAGCGTGCGCAGCAGCCCGGCGACCCGGGTCATGACGAGCACGAAGAGCACCGCGCTCGCCCCGATCGGCGCGGGGGCGACGCCGCCGCCCGCCACCAGCGCCACCGCCGGCGCCACCAGCGCCGACACGGTCAACAGCGCCAAACGCCCCCAACGCAAGCCTTCCTGCACCGGCTCGCCGGTCGAGCAGAGCCGCGCCACGCTCGGATGCAGCAGGGCGGCGCCGACCAGCATGGGGAAACCCATCCAGAACAGGTCGACCAGCCCGCCGTCCTGATAGCCGCCGGTGGCGGAGAGCACGAGGTAGAGCACGTCGCCCACCAGCGTGGAGGCCGTGCCCGCGGCGAGCAGCCCGAGGGCCGGGCAGCGCCGGCCGCCGGCCAGCACCAGGCGGAGCAGCGCGGCGAGCAGCATCAGGTCCCCCGCGGGATAGGCCACGTTCACCACCCGGGCGAGCATGGTCTGCGTGGTGTCGGCGGCGAGGGGGGCCATCACGAACTGCCAGAACGCCACGCCGGCGCCGACGGCCACGATCGTGGCGTCGATCATCGCCGCCCAGTCGCGCTGGCCGGCGCGGGCCCGGGCCATGGTGATGACGCCGTAGGCGAACAGCGGGTACGAGCTGAGATAGGCGACGTCGGCCACGCTGACATCGGGGACCTCGCTCCCGGTCACCAGTTGCCAACACGAGAAGATCGTGTCGGCGACCACGTTGGCGAAGAGCGCGGCGGCGAGCCAGCGCAGCGGCCGGCGCCGTTCGGGCGGCACGCGGCGGGCGCCGAGCAGCGCCGCCGCCAGCCCGGCCACCGGCGCCGCCGAGTAGAACAGCGGCGCGGCGCTCGGCCCAGAAGCCAGGAACGCCAGGCCGAGGCACGCGACAAGGGCGATGTGCCAGGCCCAGGCGTCGCGACTCCTCACACCCGACACATCGTCAACACGGCGGCGGCGCTGCATGCCCCACATGGCGGCAGCACGAGGCGCCCTCCCGCCGCGGTCGCGCTCGTCAGCCCCCGCCGGCCACGCCGACCCGCGGGGGCTCGGCCCGACCCGACTCAGCCGGCCGCGACCACCCGCACCGGGGCGCCGGCGAGGTAGGCGGCGATGTCCTCCACGATGTCGCGGTAGAAGATCCGGTAGCAGGCCTCGGACACGTAGCCGATGTGCGGCGTGGCCAGCACGTTGCCGAGGGTGCGGAACGGGTGGTCGGCGGGCAGCGGCTCCACCTCGAACGCGTCGATCCCGGCGCCGGCGATGCGGCGCTGCGCGCAGGCCTCGGCCAGCGCCGCCTCGTCGGTGATCGGCCCCCGGCTGGTGTTGATCACCCACGCCGTGGGCTTCATGAGGGCGAGCTCGCCGGCGCCGACGAGGCCGCGGGTGCGCTCGGAGAGCACGAGATGGATGGTGAGGAAGTCGCTCTGGGCGAACAGCTCCTCCTTGCTCACGAGCTGCGCGCCGAACTCGGCGCACCGGGCCGCAGTGAGGTTCTGGCTCCACGCCACCAGGTTCATGCCGAACGCCGCGCCCACCCGGGCCACCAGCCCGCCGATGTTGCCCAGGCCGCACAGGCCGAGCGTGGCGCCGGCCAGGTTCGTGCCGACCGTGGTCATCCAGCCGCCGCTGCGCACGTTGCCGATCTCGGTCGGCACGTGGCGGGCGGCGGCAAGGATCAGCGCCCAGGTGAGCTCCGCCGTGGAGCGCACCTCGCCGCCGGTGCCCGACACGACCACGCCGTGCTTCTCGCAGGCGGCCACGTCGATCGCCGCGTTGCGAGGCCCGGTGGTCACGAGCAGGCGGAGGTTGGGCAACGCGGAGATGACCGCCTCGGGGAACGCGGTGCGCTCCCGCATGGCCACCACGATCTCGTACGGCTGGAGGGCGGCGATCAGCGCGTCCTGCTGGGGGATGTGCTCGCGGAACACGTCGAGCTCGACCCGGCCGTCGAGCGCCGACCAGTCGGCCATGGTGAGGGCGACGCCCTGATAGTCGTTGAGGATGGCGGCACGAGGCATCGGGGCGTCAGGCGGGGACCGCCGCCCCCATGCGGTCGAGATCGGCGGCGGCGGGCGCCTCCACCCGGTACAGCGCGGCGGCGTTGTCCCAGAGGATCTTGCGCCGCACCTCCGCCGACTGGGCGCCGAGGGCGCCCTCGATGCGCAGGCGCACGTCACCGGCGTAGAGCGAGGTGGGATGCGGGAAGTCGGTCTCGAAGAGCACGTTGTCGACGCCGATCTTCTCGGCGAGGTCGCTCGGCGCGAACTGCTCGAACCAGTAGCAGACGTACACCTGGCGGCGGAAGTAGTCCGACGGCAGCATCTCGAAGATCGGGCGCTGCTCGCGCACCTGGCCGTCGACAAAGGCGTAGTCGCAGGCCTCGAGCACGAAGGGCACCCAGCCGATGCCCGATTCGACCGAGACGAACTTGAGCTCGGGGAAGCGGGGCAGCACGCCCGAGAGCAGCAGGTCGGCCACCTGCACCCCGTTGCCGAGGGTGAGCGTGACCGTGCTGGTGGCGTAGGTGGCGGCGGAGCCGTGGGCCCGGACGCGCTCCTTGTCGAAGATCTTCGACATGTCCCCCGTGCCGATGTGGAAGCTGATCGGCAGCTGAGCCTCCTGAGCGGCGGCCCAGATCGGGTCCCAGTGCGGATCGCCGAGGAACGGCATGCCGTGCGCCTGGGGCTCGCCGGTGAACAGCACGCCCTTGTGGCCCGTCGCCGCGCAGCGCTGGATCTCCTTCACCGACGCCTGCACGTCCCAGAACGGCGTGGCGGTGATCGGCAGCAGCCGCCGGGAGTCGGCCGACGCCCAGTCGGTCTGGAAGTCGTTGTAGGCCTCCACGCAGGCGAGCATTAGGTCGGGGTCGCCGAGGCGCAGGAAGACCTGGCTGCCGAACCCGCCGACGTTCGGGTAGAGCACCTGCGCCCAGATGCCCACCTCGTCCATGTACTTCAGGCGCTCCGCGGCGTCGAAGGACGCCGGGTGGGCGTCGTCGAACCCCTTCGGCGAGGCCGGGAACGGGCCGCCGTCGAACCCGGCGACCGCCGAGAGGCCCACCGAGGAGATCCGCCGGCCGCCGAGGATCCAGTTGTCCTTGCCGGACTGCGGGTCGCGCTCCACATACGGGACCTGATCCCGGTACTTGGCCGGCACCCGGGCCGTCCACACGTCGGGCGGTTCGGTGATGTGGGTGTCGACGTCGATGAACAGCTCGCTCGGCATGCGTTGTTCCCCCTGCTCGCGCCCTCGGCGGGCGGCGGCGCCCAGCCTAGGCCGCCGGGCGGGGGCGGGTGGCCGGGGGCGGGGGCCGGGGGCGGGACGACGAGGGCGGGGCGCGGTGCGCAATGAGGTTGCCCTCCCTGCGCACCGCACCCTGGGCGGGGGGCGGCCTTCGAACGCCGGCGGACGCTTCGGCGTATGGGCGTAGCCGGGCGGGCCCGTCGCTCTAGGTCCATTCGCCCCCTGCCGCCAGGCATGATGCCGAACCGCCGAGCCCATCGACAGGCGCAGGCGGCCCATCCGAGCCCGCCGCCGGCGCCAGCCGCGCGTAGTGCATCTGCACCAGACTCATGTCGAGCTTGTGCTCGGGGCTGCGCCCCCCGACCCCATCCCCGCCCGGCTCGCTGGCGCTCGCTTGGCCGTGGCGGCTTCGCTGCGCTCAGTCGGCCAGACTCAGTCGAGCTTGTTCTGGGGCCTGCGCCCCCAGACCCCATCCACGCCCGGCTCGCTGGCGCTCGCTCGGTC
>JBJXGF010000391.1:0-6383 GCA_046153015.1 Acidimicrobiales bacterium | reverse complement strand
CGCACCGCGCCGTCGGCGCCGACGCGGGCCGGGGCGCCGGCCAGCGTGCACGGCCCGGGCGGGAGGCCGAGCCCGGCCGAGGCGTCGCTCACGAGGTTGGCCCGCGACCCGAGCGCCGCCCACGCGGCGGCGAAGGCCACCGGATCCACGTGCCGGCCGTCGGCGATCAGCCCGACCGTGGCGATCGGCGCCCCGAGCGCCCAGCCGACCGGTCCGGGGCGGCGGTGGTGCAGCTCCGCCATCGCGTTGAACAGATGGGTCACGTACCGCACGCCGGCCGCGGCGAGCTGCGCCGGCGTGGCCTCGGTGTGCCCGGCGGCCACCACCACGCCCCGCGCCGCCAGCGCCGCCGCGGCCTGGGCCGCGCCGGGCTGCTCGGGGGCGAGGGTCACGAGCGCCACCCCCGGCGAGAACGCCGAGGGAGGCAGCGGTCCGAGCCGTTCGAGCGGGTGAGCGCCCCGCCGCGCCGGGTTGAGCAGCGGCCCCTCCAGGTGCCAGCCGAGCGGCGCCGGCACGGCGAGGGCCCGGCGGATCTCCTCCTCGGTGGGGCTCACGAGCGTGGGCAGGAACGCGGTGACCCCGCCGGCCAGCAGCCGCTGCGCCAGCTCGCCGACCCGCTCCGGCTCGGCGGTGAGGTCGATGCCGTAGCCGCCGTTCACCTGCAGGTCGATGAACCCGGGGGCCACCACGAGGCCGGCGGCGTCGAGCCGCGGCGCGCCCCGCCGCGGCGCGAGGCCCGCCCCGAGCGCGGCGATGCGCCCCTCCTCGACCAACACGTCGCACGGAACGCCGCCGAGCACGGCCAGCTCGCCCTGGGCCATCAACCTGCCTCCCCGCCGCTAATCTTCGCCGCCGTTGGGTCGCGTGCGAAGGGGGAGGCCGCCATGGCGAGCGTCGCTGGGGTGGAGGCCGAGGTCGAGGCCTGGCTGTGCGGGGGCTGGCCGCTCGTCGGCCCGCCGCGCTGATGGAACCGGCGCCGACGAAGCCGAAACGGCGGTTCGACGGGTGGCGGATCGTCACCGCGGGGGCGGCGATCCAGGCCACGCAGAGCGCGCTCATGCAGAACTCGTTCTCGTTCTACGCCAAGGTGCTGAAGGACGAATTCGGCTGGAGCTCGACCGCCATCAACATCGCCTACAGCCTCAACCGGCTCGAGAGCGGGCTGATCGGCCCACCCCAGGGGATGCTGGTGACCCGCTTCGGCGCCCGGCGGGTGATGCGCTTCGGGGCGGTGCTCATGGCGGTGGGCATGCTGCTGTTCAGCCGGCTCCACAACCTCGGGCAGTTCTACGGCTTCTACCTGATCATGGCGCTCGGCGCGTCGCTCGCCGGGTTCATGACGATCACGATCGTCACTGTCAACTGGTTCGAGCGCCGCCGGGCCACCGCCCTCGCCATGCAGGGCAACGGCTTCGCCATCGGCGGCATGGCCGTGCCGCTCGTGGCGCTGGCCCTCGAGCGCTTCGGCTGGCGCACCACCGCCGCCGGCTCGGCGGTGCTCACGCTGCTGATCGTGCTGCCGCTCACCACGCTGTTCCACCAGCGCCCGGCCGACGTGGGCCAGGACGTCGACGGGCTCACCGACGAGGAACGGGCGGCGCTGCCCCCGACCCGGCGGGTGCAGTCGAGCGTGCACTTCACCGCGGCGGAGGCCGTGCGCACCCGGGCGTTCTGGTGCATCTCACTCGGGCACACGCTGGCGCTGTCGGTGGTGAGCGGCGTGTCGGCCAACCTGGCGCTCTACCTCAGCAACGAACGAGGGTGGCGGCTGGCCGAGGCGGGCCTGGTGGCCGGCCTGCTGCCGCTGCTGCAGGTGGTGGGCCAGTTCGGCGCCGGCTACCTCGGCGATCGGTACAACAACCGGGTGATCGTCTGCTCGGCGATGCTCGGCCACGTGGCCGGCATCCTGCTGCTCGGCTACGCCGCGGACCGATGGATGGTGTGGGCGTTCATCCCCCTGCACGGCCTGGCGTGGGGGCTGCGGGGCCCGCTGATGCAGTCGATGCGGGCCGACTACTTCGGCGCCAGCGACTTCGGCAAGATCATGGGATGGTCGTCGCTGATCATGATGCTCGGCCAGATCGCCGGCCCGCTCATCGCCGGCATCGCCAAGGACCAGACCGGCAGCTACACGCCAGGCTTCGTGATCATCGCCGCGCTGGCCGGCGTCGGGTTCGGGTTCTTCCTGCTCTCCACGCCGCCGAAGCCGCCGGTGCGCACCGACACCGCGCTCGCCGGGCCGAGCGCCCCCGCGCTCTCGCCCCGCTGACATGAGCGGGCTCACCGCGCTGGCCCGCGCCTACGGGGTGGAGACGTGGTACGTCGACTGGCGCGGCGCCCGCGTCCCGGCCTCGGACGAGGTGCTGGTGCAGGTGCTCCAGGCGCTCGGCGCCGAGCTGTCGGGCCCCCGCGGCGCCCGGGCTGCGTTCGCCGCCCACGAGCGGGCCCGCTGGTCGGAGCTGATCGAGCCGGTGGCGGTGGCCTGGGACGGCGCGCTGGGCTCGGTGGAGGCGCACCTGGCGCCAGGCCGGGGGCCGGTCCAGGCCGAGCTCGAGCTGGAGGACGGCGCCCGGCGGCGCTGGGGCCTCGCCCGACGCGACCTCACCGTGCTCCACGCCGGGCCCGAGGGCCGGCTGAAGGTGGAGCTGCCCCTCGGCGGGGAGCGCCTGCCCGCCGGCTATCACCGGCTGCGGGTGGCGGCGGGCGGGGAGACGGCGGAGGCGCTGGTGATCGCGGCGCCCGCCGCCGCCTGGCGCCCGGCCGGCTCGCCCCGCCGCGCCGGGCTGTTCGCGCCGCTCTACAGCCTGCACTCGGCCCGCAGCCAGGGCATCGGCGACCTCACCGACGCGGCCGCGCTGGCCGCCTGGGCGCACCGCCGCGGGGTGTCGGTGCTGGCCACGCTCCCGCTGTGCGCCGCCTACCTCGACGAGCCGTGCGAACCGAGCCCGTACGCGCCGGTGAGCCGGCGGTTCTGGAACGAGCTGTACGTGGACCTCGCCACGGTGGCCGAGGCCGAGCCCCCGTTCCCGCCGGCGCCGGACGGCGCCGCGTTGGTGGACTACCGCGCGGTGTTCGCGGCCAAGCGGGCGGTGCTGGCCGCCGCCGCCGAGCGGTTCTTCGCCCGGCGCTCGGGGCCCCGGCGCGAGTCCTACGAGCGGTTCCGCCAGGCCCGGCCCGACCTCGAGCGCTACGCCCGGTTCCGGGCGGCGGCGGCGGAGCACGGGCCGGACTGGGCCCGCTGGCCGGCGCCGTGGCGGGCCGGCGGCGCCGCGCTCGACGAGGTGCGCGGCCTCGACCGCGCCGAGCTGCGCTACCACCGCTTCGCCCAGTTCTGCGCCCACGAGCAGCTCGCGGCGTTGGCCGGCGAGCTGGCCGGGCGAGGTCAGGGGCTCTGGCTCGACCTCACCGTCGGCGCCCACCGCCACGGCTTCGACGTGTGGGCCGACCAGGAGCAGTTCGCGTTGGCCGTGAACGTGGGCGCGCCGCCCGACGCGCTCTTCGCCGGCGGGCAGGACTGGGGGTTCCCGCCGACGGCGCCCGAGGCGGCCCGGCGGGGCGGCCACCGCTGGTTCGTCGAGTCGCTGCGCCGCCAGCTCGAGCACGCGGCGCTGCTCCGCCTCGACCACGTGATGGGGCTGCGCCGCCTGTTCTGGGTGCCGGCCGGCCGCTCCGCCTCCGAGGGCGTGTACGTCCGCTACCCGCAGGACGAGCTCTTCGCCATCGTGTCGCTCGAGTCGCACCGGGCCGAGGCCCAGGTGGTGGGCGAGGACCTCGGGACGGTGCCGACCGCGGTGCGGCGGGCGATGGCCCGCCACGGGCTGGCCGGCTGCCGGGTGCTGCAGTTCGGGCTGGGCGCCGGCCCCGGCGGCTCGCCGGCCGCTCCGCCGCGCCGTTCGGTGGCGTCGCTCAACACCCACGACACCCCGACCTTCGCCGGGTTCTGCGCCGCCGGCGACGTCGATGCGCTGACCGAGCTCGGCCTGTACACGCCCGAGCAGGCCGAGGGCGCGCGGCGGGCCCGGCGGGCTGCGCTGGAGGGCGCCGCTGACTCGCTCGGCCGGCCGGGCGCGGGACCGGCCGAGCTGCGAGACGCCCTGCACGACACGCTCGCCGCCGGCGCCGCCGAGCTGGTGGTGGCCAACCTCGAGGACCTGTGGCTGGAGCCCGCGCCGCAGAACGTGCCCGGCACGGGGCCGGAGCGGCCCAACTGGCGCCGGCGCGCCGCCAAGAGCATCGAGGAGATCGAGGCCGACGCCGACGCCGGGGCGGCGTTGGCCCGACTCGCCGTCGGCCGCCGTCACCTTTCGTAGCTCGACCGGCGCCGAATGCGCTGGAGGCGGGGAATGTTGCGGAAAGTCGCGGAACTGTCGCACTTCTCGACCGTCCTCGGGACCTCAGGGCTAGGCTGACGGGCGAAGCCGGTCGACGGGTGCAGGGCCCCCGGGCCTTACTTCCCGACAGGCCGGCCCGGCGGCAGCCAAGGCGGGGAGAACGAGATGCGGCGGGGCATGTCCTTTCGCCTGAAGATGGCGCTGGTCACGGCGCCGTCTCTGTTGGTGATCCTGGCGCTCGTCTGGGCGGTGGCCGCCCCCCGGCTCGATCGGGCCAACCGCGCCAGGGGCGACGAGGACCAAGCGGCGGTGGCGCTCGCCAGCATGCGCTACCTCGACGAGCTGCAGACCGAACGGGCCCTGACCGTGCGCTACGCCGTGTCGCGTGCGCTGAGCGAGAAGGCCGAGCTCGACGCGCAGCGGCCCACCACCGACTCGCTCCGCGTGATGTTCGAGCGAGCCCTCGAGCGCGAAACCGGCGCGGGCCTGAGCGCCGAGGAGCGGGAGGCCGCGCTCAAGGCCGCCTCGACCCTGGAGCAGGTGCGCAGCGCGCCCGACGACGCCGAGCAGAGCTCGATCTACTTCGCCGGGCGCATCAACAGCCTGCTCGCGCTCAACGGGCGCCTCGGCACCTCCTCCACCGAGGCGTCGCTCGTGCGCAGCGCCGCCAGCATCTACAACTTCACGCTGGCCAAGGAGCAGCTCTCGGCGATGTGGTCCTACGTGTCCCAGCGCCTCGAAGCGGGCACGCTCAAGACCAGCGACTACGCGCAGGTGGCCGCCTTCCGGGCCGCCGCCGACGAGCTGCTCGACAACTTCGAGGCCAACGTCGGCGCCGAACTGGGCAAGGCTTACCAGGACGCCCGACGCTCGGACGCCGCCCGCGAGGCCGACGGGTACGTGACCGCATTGGTCGACGCCGGCGTTCGGGCCGACGCCGCCGGTCCCGCCCAGCCGGTGCCGCCCGGCGCCTGGTTCGCGGCGATGCGCGGCAAGCTCGACGCGCTCGACGCGGTGGAGGACGTTGCGTTCGTCGACTACGCGGCGAACGCCGGCCGCGTCGAGCAGAGCGCCCGCAACTCGGCCATCGCCTGGGGCGTGCTGTCCCTCCTGGCCGGCGCCGCCTCGATCGCCGCCACCGTGGTGCTCGGCCGGTCCCTCGCCCGCCGCCTCGAGCGGGTGGCCGACCAGGCCAAGGACATCGCCGGCCAACGCCTGCCCGACGTGCTCGACGCCCTGCGCAACCCCACCCCGGAGGCCCTGGCCGGGGCGCTGCCCCAGGTGCAGGCCGACTCCGGCGACGAGGTGGGCGTGCTGGCCGATTCGTTCAACACCGTGCTGCGCACCTCGGTGGAGACGGCCATGGAGCACGCCCAGCGCCGCGCCCAGACGATGACCAACATGCTGGTGAACCTCGGGCGGCGGAACCAGGCGCTGATCGACCGCCAGCTCGAGCTGATCGACGACCTCGAGGCCGGCGAGCGGGACCCGGCCCTGCTCGAGGGCATGTTCCAGATCGACCACCTCGCCACCCGCATGCGGCGCAACGCCGAGAACCTGCTGGTGTTGGCCAGCGAGCAGCCGCCGCGGCCCTGGTCGGAGTCGGTGCCCGTGCTCGACGTGCTGCGCGGCGCGGCCTCCGAGGTGCAGGCCATGAACCGGGTGACGATCGAGACCGCGGGGGGCGACTCCAGCCGGGTGGCTGGGCGGTTCGCCGTCGACCTCTCCCACCTGCTCGCCGAACTGGTGGAGAACGCCGCCGCCTTCTCGCCGCCCACCACGCCCGTCGTGGTGCGGGCCGAGCGGACCGGGCGCAACCTGCGCGTGTGGGTGATCGACCAGGGCCTCGGCATGACCGACGCCGAGATCGAGGAGGCCAACGCCCGCCTGGCCGACCCGCCCGACATCGACCATTTGACCGCCGACCGGGTCGGGTTCCAGGTGGTGGGCCGCATCGCCCGCCGCCTCGAGGCGGCGGTGCGGCTGCAGTCGAACCCGGGGGGCGGGCTGGCGGCGAGCGTGCTGCTGCCGCTGACCGTGCTCGACCTCGAC
>JBJXGF010000371.1:0-40997 GCA_046153015.1 Acidimicrobiales bacterium | reverse complement strand
AGGAACGGCGGTGGAGACGGCAGCGACGGCCGCCGGGTCGGCCGCCGAGCAGCCCGCCAGCAGCAACGCCGCCGCCGCCCACCAACGCACGGTTGATCGAATCAGCTTGACCCGATCAGAGCGTCTTGACGATCTCCGCCATCAGCTCGCCGGCCTCGGTCGGGTTCATGCCGACCTTCACGCCGGCGTCGCGCAGCGCCTCGATCTTGGCGGCGGCGGTGCCCTTGCCGCCGCTCACGATGGCGCCTGCGTGACCCATCTTCTTCCCCGGAGGCGCGGTGACCCCGGCGATGTAGGCGCTGACCGGCTTCGACATGTGGTTCTTGATGAACTCGGCGGCCTCTTCCTCGGCCGAGCCGCCGATCTCGCCGATCATCATCACGGCCTTGGTGTCCGGGTCGGCCTCGAAGCGCTCGAGGCAGTCGATGAAGCTGGTGCCCGGCACCGGGTCGCCGCCGATGCCCACGCAGGTGGTCACGCCGATGTCCATCAGCTTGAGCTCGTAGAGCGCCTGGTAGGTGAGCGTGCCGGACCGGCTGACGATCCCGACCGGGCCGCCCGCCTTGGCGATATGGCCGGCGGTGATGCCGATGTTGCACTTGCCGGGGCTGATGATGCCGGGGCAGTTCGGGCCGAGCAGCTGCACCTGCGGGAAGTCCCGCTTGAGCTTGTTGTAGAACCACGCCTCGTCGTGGGCGGGCACGCCTTCGGTGATGCAGGCGATGAAGGTGACCCCGCCCTCGGCGGCGTCGAGCACCGCGTCGCGTACGCCGGGCGCCGGGATGAAGATGCAGCTGGCGTTGGCGCCGGTGGCCTTGACCGCCTCGCCGACGTTGGCGTAGATCGGGATGCCCTCGACGTCGGCGCCGGCCTTGGTGGGGTGGGTGCCGGCCACCACGTTGGTGCCGTACTCCCGGTTGAGCAGCCCGTAGTAGCGGCCCTGCGAGCCGGTGAGGCCCTGGTAGACGACCTTGGTGTTCTCGTCGACGAAGATGCTCACTTCGGGCTGCCTCCGGCCAGCGTGACCGCCCGGCGGGCGGCGTCCAACATCGTGGGCTCCATCACCAACCGATCCGACAGGTGCGGCTGGAGCAGCTCGCGGCCCTGGTCGGCGTTGGTCCCGTCGAGGCGGATCACGATCGGGGCGTCGATCTGGATGCGGCCGAGCGCCTCGATGATCCCGTTCGCCACCTCCTCGCCCTTCGTGATGCCCCCGAAGATGTTGATGAAGATCGAGCGCACGTTGCCGTCGTTGTTGATGACCTCGAGCGCGTTGGCCATGACCGTGGCGTTGGAGCCGCCGCCGATATCCAAGAAGTTGGCCGGCTTGCCGCCGACCTGGGACACCACGTCGACCGTGCTCATGGCCAGGCCGGCGCCGTTGGCGATCACGCCGACGGAGCCCTCGAGGCCCACGTACTGCAGGCCGTACTCGTGGGCCTGCTGCTCGCGCTCGTCGCGCACCTGGGTGGCGTCGTACTGGGCGTAGTCCTTGTGGCGGAACTCGGCGTTGCCGTCGAGGGTGACCTTCGCGTCGAGCGCGTGCACCCGCCCGTCGGGCGTGAGGATCATCGGGTTGATCTCGACCAGGTCGGCGTCGCCCTCGGTGTAGGCCCGCCACAGCTTGACCAGCATGTCGACCGCGCCGTCGACCGCGGCGGGGTTGAGCTGGGCCCGGCCCACCCACTCACGGGCGGCGGGCTCGGTCAGCCCGTCGACGGGGTCCACGTGGATCCGGGCGATGGCCTCTGGGCTCTGCGCCGCCACGGCCTCGATGTCCATCCCGCCCTGCGCGGACAGCATGCCGAGGTGCTTCTTGGCGGCGCGGTCCAACGTGAAGCTGGCGTAGTACTCCTCGGCGATGTCGGAGGCCTTCTCGATCCAGAGCACCCGGACCGTGTGGCCCTTGATGTCCATGCCGAGGATGTTCTCGGCGTGGGTCCGCGCCTCCTGGGTGTCCGCGGCGAGCTTGATGCCGCCCGCCTTGCCCCGGCCGCCCACGTGCACCTGCGCCTTGACCACCACCGGGTAGCCGAGGCGGTCTGCGGCGGCGACCGCGTCGTCGACGGACTCGACCGCCTCGCCGGCCGACACGGGGATCCCGTAGGAGGCGAAGAACAACTTTCCTTGATATTCGAACAGGTCCACGAGGGGCGCGCCTCCCGGGCGGGGGTCGTCAGGACAGAAGTTGTCAGGATGAGAACGGTGGGTTCACGAGGACGCGAGCTCGCGCCGGTCGAGCGCGGCTTCGAGCCAGGTGGTGATGGACTCCATCGAGGCGCCCGGCGTGAACACCTCGGCCACGCCGGCCTCCTTCAGCCGGCCGATGTCGACCTCGGGGATGATCCCTCCGCCGAACACGAGCACGTCGTCGAGACCGCGCTTGCGCAACTCGTCGACGGTCTTGGGGAACAACGTCATGTGAGCGCCCGACAGCACGGAGAGGCCGACGGCGTCGGCGTCCTCCTGCATGGCCGCCTCGGCCACCTGCTCGGGCGTCTGGAACAAGCCGGTGTAGATCACCTCGAAGCCGGCGTCGCGCAGCACCCGGGCGATGACCTTCACCCCACGGTCGTGGCCGTCGAGCCCTGGTTTCGCCACCACGACCCGATATCGACGCTGCATGGCTGGGATACTAGGCAGGCGACCATGTCGACACTCCACTCCCGCCTGAGAGCCCTCCGGTGAGCCCTGTCGGCCGCCCGGCCCGGCCGGCCCCCGGGGCGCGGCGGCGCCCCAGCCGGCGTTCGGCCGCGGCTGCGCTCACGATGGCGCTCGGCGGCGTGGCCGCGGCGGTGGTGCTGTTCGTGGGCATCACCAACCTGGCCAGCCGGGGCAAGGTCGAGGTGCGCCTGGGCGACGACCGCTTCGAGGTCGGCGACGCCCGCTCGTGGTCGGCCAAGATCGCCGACAAGGGCCCGCTGCTCTTCGCCGACCCGGCCGGCCGGGCGCGTGACGTGTGGGTAAACCACCTGGGCGAGGACCCCTTGCAGGGGTGGGTGGCGTTCGAGGCGAGGCCCGCCGGAGCGTCGCGGGACTGCTCGGTGCGCTGGTCGGCCGACTCGGGCGGCTTCGAGAACCCCTGCACGGGGGACCGCTACCCGCCCGACGGCGGCACGCTGGCCCGCTTCCCCGTTGCGATCGAGGGCGGCCGCGTGCGGGTCGACATCAACTACGCGGACCGGCCCGCGGAGACCACCACCCCGGCCAGTCCGGCCTCGAGCGTGGTCGAGAGCGGCATCCCGAAGACGACCACGACCGCTCCCTGAGCGCGGCGCCCGCCGACCTCACACCGTGTCGACGCGAATGCTGTCCGAAAAGTTTCGCTCCGGCGCGCAGATGACTGTTTAATGTCGATATAACTGCAGTGAGGTAAAGCACCGGGCGAGATGACGACCGCGACCAACAGCACCGCACCACAGCTCAGCGACCCGCCACCGCGCCGGACGACGTCACCGCACACCACGTCAACGCGCAGCACGACCGACGGGAGCTCGCCGGGCGACCCGGACGACACCGCCGGGGAGTGGCCGGCGCTGGTCGATCGCCTCCTGTCGGTCATCGGCGACCTCAACGCCGACCTCGACTACGACCTGGTCCTCGACCGGATCTGCCGCAGCTGCGCCGAGCTGGCCGGGGCTGACGCCTCGGCCTTCATCGTGCTGGCCGGCGACGACGAGCTGCGGGTGGCCGCGGCGCACGGCCTGCCCCCCGCCGCGCTCGACCTGCGCTTCCCCGCGCAGGGCGCGCGGGTGGTGCGCGCCGCGGAGGCCGGCCGGCGGATCTACATCGGCGACTACCACCGCCAGGCCGACGCCGACCCGGCGGTGGTGGCGATCATTCCCGGGCTGCACACGGTGGTGCTCACGCCGGTTCAGGCCCGGGGGCAGTTCGTCGGTGCGCTGGCCGCGCTCTTCGCCGCCCCCGAGCACCCGCTGTCCAAGGTCCAGCTCGACGTGCTCGACCTGCTCGCCGGCCACGGCGGCGCCGCGATCAAGAACGCGTTCCAGTACGAGGGGGTCGTGGCCGGCCAGGCCCACGAGAAGGCGGTGATCGACGCGCTGGCCGACGGCGTGGCCGTGCTCGACGCCGACGGCGTGGTCACCGGCTGGAACCGCGCCGCGGCGGAAGTCACCGCGCTTGCGGCCGCGGCCGCGCTCGGCCGGCCGTTCCCGCTGCCGATCGGGCGGCCCGACGCGCCGACCGAGCGCCAACTCGCCGAGGACCGGTGGGTGGAGACCACCGGCCACGACTTCGGCGACGGCGAGCGGGTCGTGGTGCTGCGGGACATCTCTCGCTACAAGGCCCTCGAGGCGGCCAAGAGCATGTTCATGGCCACCACCTCGCACGAGCTGAAGACGCCGCTGACCGTGATCCGCAGCTTCGCCGAGTGGCTCGACACCCACGGCGACCACGCCGCCCCGGAGCGCCGGCAGGTGGCCGTGCGGGCCATCGCCGACGCCGCCGCCGAGCTGTCGAGCATCGTCGAGAAGATCCTGATCTCCTCACGCGCCGAGGCCGGCCGCCACGACCTCAACCTCACCGCCGTGGACCTCGCCCGGGTGCTCCACGCAGTGGCCGAGCAGTTCTCGGTCGACGAGGGCCGCCATCGGGTCTCGGCCGAAGCGCCGAGCGGCCTGCCCCCGGCCCTGGCCGACCTCGGGTCGCTGCGCACGGTGCTCGGCCAGCTCCTCGAGAACGCGCTGAAATACTCCCCGGCCGGCGGGCGGGTGACGCTGCGGGCGCAGCAGCAGGCCGACGCGCTGGAGGTGTCGGTCGAAGACGAAGGCATCGGGCTCGGCGAGGGCGAGGCGGCCCGGCTCTTCGAGCCCTTCTACCAGGGCGGCGCCCGCGAGCGCGGCGGCGTGAAGGGCGGCGTCGGGCTCGGCCTGTCGATCGTGCGCCGCCTCGTCGAGTCGATGGGCGGATCGGTGCGCGCCGAAGCCCGGCCCGAGGGCGGCGCCCGCTTCAGCTTCACCCTCCCCCGAGCCGAGGACGAGGGCTGCGACCCCGGCGAGGCGGCGATCGCCGCTCAGTAGCTGCGCAGGATCGGCCAGTAGGCGGGGGGCGTGGTGCTGAAGTTGTACAACGACACGCCCAGGGCGCCGCGCTCGCGGGCGGCGCGCACGAAGCCCTCCACGTCGGTGGTGGTGACGTTGTCGGCAATGCCGCCGATCGGGTGCACCGGCGCCGACGGCTGACCGATCAGCCCGCGGAGCTGGTCGATGTTGTCCGCGGTGTAGCGGTGCCCGTCCCGATAGCCCGAGTCGGCGCGCCGGACGCTCCAGTAGTCCATCGGCAGCCACACGTCGTAGTACGGAGCGATCTCGGCCCACGGGTGGATGTCCCAGTAGCCCGTGCCGAGCTCGAGCGCCACCGGGGGCAGCACCACGGCCGAGATCACCTCCGGTCGAGGGATGGCCTCCCGGAGACGACGGGACAGCTCCACCAGGCGGCGGGCCCGCTCGGCCTCGTCACGCACGCGGGTCGACTCGATGTCGACGGCCACCCCGTCGACGCCCATGTTCCGCATGGCGAGCAGCCGGCGGAGGTCCTTGTCGAGGTCCTCGAAGGTGGGCAGGTACCAGCCCACCACCTTCATGCCCCGTTCGTGGGCCCGCCGCACGAGCATCGACAGCCACGGCTGCTCGAGCACGTCGTCGTCGGCGGTGTACCGCGCCGTCTGCAGGTACACGGTCCGCACCCCTTCGGCGGCCATCGCGTCGATGTCCCACAGCCCGACCGAGGGCCGCGGCCCGCCCATCGTCATCGACCACTCGTACACGTCGACCCACGTGCCGAGCCCTCGGTACGGGTCCATGGTGTACGGCCCGGTCGGGCCCGGCGGGGAGGTGGCGTCCACGCCGCCTCCCCCGACCGGCACGGTGCACGCGGCGAGCGACGCGCAGGCCAGGGCGAGGCCGAGTGCGAGGAGGACACGATGAGGGGCGCGGCGCATCCCCCTTGTCTAGCGGCGTCTAGAGCTTCTCCAACGGGGCCCAGGACAGCAGCAGGCGCTTCTCGCCGACCTCGGGGAAGCGCACGACCGCCTCGGCCTTGTCGCCGCCGCCTTCGAGGTCGATCACCACGCCCTCGCCCCATTTGGCGTGGCGGACGTCGTCGCCGATGCGCAGACCAAGGTCGTTGGCCCCGGCGGGGCGGCGCGGCGCCGGCGCCTCCCGCGCCGCGCTCAGCACCGACTCGACGATCCGCTCACGCCCCCCGGCCACCGATCGGGCGCCGGCGCGGCCCGAGGCCGCGGCCCGGCGCTGGCCCTCCTTGCGCTCGACCAGCTCGTCGGGGATCTCCTCGAGGAAGCGGCTGACCGGGTTGTACATCGTCCCGCCGAAAAGGGTCCGGCACCAGGCGTGGGAGAGGAAGAGCCGCTCCCGGGCGCGGGTGATGCCCACATAGGCCAGCCGCCGCTCCTCTTCGAGCTGGGCGGGCTCGGTGAGCGAGCGCTGGTGGGGGAACACACCGTCTTCCAGGCCGACGATGAACACGATGGGGAACTCCAGGCCCTTCGCCGAGTGCAGGGTCATGAGCACCACCTGGGACTCGTCGTCGAGGTCGTCGGTGTCGGCCACCAGGCTCACCTGCTCGAGGAACTCGTCGACCGAGTCGAACTCGCGGGCGGCGCCGACCAGCTCGGCCAGGTTCTCGATGCGCCCCTCGGCCTCGATCGTGTTCTCGGCCTCGAGCTCGGCGACGTAGCCGGTCTCGTCGAGGATCGCTTCGAGCAGCGGGCCCGGCCCCTCGCCGAGACGGGCCTGCAGCCCGTCGTAGAGCGACAGGAACCCCTCGATGCCCCGCACCGCCCGCCCGGTGACCCCGGCCTCGTCCGAGCGGCGCAACGCGTCGGCGAAGGTGCGCCCGGACGCGGCGGCGAACGCGTCGAGCTTGTCGACCGAGCCGTCGCCGATCCCCCGCTTGGGAACGTTGAGGATCCGCTTCAGGCTCACCTCGTCGACCGGGTTGGCCACCGCCTTCAGGTAGGCCAGCGCGTCCTTGACCTCGCGCCGGTCGTAGAAGCGGGTGCCGCCGATCACCTTGTACGGGATCCCGGCCCTCATGAGCTGGTCCTCGAGGGTGCGGGACTGCGCATTGGTGCGGTAGAAGACCGCCGCTTCGTCCCAACGGACCGAGCCGCCATCGTGCAGGCGCATCAGCTCCCGGGCCACCCACTGCGCCTCGTCGACCTCGTCGTCGGCGTGGTAGCGCACGATCCGGTCGCCCCGGCCGGCCTCGGTCCACAGCTCCTTCGGCTTGCGGCCGAGGTTGCGGGCGATCACCGAGTTGGCCGCGTCGAGCACGGTCTGGGTGGAGCGGTAGTTCTGGTCGAGCACCACCACGGTGGCGTCGGGGAACGCGTCCTCGAACTCGAGGATGTTGCGGATGTCGGCGCCGCGGAACTGGTAGATCGACTGGTCGGAGTCGCCGACCACGCACACGTTGCGGTGCTCCGCGGCGAGCTGGCGCACGATCTCGTTCTGCACCCGGTTGGTGTCCTGGTACTCGTCGACGAGCACGTGGCGGAAGCGGTCCCGCAGCCGGGCCAGCGTGTCGGGCTGCGTGCGCAGCAGCAGCGCGGTCTGCAGGAGCAGGTCGTCGAAGTCCATCGCCCCGGCCCGCTGGAGGCGGGCCTGGTACTCCCGGTACACCTCGGCGATCTTGCGCTCGATGAACGTGCCCGCCCGGTCGTGGAACTGGTCGACGGTGACGAGGTCGTTCTTCGCTGCGCTGATCGTGGCGTGCACGGAACGGGGCGGCAGCTTCTTCGGGTCGAGGTTGAGGTCGCGCTCCACGTAGGTGCAGAGGCGCACGGAGTCGGCCTGGTCGTAGATCGTGAACGAGCTCGGATAGCCGAGCTGGGCCGCGTCGCGGCGCAGGATCCGCACGCAGGCCGAGTGGAACGTGGACACCCACATCTTCTCGGCCACCGGCCCGACCAGCGCCCCGACCCGCAGGCGCATCTCCTGCGCCGCCTTGTTGGTGAACGTGATGGCGAGCACCTCGAAGGGCGACACGCCCCGCTCGGCGATCAGGTAGGCGATGCGGTGGGTGAGCACCCGGGTCTTGCCCGAGCCGGCGCCGGCGACCACGAGCAGGGGGCCCTCGCCGTGGACGACGGCCTCCCGCTGGGCCGGGTTCAGGCCTTCGAGCAGCTCCTCACCGCGGAGGCGGCGCCGCTCGACCCTCTCCGGCGACGGCTGCGGATCGGCCATCTCGCCACCCTACCGGTCCCCCACCCGAGGGCCGGGGACCGCCGCGCGAGCCACGTCGTCTAGAGGTCTACATCTGGTGCGGCTCGGCGACGGTGAAGGTGGCGTTGACCGTGCGCAGAGCCCCGTCGGCGTGGAACACGATCGCCTGCACCATGTGCTCGCCGGGGCTCAGCCTCCCCGTGTCGAAGGGCAGCGTGGCGCCGCCCTCCACCGGGCCCATCTGGTAGGGCGCCTCCGTGTCGTAGCCGGCGAGCTCGGCGTCGAGCCAGAACTCCACCCGCTCGATCGCCGGCGCGTCGAGGGCGACGGCCAGGGACACCTCGACCGGCCCGGCCACCGTGCGCCCGTCCAGCGACGCGCCGTCGAGCACCACGTCGAGCTGGCGGGGCGGCGCCGGCGCCGTGTTGTTGATCTTGAACGCGGCGGTCACGGTCTGGGGCGGCGCGTCGGCGAACTCGACCAGCGCGGTGACCGTGTGTTGCCCGTTGGCGTAACGGGTGGTGTCGAAGGGGAACGACCGGTCGTGCATCCCGCCGCCCAGGTCGTAGCCGGCCCGCTTCTCCACCTGGACGAGCCGGCCGTCGACCCGCCAGGTCACCCGGCTGATGCCGGCGGCGAAGACGGGGGTGAGGAACGCGTACACCTCGCCCGCCACCGTGCGGCCCTGCAGGAACAGCGGGTCGGCCCGGTCGGGCGTGGCCGACGTGGCGATCTCGAGGCCGTCGCGGGTGAGCACGCTGCCGCCCACCACCGGCGGCTTGCCGAGGGTCACCATGCCGTAGCCCCAGACCGGGTCGAGACCGGGGGCGCCGCGGTCGCCGTTGGCCAACGTGATGCGGGCCAACTCCTCGACCGACTCGTGGCGCGAGCCCCGGTCGTGCGACTGCGCCAGCAGCGCCAGGGCGCCGGCCACATACGGCGCCGAGGCGGAGGTGCCGGCGTAGCCGCCGGTGCAGCCCGAGGCGGGGCCGTACACGAGCCCGCTCACCGACTCGGGCCCGACGAAGGACACGCCCGGCCGACCGTCGATCGTGGGGCCCTGCGAGCTGAACGGCTCGAGGGATCCGGTGGCGTGGCAGGCGGCGCCCACCGCGACGACGCCCGGCGCGCTGGCCGGCTCGGCGAGGCTGTTCGCCGGGGTCGAGTGCTCGATCACCGCGTTGCCGAGGAAGAACACGTCGAGCCCGAGGCCCGGCGGGAGCGGGCTCCTCGCCGCGAGCGACACGAACACCTCGAGCGGAGCGCCGCTGGGGTTGGTGAGGCGCACCGACTCGGTTGGGGCGCTGGCCCCGGTCTGGGGCAGGCCGTGGCAGCCGAGGTCGCGGGTCGCCGAGGCCACGCACACGTCGAGATCCTGGCTGGTGACCGGCCACGAGTCCCAGCGCAGCGCCACGTCCACCAGCCCCCCGGGCTCGATCGTGACCGCCATCTGCTCGTCGCCGGGCGTCCACTCGTGCACCCCGTCGCCGTCGGCGTCGGCGAAGGGTCCGCCCCAATGGTGCAGCGCTTCGTTGCCGGCGGCGTTGACCCACGTGACGCCGGCGGCGAGCGCCTTGCGGGCGCTGTCGTCGGGGGTGCCCCGCCCGCCGGAGCCGTCCCCGCGGGAGGTGTTGTAGAAGCCGAGCGACATGCTGATGATGTCGACGCCGGCCGCCAGCAGCTCGTCCACGGCGAGCGCCAGGTCCAGCGTGTCGTCGATGCAGGCGAGCGTGAACTCCACCCGCGGGGCCACGTCGTAGATCAGCTCGGCCGACGCCGTGCCGTGGGCGGTGAACTCGAACCCGCGGTCGCAGTGGTTGAGGCGGTGAGCGGCGTCGACGGGCGGCGCGTCGCCCTCGGCCACGGCGCGGTCCCATTCGGCGAAGCCGCTGTCGATCACCCCGACGCGCACGCCGCGGCCGGTGAAGCCCTGAGCGTTCCAATCGCCGGCCTTGATCGAGGCCCGGCCCTCGGACACGGTGGCCGTCTCCCGCATCGTCGCCTGCTCGCGCACGGCCGCCACCCCGGGCGCCTGGGCCACCTCGGCCACCCGGTCGGGGGCCACGTCGAGCTCGATCACGTCAGCCACCACCCGCCGCGGGGTGATGCCCATCCGGGCGAGGCCCTCGGCCACCTCGCCGTCGCGTCCGGCCGCCGGCTCGACGAGGAGCCGAACCTGGCCGTCGGGCCCGGCGCCGGGCCGGGCCACCCCGACCACCTGTGGCGCGGCGAGCGCAGCCGGCGTGTCGTCCCCGGCCCGACCCGCACCGCCCGATGGCGCCGCAGCCGCCGTGGACAGCAGCGCTGCAGCCGCCGCTGCGGCAACGATCCGCTTCATTGTCTCTCCGCTCCCGCCTCCGGAGACGAGTCCGAGTTCCCCAGAGTGGAGTCACCGATCTGATCCACCCTGCCGCCGTACGTGAGGTATCGGCGCCAAGTGGCTCAGGCTTGACAGATTGGTCGCACGACTTAACCGAACTGCAAACGCACGGTACGGAGTTTTCGCCGAACGCGATACGAGCAGATCCCCCAGCGCATGATCCGCCGTATGCCCAACGGGGCAGCTACCGGGCGGGGATCGCTCCCGCCCCGGTCACTCCCATTCGATGGTGCCGGGAGGCTTGGAGGTGATGTCGTAGGCCACCCGGTTCACCCCGTCGACCTCGTTGATGATCCGGCCCGACATGCGCTCGAGCAGCTCGTACGGGAGCCGGGCCCAGTCGGCGGTCATCGCGTCCTCGCTGGTGACGGCCCGGATGATGATCGGGTGGGCGTAGGTCCGCTCGTCGCCCATCACGCCGACCGAGCGGATGTCGGGCAGCACGGCGAAGGCCTGCCAGATCTCGCGTTCGAGGTCGGCGCGTTTGATCTCGTGGCGCACGATCGCGTCGGCACGCTGGAGGATCGCCACCTTCTCCGGGGTGACCTCGCCGATGATCCGCACGCCGAGGCCGGGCCCGGGGAACGGCTGGCGCCAGACGATCTCCTCGGGCAGGCCGAGCTCCTCCCCCACGCGGCGCACCTCGTCCTTGAACAGCCAGCGCAGGGGCTCGACCAGCTCGAAGTCCATGTCGTCGGGCAGCCCGCCGACGTTGTGGTGAGACTTGATGCGGGCGGCGTCCTTCGTGCCCGACTCGATCACGTCGGGGTAGAGGGTGCCCTGCACGAGGAAGCGGGCGTCGGTGATGCCGCCGCGGGCCTCTTCGAAGACCCGGATGAACAGCTCGCCGATGATCTTGCGCTTCTCCTCGGGGTCGACCACGCCGGCGAGGCGCTCGAAGAACCGGTCGGCCGCCCGCATGTGGACGAGCTCGATGCCGTGGTGGCGGCGGAACGTGTCGACCACCTGGTCGCCTTCGCCGTCGCGCATCAGCCCGGTGTCGACGAACACGCAGGTGAGCTGGTGGCCGATCGCCTTGTGCACGAGCGCGGCGGCCACGGCGGAGTCGACCCCGCCCGAGAGCCCGCAGATGGCCCGGCCGGCGCCAACCTGCGCGCGGATGACCTCGACGGAGGACTCGATGATCGAGGTCATCGTCCAGCTCGGCGCGCAGCCGCACACGTCGTAGAGAAAGCGCTTGAGCAGGTCCTGGCCGTGGGGCGTGTGCGCCACCTCGGGGTGGAACTGCACGCCGAAGATCCGCCGCCGCGGGTCCTCCAGCGCCGCCACCGGGGCCTCGGCGGTGGCCGCGGTGGTGTCGAAGCCCGGCGGCGCCGCCACGATCGAGTCGAAGTGGCTCATCCACACGTCCTGCTCGGGCGGCAGGTCGGCGCCGAGCACGCCGCCGTCGCCGTGCCGGGTCAGCGCGGTGCGGCCGTACTCGCCGCGGCCGGTCTTCGCCACCGTCCCGCCGAGCTGGGACGCCACCAGCTGCGCGCCGTAGCAGATGCCGAGCACGGGCAGGCCGAGCTCGTACACCGCGGGATCGATGCTGGGCGAGCCCTCCACGTGCACCGACTTCGGCCCGCCCGACAAGATGAGCCCGGCGGGGGCGCGCGCCGCCACCTCGGCGGCGGTGATCGTGTGGGGCACGATCTCGGAGTACACGTGCGCCTCGCGCACGCGGCGGGCGATCAGCTGCGCGTACTGCGCGCCGAAGTCGACCACGAGCACGGTCTCGTGGGCGCCGGGCAGCGGGGTGGGTGCGGGGGCGATGAGGCCGCCCCCGCTAGCGGCGGCCCATGCCGACCGATTGGGCCTTCTGGAGCACCTTGCCCTCGGTCTGCAGCGCCGGCGCCACCATCACCTCGGCCTTCTGGAACTCCTTGACCGTCTCGTAGCCGCACGTGGCCATCGAGGTGCGCAACGCGCCGAAGAGGTTCATGCGGCCGTCGTTCTGGTGGGCGGGGCCGAGGAGGATCTCGCGCAGCGAGCCTCGGATGTCGGTGCGGACCCGGGTGCCGCGCGGCAGGGTCGGGTGGAAGGTGGCCATGCCCCAGTGCCAGCCGCGGCCGGGGGCCTCCTGGGCGGCGGCCAGCGGCGAACCGACCATCACCGCGTCGGCGCCGCACACGATCGCCTTGGCCACGTCGCCCCCGGTGCCCATCCCGCCGTCGGCGATGATGTGGCAGTACACGCCGGTCTCGTCGAGGTGGCGCATGCGGGCGGCGCGGGCGTCGGCGATGGCGGTGGCCTGGGGCACGCCCAGGCCGAGCACGGCGCGCGTGGTGCACGCATGGCCCGGGCCGACGCCCACGAGGATGCCGGCCGCGCCGGTGCGCATGAGGTGCAGCGCCGCCTGGTAGGAGGCGCAGCCGCCCACGATCACCGGGATGTCGAGCTCGCGGACGAACCGCATCAGGTTGAGCGGCTCGACCTGCTTCGACACGTGCTCGGCCGAGACGACCGTGCCCTGGATCACCAGCAGGTCGAGCTCGGCGGCGAGGATCGCCTCACGCAGCATGTCGGCCCGTTGCGGGGTCACCGCCGCGCAGGACACCACGCCGGCGCCCTTGATCTCGGAGATCCGGGCCTTGACCAGCTCGGGCTTGATCGGCTCGTTGTAGAGCTCCTGCATGCGCAGGGTGACCTTCTCGTCGTCGAGGCTGGCGATCTCCTCGTAGACGTGGTCGGGATCCTCGTAGCGGGTCCACAACCCCTCGAGATTCAGCACGCCGACCCCGCCGAGGCGGCCGAGCTCGATCGCAGTGGCCGGGCTGACCACACCGTCCATCGCCGACGCCATCAGCGGGAGCTCGAAGGTGAACGCGTCGATCTGCCAGGAGATGTCGACATCTTCGGGGTCCCGGGTGCGCCGGCTCGGCACGATGGCGATGTCGTCGAACCCGTAGGCCCGCCGGCCGGACTTGCCCAACCCGATCTCGATCTCGGCCAAGGGGAGAACCTCGCTCGTGGTGATGGGGGACCCAGGTCTCGATCGTACTTGCGGTCACGCCGCGGCGGTGCGCACGGCGGCCCAGAGCGCCTCGAGGTGACGACGCTCGGTGAGCGGCGCGCCGACGGCCACGCGGAGAGCGAGCCGCCCGTCGACGCGGGCGTGGGTCACGAAGGCCGCCCCCGACGCGTTCACCCGGTCGAGCGCGGCCTGGGTGGCGTCGTCGCCGGCGCGGCTGCGCAGGCACACGAGCGACAGGCGGGGCGGCGCGGCCAGCTCCCACTCCGGGTCCTCGGCGACCCAGCCGGCCAGCTCCTCGGCCAGCGCCACGCCGCGCCGGATGTGCCGGCGCAGGCCCTCCGCGCCGTACCAGCGCAGCACGAACCACAGCTTGAGGGCCCGGAAGCGCCGGCCGAGGGGCACCTGCCAGTCGCGGTAGTCGATCACCTGACCCGATTCGGTGGCGGCGTTGCGCAGGTAGTCGGGCAGGATGCTCAGGGCCGAGACGAGCTCGGCCCGGTCGGCCACGTAGAAGCAATCGCAGTCGAAGTTGGTGAGCAGCCACTTGTGCGGGTTGAAGCAGTAGGAGTCGACCCGGTCGAGGCCGGCGTTCACGAAGCGCAGCTCGGAGCACACCGCGGCGGCGCCGGCCAGCGCCCCGTCGACGTGCACCCACGCGCCGTAGCGGGTCGCCGCGGCGGCGACCGCGGCCACCGGGTCGAACACCAGGCTGGCGGTGGCCCCGGCCGTGGCGCACACGAAGAACGGGCGCCGCCCCTCGGCGGCGTCTCGGGCGAGCGCCGCGGCCAGCGCCGCCGGGTCGAGCCCGCCGCCTGCCCCGCTGTCCACCAACCGGAGCTGCTCGCCGCCCACGCCCGCCACCCGCAGGCCCTTCTCGACCGAGGAGTGCGTGTGGGCGCCGAGGTACGCGGTGAGCGTCGCCGGGTCGGCGCCGGCCCGCCGCGCCCGCTCCCGGGCGGCGACGATCGCGCACAGCGCCGCGCTCGACGCCGAGTCCTGGATCACGGCGCCGGCGGGCTCGGCCACGAGGCGCTCGGGCAGCGCGCACAGCCTCGCCAGCCAGCCGAGCACGTGGGTCTCGAGCTCGGTGCAGGCCGGGCTCGTCGACCACAGCATGCCCTGCACGGCGAGGCCGGCGGACAGGAGCTCGCCCAGGATCGACGGGCCTGACGCGTTGGCCGGGAAGTAGCCGAAGAACGACGGGTGCTGCCAGTGGGTCACCCCGTCGAGCAGCTTGGCGTCGACGTCGTCGAGGATCGCGGCGAACGGCTCTCCCCGCTCGGGCGCCTCGGCCGGGAGGCGGGCGCGAATCTCGCCCGGGGCGACGGGGGCGAGCACGGGGAGGGACTCGAGGCGTTCGTAATAGTCGGCCAGCCAGTCGACCACCGCGCGGCCGGAGCGACGGAACTCGTCCGGGGTCATGTGGTCGCCGGGCGGGCTCACCGCGGTCACGCTACTCGCCCCGCTTCCGCCGTGATTGTTACAGTCGTAACGGACCTGTAATCTGTTGAGGTGACTCGACGACAGGCGCTGAGGGCTTCGATCGCCGCTGTCAGCGTCGGGTTCGCCGCTCTCGCCGCCCTCGGCCCCGCCAAGTCGGCCCTCGGCGCCTCCAGCCCGTCGCCCGATTGGCTGGCCGGGCTCAACGAGCACCGAGCGGAGGCGGGCCTCGCCCCGGTGAAAGAGCGCCGTACGCTGAGCGCCGGGGCCCGCGCCCACGCCCGCTACCTGGTCGAGAACGACGCGCTCACTCAGGGCGAGGATCTGGCGCTGCCCTTCGCCAGCCCGGCCGGCGACCGGGCCGGGCGCAACGGCAACGTGGCCGTGAGCCGGGATCCGCAGCACCCGGAGGCGGCCTTCGTCAACGCCTGGATGACGAGCCCGTTCCACGCCCTCGGCATGCTGCGGCCCCGGCTGAGCTCGGTGGGCTTCGGCCTGTGGTCGGCGCCAGACGGGCCCGGCATCCGGGCCGCGGCCACGCTCGACATCCTGTCCGGGCTGCGTCACCGGCCCGACGGCGGGCCGGAGCTGCTCCGCTGGCCGGGCGAGGGGTCCGTGGTCGACCTGCGCGCCTACCCGGGCGGCCAGAGCCCCGACCTGCTCACCGCCTGCCCCGGTTACCGGGCGCCCGCCGGCCTGCCCGTCCTCGTGGCCTTCGCCGAGCCCGAGCCGATCGCCGTCGCCGCGATCTCGGTGGACGGCGCCCCGGTGGAGAGCTGCCTCGTGACCGCCGACGCGTACGTCAACCCGAACGCCGAGCAGGAGCGCATCGGCCGGGCGCTGCTCGCCGGCGACCGGGCCGCGGCGGTCACGCCCCGCTCCCCGCTGCCGGGCGGAGCGACGGTGACCGTGCGCCTGCAGAGCGAGCACCGCGCGCTGGTCTGGAGCTTCCGCACCGCGTAACCCGGTACGCGACGGGGCCGGCCCCGAAAGGCCGGCCCCGTTGCGTACTCGGCGTTGCGCCGCTGGGCTACATCATCCCGCCCATGCCGCCCATACCGCCCATGCCACCCATGCCGCCGGCCATGGCCCCTGCGGCGTCGGGCTCCTCGGGCTTGTCGGCGATGAGGACTTCGGTGGTGAGCAGCAGCCCGGCGATCGAGGCGGCGTTCTGCAGCGCGGCGCGAGTGACCTTTGCGGGGTCGATCACGCCGGCCTTCATCAGATCCTCGAACACGCCGGTGGCCGCGTTGTACCCGACCGAGCCCGACTCGGCCAGCACCTGGGCGACGATCACCGCGCCCTCGGCGCCGGCGTTCTCGGCGATCAGCCGGCAGGGCGCCTCGAGCGCCTTGAGGACGATCCTGGCCCCGGTGGCCTCGTCGCCCTCCAACCCGTCGATCGCCGCCTGGACGGCGGGGCGAGTGCGCAGCAGCGCGGTGCCGCCGCCGGTGACCACACCTTCTTCGATGGCGGCCCGCGTGGCGGAGAGCGCGTCCTCGATGCGGTGCTTCTTCTCCTTGAGCTCGACCTCGGTGGCCGCGCCGACCTTGACCACGGCCACGCCGCCGGCCAGCTTGGCCAGCCGCTCCTGCAGCTTCTCGCGGTCCCAGTCGGAGTCGGTGTCGTCGATCTCCCGCTTGATCTGGGCGATCCGGCCGTTGACGTCCTCGCTGGAGCCGGCGCCCTCGATGATCGTCGTGTCGTCCTTCGTCACGACGATCTTGCGGGCGCGGCCCATCATGTCGAGCGTGACGCCGTCGAGCTTCAGGCCGACCTCTTCCGAGATCACCTGACCGCCGGTCAGGACGGCCATGTCCTGGAGCATCGCCTTGCGGCGCTCGCCGAAACCGGGAGCCTTCACCGCCACCGAGTTGAACGTGCCCCGGATCTTGTTCACCACGAGCGTGGCGAGGGCTTCGCCCTCGACGTCCTCCGCGATGATCAAGAGCGGCTTGCCGGCCTGCATCACCCGTTCGAGCACCGGGATCAACTCGCTGACCGAGCCGATCTTCGAGCTGTGCAAGAGGATGTAGGGGTCCTCCAGCACGGCTTCCTGGCGCTCGGCGTCGGTGATGAAGTACGGCGACACGTAGCCCTTGTCGAACTGCATGCCCTCGGTGAACTCGAGGTCCATGCCGAACGTGTTGGACTCCTCGACGGTGACCACGCCGTCCTTGCCGACCTTGTCGATGGCGTCGGCGATGACCGCTCCGATCGCCGGGTCGGCCGCGGAGATGGCCGCCACCTGCGCGATCTCGCCCTTGGCGTCGATCTCCTTCGCCTGTTCGGCGAGGGCGGCCACGGCGGCGCTCACGGCCTTCTCCATGCCTCGCTTGAGGCTGAGCGGGCTGGCGCCGGCGGCGACGTTGCGGAGGCCTTCCCGCACGAGCGCCTGGGCCAGCACGGTCGCGGTGGTGGTGCCGTCGCCGGCCACGTCGTTGGTCTTCGTGGCGACTTCCTTGACGAGCTGGGCGCCCATGTTCTCGTAGGCGTCCTCCAACTCGATCTCACGGGCGATCGACACGCCGTCGTTGGTGATGGTCGGCGCACCGAACTTCTTGTCGAGCACCACATTGCGGCCTCGGGGGCCGAGGGTGACCTTCACCGTGTCGGCGAGCTTGTTCACGCCGGCTTCGAGGCTGCGGCGCGCCGCTTCGTCGAACTTCAGCATCTTTGGCAAGGGCGGCCCGCCTTACTTTCCGACGACGGCGAGAACATCACGCGAGGAAAGGATCAGGAGATCCTCGCCTTCTACGGTGATCTCGGTACCGCCGTACTTGCTGTAGACGACCGTGTCGCCGACCTTCACGTCCATGGGAATGACTTGTCCGCTCTGATCGGACCGCTTGCCGGGGCCGACCGCCAGCACTTCACCCTGCTGGGGCTTTTCCTTGGCCGTGTCGGGGATCACGAGACCGCTGGCGGTGCGCTCCTCGGACTCGCCGGGCTTAACGACGATGCGATCCTCGAGGGGTTGCAGCTTCAATGCAATCTCCTCCTGCGCTCTCCTGGTGGGGGGCGTTAGCACTCAACTATGGCGAGTGCTAACGATAGGCGAGGCGGAGGTCCGGCGCAACACGCGCTAGGCAAGACGCGGGAGCGCCAGGTTGGGGTCCGCGCCGCAGTCGAGCCCCGTCGGCCCGTCGTGCTCGAGCCGCCACGCGGCGGCGGCGGCCACCATCGCCGCGTTGTCCGTGCACATCTCCCGGCTGGGCAGCAGCGCCTGCAGGCCGTCCTCCTCGCAGGCATCGAGCCAACGCTCGCGCAGCAGGCTGTTGGCCGCCACGCCGCCGCCCAGGCACAGCCCCGCCGCGCCGAGCTCCTGCGCTGCTCGCCGCGCCTTGGCCACCAGCACATCGACGACGGCGGCCTGGAACGACGCGGCCACATCGGCGGTGGCCGCCTCCGGGTGCTTGCGCACGTAGTTGACCACGCTGGTCTTCAGGCCGCTGAAGGAGAAGTCATACCCCTCCCCGGCCAACGCCCGGGGGAAGGCGACCGCGCCCGGGTCGCCCTCCATCGCCAGCCGATCGATCGCCGGCCCGCCGGGGTACCCGAGCCCGAGATAGCGGGCCACCTTGTCGAACGCCTCGCCGGCCGCGTCGTCGAGGGTCTGGCCCAGCACCCGGTAGCGGCCGTAGTCCTCCATGTGCACGAGCAGCGTGTGGCCCCCCGACACGAGCAGCGCCACGATCGGCAGCTCCAGCGTGGGCTCCTCCAGCGACGCCGCGAACAGGTGCGCCTCGAGGTGGTTCACCCCCACGAACGGCACGCCCCACACGAGGGCCAACGCCTTGGCGGTCGAGACCCCCACGAGCAGCGAGCCCACGAGGCCCGGCCCGACCGTGGCCCCCACCGCCCCGATGTCCCGGTCGAGCGTGCCCGCCTCCACCAAGGCCTGGGCGATGACCGGTGTGAGCAGCTCCACGTGGGCCCGGCTGGCGATCTCGGGCACCACCCCGCCGTAGCGGGCGTGCAGCTCGATCTGGCTGCTCACCACCGAGGAGAGCACCTCCGAGCCGCGCACCACCGCCGCCGCCGTCTCGTCGCAGGAGGTCTCGATCCCGAGCACGGTGACCGCGGGTCGCTCGCCGACGCTCACGCTGCTCCCTCGACGAGCAGGGGGGAGGGCAGCGCCGCCTCGATCCGGGCCAGGCGTTCCCGGTACTCGGGCAGGTGCACGTCGTGAGCCCACATGATCAGCGCGTCCTCGTTGACCTCGGCGTAATAGTTCTTCCGCACACCGGCCGGCGCGAACCCGAACCGCCGGTACAGAGCTTGGGCGCCGGTGTTCGACATCCTCACCTCGAGGGTGAGGTTCTCGGCGCCCATGGCGATCGCCCCTCGCGCCAGCACCAGCAGCAGGCGGGTGGCGATCTTGCCGCGCTGACACGTCGGCTCCACCGCCACCGTGGTCACGTGGCCGTCCTCGAGGCTCATCATCACTCCGGCGTAGCCCACCACCGGCCCCCGCTGGCCGGCCCGAGCCACGAGGTACAGGCGCGAGCCGTGCAGGGCCAGCTCACCGAGGTAGAGCCCGAAGGTCCACGGCCGTGGGTAGACCTGGTTCTCGATGCGCAGCACCGAGCGCAGGTGCCGGCGGCGCATCGGGGAGATCACGATCACCTCCGGGGCGGGCTCGAGCTGGCCGCGCTCCACGCGCAACGCGGCCATCGCCTAGGCCGGTTCCCGCTGCGCCCACGCCGGCTCTGCGGCGTCGGGCTTGCGAAGGTAGATCGCCTGCACCTCGTGGGGCGGCACGAACTGCTCGCGCATGGCCCGGGCGTGGGCGAGCTGCACCAGCGACGCCGCCGAGGGATACGCCAACCCGTGGTCGGCGCGATCGACTCGGGTGATGCCGGCGAAGACGTCCTCGTACCGGATCCCCCCGTCGCCGACGAGCAACACCTCCTCGCCCGCCGCGAGCAGCTCCGAGGCGAGGTCGTCAGGGGAGCCGACGGTGGGGGGCGACACCCGTTGCACACCCCCCGGCGACTGCCGGTAGAAGGCGTAGAACAGCTCGCCCCGGCGGGCGTCGAGCGCGGTGGCGATGAGCCGGTTGCTGAACCGCACGGGCCAGGCCAGCAGGTCGAGGCTCGACACCCCGATCACCGGCACCCGCAGCGCCTGGGCCAGCGCCTTCGCCGACGCGATCCCCACCCGCAGCCCGGTGAAGAGCCCCGGGCCGAGGTCGACCGCGACGGCGCCGAGCTCGCGCAGCTCCACCCGGGACTGCCGGCAGATGAACTCGATCGCCGGCGTGAGGGTCTCCGCGTGGCGTTTCCCGCGGGAGGAGTGCACCGAGCCGAGCACGCCTTCGTGCCCGCCGATGGCGCAGCCCACCTGCGCAGTGGCGGTGTCGATCCCGAGTATCAGCATGAGCTCTCCGACCCGTCGGCGGTCCAGGCGGCGAGCGCCGCCGCCAGGGCCCGGCCCCGAGCGGTCCACCGTTGACCCACCGGCCGCAGCGAGACGAGCCGCTCGTCGTCGCCCTCGCCGAGGATCAGGCGCACCTCCAGGAACTCGGCGGGCAGCACGGGCAGGATGGCGTCTCCCCATTCGATGACGGTCACGGCGCCGGAATCGAGCAGCTCCGCCAGGCCGATGTCGAGCGTCTCCTCGATCTGCTCGAGGCGGTACACGTCGATGTGGTTGAGCTCTAGGCGCCCGACGTACTGGCGGTGCAGCGTGAAGGTAGGGCTGGTGATCGGCTCGGCCACGCCCAACGCCCGGCCGAAGCCCTGCACGAAGGCGGTCTTGCCCGCTCCCAGATCGCCCACCAGCAGCAGGAGGTCGCCCGGGCGGGCCAGCTCCGCGAGCGCGGCGGCCAGCGCTCGGGTCTCCTCTGCAGACGTTGTGCGGGCTGTGAGCATGCGGCAGGGGCGCAGCGCAGGCGGCCGTGTACCCCGCGCCCATCGTACTCACCGCTGGGCGGGAGGCCCGACGTAGGCGCGTTCGACCCGTGGGCCGATGCCGCACACGATCTCGTACGGGATCGTGCCCAGCCGCTGCGCCCACTCGGCCGCGGTGATCTCCTCCTCGCCCTGGGGGCCGAGCAGCACCACCTCGTCGCCGAGGGCGGGCGCGTCGTCGCCGCAGGCGAGCATCAACTGATCCATCGTGACCACGCCGGCGAAGCGCCGCCGGCGGCCTCCGATCAGCGCGTCGGCCCGAGCCGCGAACAGCCGCCGGGGGACCCCGTCGGCGTAGCCGATCGGGGCGGTGGCAATGACTTCAGCCGTCTCGAGGCGGCGGCGCAGACCGTAGGAGACCGCCTCGCCCGCCGGGACCCGCTTGACCATCGTGACGACGCTGCTGAGCGTGAGCGCGCGCCGCAACGGCGCGACGCCGGCCAACTCGGGCGACGGGTCGATGCCGTAGAGCGCGATCCCGCAGCGGACGAGGTCGAACCGCGCCTCGGGTCGGGTGAGGGCGAGGGCGGAGTTGGCGGCGTGCAGCAGCGGCGGGTCGAGCCCCGCGGCGCGCAGGGCGGCGATCACCTCGGCGAAGCGGGCGAGCTGCACGCCGGTGAAGGGGTGGGATGGCTCGTCGGCCACCGCGCAGTGGGTGCAGACGCCGGCCAGCTCCACCTGCGCCGCCCGCTCCAGCGCGGCGGCCAGCGCCACCGCGTCGGCTGGGGCGGCGCCCACCCGGTGCATGCCGGTGTCGACCTTCAGGTGGGCGCGCACGGGGCGGCCGGCGCGCCGCGCCGCGCCGGCGAGCGCGCCGATCACCTCGGCCGTGTACACGGTGAGGTCGAGATCGAGGGCGACCGCCTCGTCGAGCTCCTCGGGCAAGGGCTCGGAGAGCAGCAGGATCGGCGCGTCGAGGCCGGCCTGGCGCAGGCGCGCCGCCTCGGCCGGCTGCGCCACCGCCAGACGCCGGGCCCCGGCCGCCAGCGCGGTCTGCGCCACCGGCACGGCCCCGTGGCCGTAGCCGTCGGCCTTGACCACCGCGCACAGCTCGGCCGGCGCAACGAGCGCAGCCAGCAGCGCGGTGTTGTGCGCGATCGCGCCGAGGTCGATCGTGGCCCGGGCTCGGCTCACCGCGAGGCCAACGCGGCGAGCACCGAGGCGGCCAGCTCGGGGAGCTGGCCCGCCACCAGCCCGGCCGCCGGACCCAGGGCGGCGGCCCGACCGTGCACGACGGCGCCCGCCGCCGCGGCGCGCGCCGGCTCGACGCCGAGCGCGAGCAGCGCGGCGATGATGCCGGTGAGCACGTCGCCGCTGCCCGCCGTGGCCAGGCGGGCGTCGCCCTCCTGCGACACGAGCGCCTCGCCGCCCGGCGCGGCCACGATCGTGGTCGGCCCCTTCAGCAGCACCACGGCGCCGAGCCGAGCGGCGAGGGCGCGCACGGCCTCGAACCGGTCGCCGCCGAGCACGCCGCCCAGGCGGGCGAACTCGCCTTCGTGCGGGGTGAGCACGGTGGGGCCGGGCCGGCCCCGCAGCACGTCGGGCGCCGTCTCGCCGAGGGCGCTCAGGGCGTCGCCGTCGACCACGAGCGGCACGGGCGCCGTCGCCACCAGCTCGCGCACCTCCCGGTCCTGCTGGGCCGAGCGGCCGAGGCCGGGGCCCACCAGCGCGGCGGCGAAGCGCTCGAAGCCGGCCCGGCGCGCCGCCTCCGCCCAGCCCTGCGCCGGCAGCGCCCAGCCCACCGCCTCGATCGGGGCTCGAGGGTCCTCGGGCGCGCCCGGCGAGGAGAGCCGCACGTAACCAGCGCCGGCCCGCTGCGCGGCCCTGGCGGCGAGGGCGGCGGCGCCGGTCATGCCCGGCGAGCCGGCGAAGGCCCAGACCGCGGCGCGCCACTTGTGGGTGTCGACCGGGCGCGCCGGGATCCACGCCGCCGCGTCGGCCGCGGTCACCACGTGCGCCCGGGCTCGGCTGACGTCGAGGCCGATGTCGGCCACCTCCACCAGGCCGGCGAAGCCGCGGCCCGGGTGGAGCACGAGGCCGGGCTTGAGCGCGGCGAAGGTCACCGTGCGCTGGGCCGCCAGCACTCCGGGCGCCGCGTCGCCGGTGAGGCCCGACACGCCGGAAGGGATGTCGACGGCGAGCACCGGCGCGGCCGGCGTCGCCAACGGGGCCCAACCGGGCCGGGCTTCGAAGCCGGTGCCGTAGGCGGCGTCGATCACGAGGTGGCAGGCGCCCCGCGGCGGCGGCTCTCCGGGGGCGATCACCACGCAGCGCACGCCGCGGCGGGTCAGGCGCCGGGCGGCGGCGCGCCCGTCGGCGCCGTTGTTCCCCTTCCCGGCGATCACGAGCACCCGCCGCCCGTACCCGCCGCCCAGGAGCCCGAGCGCGGCCCGCGCCGTGGCCGCACCCGCCCGCTCGATCAGCACCTCCACCGGCTCGGGCGCGGCGGCGTCGATGGCCGCCACCTCCTGAGGCGTGACGATCGGGATCACGGCGCGGGCTCCCCGAGGGCCACGACCACCGCCTGCGCGGTGCGGCGGGTGTGGGTCAAGCTGAGCAGCCAGCTCTGCACGCCCCGCTCCCGCGCCAGGCTGGCCGCTGCGCCGTGCAGCCGCAGCGCCGGTGCGCCGCTGGCCGCCTTGACCACCTCGATGTCGCGCAGCGGCGCCCGCCCGAGGCCGGCGCCGAGGGCCTTCAGCACCGCCTCCTTCGCCGCCCACCGGGCCGCGTACCGCTCGGCGGCGTTCACGCCGCGGTCGGCGTAGGCCCGCTCACCTTCGGTGAAGACCCGTTCGAGCAGCCGGGAGCGCCGCTCGACGATCCGCCGGAAGCGGTCGACCTCCACGGCGTCGACGCCGATCCCCAACACCGGCGGCGAGCGGTCAGCTCCGCCAGCGGTCAGCGAGGCGTTCGATCGGCTCGATGAGCAGGTCGGCCACCGGCATCCGCTCCAGCAGGTCGTCCCGGAAGGCGGGTTCGGTCTCGGTCACCGCGTCCTTCAACGACTCGTACCGGTTGCGGTAGCCCACGAGCGCCGTGCGCATGGCCGGCGCGGCGAGGCGCTCCTGGAACCGCACGTGCAGGAGCGTGATGCCGGTGCAGACGTTGGCCTTGACCTCGGGCACGATCACGAGCAGCCGACCGTCGGAGCGGCCGCGGGCCACCAGCACCCGGCGCTCGATCGCCACGCGATGCTTGGTGCCGCGCAGTTGTGGGTTGCGCTCGGTTCGCAGCGGCAGATCGAGGCTGATCCCACCGCGGTCCACCACCACGATTTGGCCCTCGCCGTTGCGGCCCGACCACGTGATGTCGTAGCGGGTGAACCCGTCGACCGCCGCCACCGCAGGGTCGAGGGCGGCGAGCGTGCGCAGCGAGTCGTAGCTCAGGCGGTCACGGGCGCTGCCGGCGGCCAGGACCTCGCGCACGAGCGCCGCGGCGAGCAGCGTCTCGTCGGAGCGGGAGATGCCCACGGTCACGGTCTTCGCCTGGTGCTTGATCGCATCGACGGGGCGGGTCAGCTCGTCGACGCCCTGGGTCAACGCCCGGGTCAGGTCCTCCACCACGACCGCCGGCGTGCCGACCTTGCCGTACTCCACCTGGTAGGCCTCGAGAGGCAGCGTCTTGGTGGCATAACGCAGCAGCGACGCCACCCGCACCGCGGTCGCCGCTTCGAGGTGACCGTTGAAATGCCCCGCCCGCAGCCCGTCGAAGAACCGCTCGACGGCCGGCTCGAGCCGGGGCTTCAGCCGGGCGAGGAGATCGTCGTGGCCGACCCCGCCGAAGCTCTCCGAGATCGTCTGCTCGACGGCGGCCCGGGCCTCGCGCAGCGGCACGGCGCAGGTGTCGATGGCCAGCGCCGCCTCGTAGCCGAACACGTGGCCCACCATGGCCGAGAGCACGAAGTCGAGCTCGGGGTGCACGGCCGGCACGGTGAGCACGGCCACCCCGGCGTCGAAGCGGTGCTCGCCGTCGCTCGCCACCACGATCGGCAGCGCCCGGTGCGCCCGGTAGATGCCGATCTCCTTGGCCACGTCGTCGGCGGTCGAGCCGGAAAGGCCCGAGGCGCACACGAGGATGAGCGGCTCCGAGGAGAGATCGATGTGCTTCTTGTCCTCGGTGGCGTCGCAGGCGATGGACTTGTAGCAGAGCTCTGACAGCTTGATCCGCACCTCTTCGGCGGCGATGCGGTTGCGCCCGTTGCCGACCACCGCCCAATAGCGGCGGCCGGGGGCGAAGCGGTGGGCGGCGTCGGCGATGAGCGGCCGCAGCTCGAGCGTGGCGGCCATGGCGTCGGGCAGGTCGCGCAGCGCCCCGAGCAGCGTCTGGCGCTCGGCCTCGGCCACGGTGCGGCCCACGAGGCCCGCCACTGCGTCGGCGAGGAGGAAGCCGGCGGCGATCTGGCTGTAGAACGCCTTGGTCGACGCGACGCTCATCTCCACGTCACGCCCGTCGGAGGTGTAGAGCACACCCTCGGCCCGGTCGGTGAGATCGGAGTTGCGCCGGTTCACGATCGCCACCACCCGGGCGCCGCGGCTGCGGGCGAGGTCCACCGTGCGGTTGGTGTCGGTGGTGGTGCCCGACTGGCTGATCGCCACCACCAGCGTGTCGCTCATGTCGGCCCGCAGATCGAACCCGGACAGCTCCGAGGCCCGCACCGCCTCGACCCGCAGCCGGCTGTGCGCCACACAGTCGCGCAGCGCCGCCGCCAGGCCGTGGCCGGCCACCGCGGCGGTGCCTTGGCCGATCACCAGCACCTGGGTGATCCGCCCGTCGGCCAGGTCGGCGCGCAGCGAGTCGGGAAGGGTCTCGGGGCCGAGCTCCACCTCCAGGCGGCCGGCGCGATCGACGAGCTTGCCGCGCAAGGTCTTGCGGAACGACGACGGCGACTCGGTGATCTCTTTCAGCAGGTAGTGCGGGAACGTCCCCCGGTCGATGTCGCGGGTGGTGATCTGGGGGCGGGCCAGCTCCTGCTCCTCGACGGGCAGGGGCCGCCCGTCGTACGCCATGCGGCTCACGCCGGCCAGCTCACCGGCGCGTCTCGTGTCGAGCACCACGATCTGACCGCGGCTGGCGGCGGCGTGGTCGGCGTCGGCGGCGGTGTCGCCGTCCATGCGCAGGTACCGGCCGCACACCTCGACCACGCCGTAGGGCTCGCTCGCCACCACGTACACGTCCTCGTCGCAGCCCACGTAGAGGGCCTGGCCCGAACCTCGCAGCGCGAGCAGCAGGCGCTCGGGCGCCGACGCGGCGGCGGCGGCTATCGCCACCGACCCCTCGAAGCTGGCGACGGTCTGGCGGAACGCCTCGACCAGCTCAGCACCCGCGCCCAGCCGGCGGGACACCAGCGTCGGGATCACCTTGGCGTCGGTCGTGATCTCGGGGCGGATCCGCAGCTCCTCGGCCGCCTTCAGGTCGGCGAAGTTGTCCACGTCGCCGTTGAGCGCGCCGATCACGTACGGCCCGGCGGTGCGTCCCACCTCGTCGGAGTTGAGGGGATGGGCGTTGGGGATCGAGATGATGCCGACCGACGCCCAGCGGGTGTGGCCGACCACGAGCGCGACGGCGTCGGACCCGGCGACGGCGAGGCGCAGCAGCTCGTCGTTGCGGATCGCGGTCCGCAACGCTCGTGTGTTGTCGCCCAGCTCGCCGATCTCGGCCGCCGCCTTGTAGACGAAGCTGAGCGAACCGTGCTCGGCCACCCGCACGGCGCCGGCGCCGAACAGCGGGTCGGCGCCGCGCTCGCCGAGCAGCGCCTGCACCGCCGGCGTCGCCAGGTCGAGGCCGTGCCCGGAGACCAGCACGTGCAGGCCGGCCGAGTCCCGCCCGCGCACCTCGAGGCGGTCCAGCGCCGACAGCGCCTCCTGGATCGACAGGTACGCGTCGATCGTGGCCGGCGCGGCGTCGGCCCCAGCGAGCAGGTCGAGCTCGCGAACTGTTCGCAGCCGGTCCTTCTGCAGGGCCCAGACCACGTCCTTCAGCCGGATCAACGCCGCGCTGCGCTGCTCGAGCTCCGCCACCCCGGCCGACGGCGCGGCCGCGTCGAGCTCCGCGTCGAGCGCGGGCAGGCGGTCCGCCAGGGCGATGAGCGATGCCTCCAGGCTGGCGATCAGGGCCCGGTCCCGCAGCAGCGCGACCGCGCCCGGGGCGCCCCGCAGCAGCCGGTCGAGCTCGGCCAACGGCGCGGCCAGCTCGTCGAGCCACGCCACGCGGTCGCTGCACGGACCGACGAGCACCGCCTCGGCGGCCTTGACGAGGCCGAGCACCTCGGACCTCGACGGCGCCGGTCGACTCGAACGCCGCCGGGCGATGGCGATGATCCCGCACATAGCTACCGTCCTTGACTAACCCGAAGGCGTCGCTCGAGCGCCGCGGCCAACTCCTCGGCCGCTGCCTCGGCGTCCGCCGCGTCCGCCGCCTCCACCATCACCCGCACGAGCGGCTCGGTGCCGCTCGGGCGGATCAGCACGCGCCCCTGCCCCCCGAGGCGGGCCTCCACCACCGAAACCTGCGCGGCGACCGCCTCCAGCGCGGCCGGATCCGCCCGCTCCACGCGTACGTTGCGCAGCACCTGGGGCAGGCGGGTCATCGCCTCGTCGGCCAGCTCGCGGATCGTCGCCCCGCGCCGGTGCACCAGATCGAGCACCTGTACGGCGGTGAGCAAGCCGTCTCCCGTCGTGGCCAGGTCGCGGAAGATCACGTGCCCCGACTGCTCGCCGCCCAGCGCCCAGCCGCCCCGCTCGAGCTCCTCGAGCACGTACCGGTCGCCGACCGCCGTCTCCCGCACGGTGATGCAGTGGCGCTCCATACCGAGGCGGAATCCGAGGTTCGCCATCACGGTCACCACCACCGTGGCGTCGGGCAGCGCGCCCCGGCGGCGGCGGTCGAGGGCGCACATGCCGATGAGCTGGTCGCCGTCGATCAGCTCACCCGCGGCGTCGACCGCCAGGACCCGATCGGCGTCCCCGTCGAAGGCCAGGCCCAGCGCCGCGCCGCTTGACCGCACCGCCTCGGCGAGGCCGCCGAGCGCAGTCGAACCGCAGCCGTCGTTGATGTTGCGGCCGTCGGGCCGGTCGGCGATCACCTGGAGCTCGACGCCGAGCTCGGCCAAGAGGCGCGGCGCGAGCTCGAAGGCCGCGCCGTTGGCGCAGTCGATCACCGCCCGGACGCCGTCGAGGCGGCGGCCCTCGAGCGAGGCGATCAGCGCGGCGCCGTAGCCGGCCAGCGCCGTGCGGTCCTCGACGATGCGGCCCACGACCGCCTCGCCGTTGCCCGGGGCCGCTGCCGAGCCGAGCGCGGGCTCGGCGAGGACCGCCTCGATGGCGTGCTGACCGGCGTCGCCGAGCTTGAGCCCGCCCAGCGCGAACAGCTTGATCCCGTTGTCCGAGAACGGGTTGTGGGACGCCGAGATCACCGCGCCGGCCACACCCGGCTCGGCGGCGGCCGCCCAGGCCACCGTCGGCGTCGGGCACACGCCCAGCCGCACCGCCTCCACACCTTCGGCGGCGAGCCCGGCGCACAACGCGGCCTCGAGCATTGGTCCGGAGAGGCGCGTGTCGCGGCCGACCACGAAGCGCCGGGCGCCGAGCACTCGAGCCGCAGCCCGACCGAGCGCGAGGGCGTACTCGGGGCTCAGCTCCAGCCCGGCGACGCCCCGCACACCGTCGGTGCCGAAGCGCAGCGTCACCGCTTGGAGTACTGAGGCGCCTTGCGAGCCTTCTTCAGGCCGTACTTCTTGGACTCCTTCTCGCGGGCGTCCCGGGTGAGCATTCCCGCGCGCTTGAGCGCCGGGCGCAGCTCCTCGTCGAGGGTCACCAGACCCCGAGCGATGCCGAGGCGCAGGGCCCCCGCCTGGCCGCTCGTGCCGCCGCCGTCGAGCGTGCAGTCGACGTCGTACACCTCGTTGGTGTTGGTGAGCCGCAGCGGCTCCGAGAGGATCATCCGGTGCGTCTCGGACGGGAAGTAGTTCTCCACCGGGCGGCGGTTCACCGTGATCTGGCCGTTGCCCGGGCGCAGCCGTACTCGGGCCACCGCCCGCTTGCGGCGCCCGGTCGACTGGACGAGAGGCTTGGTCATGGAGGCGCTCCCCTCACACCCGAGCTCGCGCGCGGGCGAGCTCCAGGGGCTGTGGCTGCTGGGCGGTGTGCGGATGGACGGGCCCGGCGTAGACCTTGAGCTTGCGCAGCATCTGGCGGCCGAGGCGGTTCTTCGGGAGCATGCCCCGGATCGTGTGGCGCACCGCGTCGGCCGGGCGCTCGGCGAGCTGCTCGGCGTAGGTGCGGGTCTTCAGGCCCCCCGGATAGCCGGAGTGGCGGTGGAGCAGCTTGGACTGCGCCTTGCCCGAGGTGAGCACCACCTTGGCGGCGTTCACGATGATCACGTGGTCACCGGTGTCGGCGTGGGGCGCGAACATCGGCTTGTGCTTGCCGCGCAGTACTCGGGCCACTTCCGTGGCCATCCGGCCGAGCACGAGGTCCTCGGCATCGACCACGTACCAGCTCCGTTGGATGTCGCTGGCTTTGGGCGTATAGGTGCTCACGCGTGCACGTCCTGGGTTACCTCGTCCCGGCGAAACGGGGGGTCAGTGTAGCGGCGCGAGAAGGGGCCGACAAACGAGGCCCGCGCAGCCACAGCCGCTCAGTAGCGTACCTCCCAGAGGCACAGGCCGTGCGGCGGCGCCAGCTGTCCGGCGTAGCGCCGATCCCGCGAGCGCAGGATCGAGGCCACCTCGCCGGCGCGCTTTCTCCCCGAGCCGACCTCGACCAGCGTGCCGACCACGCTGCGGACCATCTGGTGGCAGAACGCGGCGGCCTCGATCTGGAAGCGGTAGCGGCCCCCGCCTAGATCGCGCCACGCGGCGTCGAGCACCGTGCGCACGGTCGAGGCGTCGCCTGGCGGCCTGCGGCAGAACGCGGCGAAGTCGTGTTGGCCGATCAGCGGGTCGCAGCCGAGGCGCAACGCCGCCAGGTCGAGGGGCGGGGGCACCCGCCAGGCGGTCGCCGCGAGGAACGGGTCCGGCGTCGACGAGCACAGCAGCTCGTAGCGGTAGACGCGGGACCGGGCAGAGAAGCGGGCATCGAATCCCGGCGCCTCGGCGAGCTCGCGCACTGCGATGTGCGGGCCGCACAGCTTGTTCAGCGTGCGGGCCAACGCCACGAGGTCGAGGCCCCGGGCCGGGGCGTCGAACGAGACGACCTGGCCAAAGGCGTGCACACCGGCGTCGGTCCGCCCGGCGCACGTGAGCTCCACCGGCGCCCGCAGCACTCGGGCGAGCGCCTCGCCGAGCACGCCGCCCACCGTGCGCACCCCGGGGTTGGGGGCGAAGCCGTGGAAGCTCGTGCCCAGGTAGGCGACGGTCATCCGAACGCGCACCAGCGGCCCGGGCGGGGCCGCTGGCTCGACGGGTTCGAACAGGGTCACGTGCGCCCCAGGAGCGCCCGTGCGCTAGACGAGCTCGATGCGGGCCATCGGCGCGTTGTCGCCGTGGCGGGGGCCGAGCTTGAGGATGCGCAGGTACCCGCCCGGCCGGGCCGCGTACCGGGGCCCGATGTCGCTGAACAGCTTGGTGGCCATCTCCTTGTCGCCGAGGTAGGCGACCACCTGACGCTGGTTGTGGAGGCCCCCCTTGCGGGCCTTGGTGATGAGCTTCTCCGCCACCGGGCGCAGCGCCTTGGCCTTGGCCTCGGTGGTCACGATCCCCTCCGCGGCGAACAGCGACGCAGCGAGGTTCGCCATCATCAGCCGCTGGTGGGCGGCGTCGCCGCCGAAGCGGCGCGCCTTCTTCGGCGTGGCCGGCATCGCCTAGTCCCTTCCCCGCAGCGTGAGCCCACGGTCGTCGAGCTTCTGGATCACCTCGTCGAGCGACTTCTGCCCGAAGTTGGTGATGGCGAGCAGGTCGTCCTCGGTCTTCTCGATGAGCTCGCCGATCGTGTTGATCTGCGCCCGCTTGAGGCAGTTGCGGGGACGCTCGGAGAGGTCGAGCTCCTCGATCGGCACCTCGAGGTCGCGCCGGCCCGAGGTCTCGCCCGGGTCGCGGATCTCGAGGCGCACCGGGTTGTCGCTCATCTCCTCGATGAGCTGCACCAGCGAACGCAGCGTCGACCCGGCCGAGGCCAGCGCCTCCCGCGGCGAGATCGACCCGTCGGTCTCGATGTCGAGGATGAGCCGGTCGTAGTCGGTGGACTGCTCCACGCGAGTGGGCTCCACCTCGAACGCAACGCGGCGCACCGGGGAGAAGATCGAGTCGATCGGGATCACGCCGATCGTGCTGGCGTTGTTCGTGCGATCGGCGGACACGTAGCCGCGGCCCCGCTCGATCGTGACCTCCACCGCCAGGCGCCCCTTGGCGTTGAGGGTGGCGATGTGGTGCTCCGGGTTGAGGATCTGGATGTCCGACGGGCAGTCGATGTTCTCGGCGGTCACGTCGGCCGGGCCCCGCACGTCGAGGCGAAGGGTGACCGGCTCCTCCGATTCGGAGACGACCACGATGTCTTTCAAGTTGAGGATCACATCGGTGACGTCCTCGGTGACGCCGGAGATGGTGTCGAACTCGTGCAAGGCGTCGTCGAAGCGCACCTGGGTGATCGCCGAGCCGGGGATCGACGACAGGAGCGTGCGGCGCAGCGAGTTGCCGATGGTGTGGCCAAAGCCCGGCTCGAGCGGGCCGATGGCGAACTTCTGGCGGTGGTGCTCCTCGTCGCCGATCGGCTCGACGGTGGGTCGCTGAATGACCAGCATCGTGTGTTCTGTGTGTCCTTTTCGGAGGGTGGCGCGCCTACTTGCTGTAGAGCTCGACGATCAGCTGCTCTCTCACCGGCACATCGATCTGCTCCCGCAGGGGCAGCGTGCGCACGATGACGGAGTTGCCGCCGTCGCCGGTCTCGAGCCAACCCGGGGGCGTGCGGTCGAGCACATCGATGTTCTGGCGAACCACGATGTACTCCCGCGCCTTCGGACGGAGCTCGATGACGTCGTCCTTGCGGACCCGATAGCTCGGGATGTTCACCCGCTTGCCGTTGACGTTGACGAAGCCGTGCGACACGAACTGCCGCGCCTGGGGGCGGGTGGCCGCCCAGCCGGCTCGGTACACGATGTTGTCGAGACGCAGCTCGAGGAAGCGGAGCATGTTGTCGCCGGTCACGCCGGATCGACGGTTCGCCTCCTCGTAGAGGTTGCGGAACTGGCGCTCGGAGAGGCCGTAGGAGAAGCGCGCCTTCTGCTTCTCCTGCAGCTGCTGCAGGTACTCCGAGACGTTGCCCCGCTTGCGGGAGCGCCCGTGCTCACCGGGCGGGTACGGGCGACGGTCCAGGGCGATGGTCTCGCCGTGGGTGCCCCAGATGTTCACGCCCAGGCGACGCGAGATGCGCGCCTTCGGGCCGGTGTAGCGCGCCATGTCAGACCCTCCGCCGCTTGGGGGGGCGGCAGCCGTTGTGGGGCACCGGCGTGACGTCCTTGATGCCGGTCACCTCGATGCCCGCCGACTGCAGCGAACGGATGGCGGTCTCGCGGCCCGAGCCCGGGCCCTTCACCAGCACGTCGACCTTGCGCACACCGTGCTCCATCGCCCGACGCGCCGCGGCCTCGGCCGCCATCTGCGCCGCGAACGGGGTGGACTTGCGGGAGCCCTTGAAGCCGACGTTGCCCGCCGACGCCCAGGAGAGCACGTTGCCCTCCTGGTCGGTGATGCTGATGATCGTGTTGTTGAACGAGCTCTTGATGTGGGCGATGCCGTAGGTGATGTTCTTGCGCTCGCGGCGGCGCGGACGGCGCCCTCCGGGCTTCGGTTTGGCCATTACTTGCGCACCGCCTTCTTCTTCCCCGCCACCGTCTTCTTCGGCCCCTTGCGGGTGCGGGCGTTGGTGTGGGTGCGCTGACCGTGGACGGGCAGGCCTTTGCGGTGTCGGATGCCCTGGTAGCAGCCGATCTCCATCTTCCGCTTGATGTCCTGGGACACCTCTCGCCGCAGGTCGCCCTCCACCTTCATGCTCGAGTCGATGAAGGCGCGGATGCGGTTCACCTCGTCGTCGGTGAGGTTGCGCACCCGCGTGTCGGGGTTCACGCCGGTCTGGTCGCAGATCACCTTCGCCTGCGAGCGGCCGATGCCGAAGATGTAGGTGAGCGAGATCTCGACCCGCTTTTCACGGGGAATATCTACGCCGGAGATACGTGCCATGCGCGACCTTCCCCCTCTACCCTTGACGCTGCTTGTGCCGCGGATTGGTGCAGATCACCCGCACCACGCCGTGCCGACGGATCACCTTGCAGTGGTCACAAATTTTCTTCACGCTCGGACGAACTTTCATTGTTCTAGTCGGTGTCGGTTCCGGTCACGGTGGATACGGTCCCTCATAGGCGGTGGGGGGCGAAGGGCGGCAAAGCTTAGCCGGCCATGGCCACGCGCGCGGCCGGGCAACGAGCCAATCGCACATCCTAGCGGCGTCGAACCAACCGTCCAACCCGCGGCGCCGGGGACCGACGGGTCCCGACGGCCGCCGGCGGTCAGAGCAGCTGGTCGATCACCTTGGTGAGGCGGGCGAACACGTCGTCCTCGCTGCCCAGCCCGTCGACGGTGGTGAGCTTGCCCCGATCGGCGAACCACTCCAGGAGCGGGGCGGTCTCCCGCTCGTAGAGCTCGAGGCGCCGGGCCACCGCCTCGTCGGTGTCGTCGGCCCGGCCGCGGCCCTTGATGCGAGCCTTGACCTCGTCGAGCGGCACCTCGATGTTGATCGCCAGGTCGATGCCCCGCGGCGCGGTCATCTCCTCCAGCGCCTCGGCCTGGCCCACCGTCCGCGGGTACCCGTCGAGCAGGTAGCCCCGCTGCGCGGCGTCGGGCTTGGCCAGACGCTCCTGCACCACGCCGGTGATCACCTCGTCGGGCACCAGCTCGCCCCTGCGCATGTACCCGTCGGCCTTGGCGCCGAACGCACTGCCCTCGGCGGCGGCGGCGCGCAGCATGTCGCCGGTGGAGATGTGCGCAGCCCCGTACTTCTCGGCCAGGCGGACGCATTGCGTGCCCTTGCCTGCGCCCTGCCGACCGAAGACCACGAGACGAACAGCAGTGCTCATGCGGCCGATCTTGCTGTACCGCGCTCGGCTGTGCCAATCAGCTCGGCCCCACGCCGCCATCGGCGCGAGGGCGAACGCGAAGCGGGTCGCTACTTCAGGAAACCCTCGTAGTTGCGCATCATCAGCTGGCTGTCGATCTGCTTCATCGTCTCGAGGGCCACGCCGACCGCGATGAGGATCGACGTGCCGCCGAAGGACACGGTCTGTGCGGTGGCGTTGGACACGAACACCGACAAGAAGATGGTGGGAACGAGCGCAACCGCGGCGATGAAGAGGGCGCCGGGGAGGGTGATGCGCGACAGGATGCGGCCGAGGTAGCGCTCGGTGGGGGGGCCGGGACGGATGCCGGGGATGAACCCGCCCTGCTTGCGGATCGTGTCGGCCTGCTGCGCCGGGTCGAAGCTGATGGCCGTGTAGAAGTACGCGAACCCGATGATCAGCCCGCCGAACACGAGCACGTAGATCCAGCTCGTGCCCTGCACCAGGTGGTGCTGGATCCAGTTCTGCACACTCACGCCCCACGACTGGTCGGCCGGCAGCACGTTGGAGAGCAGGATCGGCAGGTAGAGCACCGAGCTGGCGAAGATCACCGGGATCACACCCGACTGGTTGACCTTGAGGGGGATGTAGGTGCTCTGACCCCCGTACATCCTCCGCCCCGACACCCGCTTGGCGAACTGCACCGGGATGCGCCGCTGGCCCTGCTCCACGAACACGATCGCCACCAACACCGCCACGAACAGCGCGATCGACACCAGCAGCCAGAACGTGCTCGACTCGGCCCGGATGCGACCGCCCTGGAAGGGCAGCGCGCTCACCACCGACGAGAAGATGATCAGCGACATGCCGTTGCCGATCCCTCGCTGGGTGATGAGCTCCCCGAACCACATGATCAACGCGGTGCCCGCGGTGAGCGTGAGCACGATCAGCAGCACCCGCGGGATCGTGAAGGTGGGGAACAGGTCGAGCGAGGTCGAGTTGCCGCCGAAGTACCCGCCCCCGCCGTTGTGGAAGAGGAACACGAGGCCGGTGGACTGCACGATCGCGATGGCGATCGTCATGTAGCGGGTCCACTGGTTGATCTTGCGCTGGCCCGGGGCGCCCTGCTTCTGCCACTGCTCGATCTTGGGGACCACCACCCCCAGGATCTGGATGATGATCGAGCTGGTGATGTACGGCATGATGCCGAGGGCGAAGATGGCGAACTGGGTGAGCGCTCCGCCCGAGAAGAGCTGCAAGAAGCCCAAGGCGCCGCCCTGCGTTGCCGCGTTGCGCTTGAGCTGGCGGACGGCCTCGAGGTCGATCCCGGGCGCCGGAAGGAACGCGCCGAGCCGGTAGATCGCCAGCATGAGCACCGTGAAGGCGATCTTGTTCCGGAGATCGGCCACCCGGAACATGTTCTTCAGGTTGCCGAGCATCGGGGCGCCGGACCGGCCCCCGCCGCTCGTGCTGCTGCTCGCTCTGGTGGCGACCACCGGCGGACTCCTCGGTCAGATCCTGCGGGGGCCGGGCGGCCCCTAGCGGTTGGTCAACGCGTTGCCCTTGGCCGGCGGCCGACCGTGGCCGAAGGGCGGGGGCAGGACCTCAACCGTACCGCCTGCCGCGGTGATCGCCGCTTCGGCCGACTTGGAGAAGCCGTGGGCCCGAACGGTCAGGGAGCGGCCCAGCTCGCCCCGGCCGAGCACCTTCACCAGCGCGCCCTTGTGCACGAGGCCGTGAGCGTGCAGGGTCTCGGGCGTCACCTCGGCCAGGCCGCTCTCGGCGATCGTGTCGAGGTTGATGGCCTGGTACTCGACCCGGAACGGGTTCTTGAAGCCCTTCAGCTTCGGCACCCGCTGCACGAGCGGCATCTGGCCGCCCTCGAAGCCCGGGCGCACGGTGTTGCGGGCGTACTGGCCCTTCGTGCCCCGGCCGGCGGTCTTGCCGCCCTTGCCGCCGATGCCGCGGCCGACCCGCTTGCGCCGGCGGTTCGCGCCCTCGGGGGGCGCCAGGTCGTGGATCTTCATGGCCGGCTCAGCTCACTTCCTGCACGACGATCAGATGAGGCACCCGGGCGATCATGCCCCGGATCTCGGGCCGGTCCGGCAGCGTGTTGGTCTTGCCGATGCGGCCGAGGCCCAACGCCCGCAGCGTGCCCCGCTGCTTGGGCTTGGCGCCGATCGCCGAGCGCACCTGGGTCACCACCAGCTCGGCCATCAGGCCACCTCGCTCGGCACGTGCGGGCCGCGCTGGGATTCCTTGTACGCCGCGAGCAGGCCCTTCGGCATGAACTCCTCGGCGGACAGGCCGCGCAGCCGGGCGATCTCGTCGGGCCGCTTCAGGCCCTGGAGCGCAGCGATCGTGGCGCGGGCCACGTTGATGTGGTTGGACGAACCCAGCGACTTGCAGAGCACGTCGTGCACACCGGCCTCTTCGAGGATCGCCCGGGCCGCGCCGCCGGCGATCACGCCGGTGCCCGGCGCCGCCGGCTTCAGCAGCACCCGCCCGGCGTTGAAGATGCCCATGATCGGGTGGATGATCGTGCTGCCCGCCAGCGGCACGGCGAAGAGGTTCTTCTTGGCCTCCTCGGTGCCCTTCTGGATGGCGAGCGGCACTTCCTTCGCCTTGCCGTAGCCGAGGCCGACCCGGCCGGACGCGTCGCCGATCACCACCAGCGCCGTGAAGGAGAACCGGCGGCCGCCCTTCACCACCTTGGCCACCCGGTTGATGTTGATCACCCGCGAGTCGCGCAGCTGCGCGTCGGAGGAGTAGGCCATAGCTAGAACTCCAGTCCTGCTTCGCGCGCGGCGTCGGCCAGCGCGGCAACTCGGCCGTGGTAGCGGAACCCGCCCCGATCGAAGACCACCTGGCTCACACCAGTGGCCTGGGCCCGCTCGGCCACCAGGGCGCCGACGCGGGCGGCGGCCGCTTTGTTGCCGGTGCCGCCGGCGCCGCGCACGCCGGCCTCGAGCGTGCTGGCCGCGGCGAGCGTGCGCCCGCCGAGATCGTCGATCACCTGGGCCACGATGTGGCGGTTCGAGCGGAACACGGCCAGGCGGGGCCGCTCGGGGGTGCCGCGCACCGTCTTGCGGACGCGGCGGTGCCGACGGACGCGGCTGGCCCGCTTGTCGCCTGCGTCGCTCATCGCTCGTCCCTCGGCGGGATCGCGGCACTCATGCGTGCGGCCTCCATCACTTGCCGGCCTTGCCCGCTTTGCGGAGCACGCGCTCGCCGGCGTAGCGGACGCCCTTGCCCTTGTAGGGCTCGGGCTTGCGGATCTTGCGGATGTTGGCCGCGACCTGGCCCACCAGCTCCTTGTTGATGCCGATCACCCCGATGCGGGTGTTCGAGGGCACCTCGAAGGTCACCCCGTCGGGCGCGTCGACGGTCACGGGATGGCTGAACCCGAGCGCCAGCTCGATCTGGTCCGGCCCTTTCGGCGTGGCCCGGTAGCCCACGCCCACGATCTCGAGATCCCGCCGGTAACCCTGCGACACCCCGACCACCATGTTGTTCACCAACGTGCGCGTGAGCCCGTGCAGCGAGCGGTTCTCCCGGCTGTCGTCGGGGCGCTCCACGTGGATCGTGTCGCCGTCGCGGCGCAGCTCGATCACGCCGGGGATCGGCCGCGACAGCTCGCCCTTCGGGCCCTTGACGGTGACCTGGCGGTCGACGACGGTGACCTCGACGCCGCTCGGCACCTGAATCGGCATCAGCCCGATACGAGACATCGGCTCCTCCGGATCCTCACCACACGTAGCAGATGACCTCGCCGCCGAGGCGCTCCTTGCGCGCCTCGCGGTCGGTCATCAGCCCTTTGCTCGTGGACAGCACGGCGATCCCCAGCCCGCCCAGCACCCGAGGCACCTGGTCGGCCTTGCGGTAGACCCGCAGGCCCGGTTTGGAGATCCTCCGCACGCCGGAGATCGTGCGCGCCCGCTCCGGCGAGTACTTCATGTTGATCGTGAGCGTCTTGCCGGGCCGAGGCGCCGCGTCGCTCACCGCGAAGTCCTCGATGTAGCCCTCGCGCTTCAACACGTTGGCGAGGGACTCCTTCAGCTTGGAGGAGGGCATCGCCACGTCGTCGTGCATCGCCGTGTTCGCGTTGCGGATGCGCGTCAGCATGTCGGCGATGGGGTCGGTCATCGTCATGAGGCAGCTGCCTTCTCTACCAACTGGCCTTCACCACACCGGGGATGTCGCCGGCGTGAGCCAGCGCGCGCAGGCACAGGCGGCACAGCCCGAACTTGCGGTACACCGCGCGCGGCCGGCCGCAACGCCGGCAGCGGGTGTAGGCCCGCACCTTGTACTTGGGCTTGCGCTGCTGCTTTTCCTTGAGAGCCGTCTTGGCCATGTGCTCCTGTCGCCCCTTACTGACCCTCACGCCGGAATGGGAAATCGAACGCTTCGAGGAGCGCTGAGCCCTCGGCGTCGGTGCGCGCGGTGGTCACGATCGTGATGTGCATGCCGCGCGTGGCATCGATCCTGTCGTAGTCGATCTCGGGGAAGATGAGCTGCTCGTTCACCCCGAAGGTGTAGTTGCCGTGACCGTCAAAGGCCTTCGGCAGGCCGCGGAAGTCACGAATGCGAGGCACGGCCAGGCTGATCAGCCGGTCGAGGAACTCCCACATGCGGTCACCCCGCAGCGTGACCTTGGCGCCGATTGCGTTGCCGGTGCGCAGCTTGAAGCCGGCGATGGATTTCTTCGCCCGCGTGCTCACCGGCTTCTGTCCGGTGATCGCGGCGAGGTCCTCCAGGGCGCCCTCGAGCAGCTTGGGCTGCTGCAAGGCGGCCCCCACGCCCATGTTGAGCACGATCTTCTCGAGCCGCGGGACCATCATCACGTTGGGGAGCCCGAGGCGCTCCTTGAGCTGGTCGCGCAGCTCGGCTTGGTACTTGGCCTTGAGCCGCGGCGTCGCGTGGGTGGGGGCGGAGGAGCTCGCCATCAGAGCTCGCTCCCCGTGCGCTTGCAGACCCGCACCTTCTCGCCGTTCGCGTCCACCCGATACCCGACGCGTGTCGCCTTGCCGTCCCGCGGGCTGAGGATCGCCACGTTCGAGACGTTGATCGGCATCTCCTTGTCAATGATGCCGCCCTGCATCGCCGCTCGTGTGGGCTTCTGGTGCTTCTTCACCACGTTCACGCCATCGACGATGACCTTGCCCACCTCGGGCAGCGCCCGGGACACGACGCCCTCTTTGCCCTTGTCCTTGCCCGAGAGCACAACCACCCGGTCGCCCTTGCGGATCTTCATCACAGCACCTCCGGCGCCAGCGACACGATGCGCATGAAACGCTTGTCGCGCAGCTCCCGGCCCACCGGGCCGAAGATGCGCGTGCCGCGCGGCTGCATCTGCTCGTTGATGAGCACGGCGGCGTTCTCGTCGAAGCGGATGTACGAGCCGTCGGGACGCCGCTTCTCCTTCTTGGTGCGCACGACCACGCACTTCACCACGTCGCCCTTCTTCACCGCGGCGCCGGGGATCGCGTCCTTCACGGTGGCCACGAAGATGTCGCCGATCGAGGCGTAACGCCGCTTCGTGCCGCCCAGGACCCGGATGCAGAGCACCTCGCGGGCGCCGCTGTTGTCGGCCACCTTCAGCCGCGACTCCTGCTGGATCATCGGGCTCGCTCCGTGACCTCGACCAAGCGCCAGCGCTTGGTCTTCGACAGCGGCCGGGTCTCGGCGACGCGCACGCGGTCGCCCACGTTCAGATCGTTCGCGTCGTCGTGCACGTAGAGCTTCTTCGTGCGCTGGAGGGTCTTGCCGTACCGGGGGTCGCGGACGCGGTCGACCACGAGGACGACCGCGGTCTTGTCCATGCCGTTGGCCACGACCGTGCCTTCGCGGGTCTTGCGCGGGTTGGGGCGGGTCTCCTCGCTCATCGCGCCGCCTCGAGGGCTTCGGCCGCGGCGATCTCCCGGGCGCGGAGAGTGGTCATGATGCGGGCGACGTCCTTCTTCACCTGGCCGATTCGGGCGTTGTTGGTGAGCTGGCCGGTGGCGAGCTGGAAGCGCAGGTTGAACAGCTCCTCCTTGGCCTCGCTCAGCCGGGAGAGCAGCTCGCCGTCGGAGAGCTCGTCGAGGGCGGTCTTCTTGGCCATCTACAGCGGCTCCTCCCGGGCCACGAAGCGGGCCTTGACCGGCAGCTTCTGGATGGCCCGCTCGATGGCGCCGCGCGCCACCTTCGGGTCGGGGTACGACAGCTCGAAGAGAATGCGCCCGGGGCGCACCACCGCCACCCAACGCTCGGGGTTCCCCTTGCCCGAGCCCATGCGGGTCTCCGCCGGCTTCTGGGTGACCGGCTTGTCGGGGAAGACGTTGATCCAGACCTTGCCGCCGCGGCGCACGTAGCGGGTCATGGCGATTCGGGCGGCCTCGATCTGGCGAGCGGTGATCCAGCCCGGCTCCAGCGCCTGGATCCCGAAATCGCCGTAGGCGACCGCAGTGGCCCCCTTCGACTCGCCCTTCATGCGCCCACGCTGCTGCTTGCGGTGCTTGACCTTCTTCGGCATCAACATGGCGGTCAGTCTCCCGGCCGGAAGCTCGGAGGGGCGGTGCTGGGCCGAGTGGAGCGCTCGATCTCCTCCTCCTCGGCGAGGAGACGCTCGAGCTCGGGGTCGGCCTCCTTCACCAGCGGGGTCACGACTTCCTCCTCGGCGGGTGCGTCGGCTTCGAGCTCGGGGCGACGCCGGGCGGCGGCGGCCGCAGCGGCAGCGGCGGCGCCGCCGGACACCACCCGCCGCGGCCGAGCCTGACCGCTCGTCTCGCCCACGGCCATCGCCGCTTCCTTGGAGATCTTGTCCTCGCCGGTGGTCTTGTAGGGCAGGATGTCGCCCTTGTAGATCCAGACCTTCACGCCGATCCGGCCGTAGGTGGTCTTGGCTTCGCGGAAGCCGTAGTCGATGTCGGCGCGCAGCGTGTGCAGCGGCACTCGGCCCTCGCGGTACCACTCCGTGCGGGCCATCTCCGAGCCGCCGAGGCGGCCCGAGCACTGCACGCGGATCCCGAGAGCGCCGGCCTTCTGCGCGTTCTGGACCG
>JBJXGF010000365.1:0-7958 GCA_046153015.1 Acidimicrobiales bacterium | reverse complement strand
GTCGTCGACGCCGCGCTCGGCCGCTGCGAGAGCCGCGGGGCGCATTTCCGGGCCGACGTGCCCCTCGCCGATCCCGACGGCGCCGTGCGCCGCCTCACCCGGCTCGCCCCGCCGCCCAGCGTGCGCCTCACGATCGTGGGCGACGAGCTGGCCGCACCGATCGACGCCCGCCGATGAGGCTGCACCGGCTGCTCTACGAGCCGGTGGTGCGCGCCGCGCTGGTCGAGGACCTCGGCCGCGCCGGGGACCTGACCACCGACTCGATCGTCGGCGAGGGCGACCGCGGCGTCGGCCGGATCGTGGCCCGCCAGGCCGGGGTGGCCGCCGGCGTCGAGGTGGCCTGCTGCGCCTTCACGCTCTACGAGCCCACGCTCGAGGTGGAGATCGGCCGCCGCGACGGCGAGACGGTGGCGCCCGGCGACGTGCTGGCCGTGATCTCGGGCCCCGCCCGGGGGCTGCTCACCGCCGAGCGCACCGCGCTCAACCTGCTCGGCCGGCTGTGCGGCATCGCCAGCGCCACGAACCAGGTGGTGGCCGCGGTGGCCGGCGCCGGCACCGGCGCCGCGGTGGTGTGCACCCGCAAGACCACGCCGGGGCTCCGGGCGTTGGAGAAGTACGCCGTGCGCTGCGGGGGCGGCTCGAACCACCGCTTCGGTCTCGACGACGCGGTGCTGATCAAGGACAACCACATCGCCCTGGCCGGCGGGGTGGCCGAGGCGCTCGTCCGGGTGAAAGGCCGGGTCGGGCACCTGGTGAAGGTCGAGATCGAGGTCGACACGCTCGACCAGCTCGACGAGGTGCTGGCGCTCGCGAAGCAGGGCGTGGCCGCCGACGCGGTGCTGCTCGACAACTTCGACCCGGCCGAGCTGGCCGAGGCGGTCCGGCGGGTGGCCGGCTCGATGATCACCGAGGCCTCAGGGGGGATCACCCTCGAATCGGCCCGGGCCACGGCGCAGGCCGGGGTCGACCTGCTCTCCCTCGGCTGGCTCACCCACAGCTCGGCCTCGCTCGACGTCGGGCTCGACCTGTAGCCGACGGTTCTGGCGGGTTGATCGCAAAGCCCCCAGTATGGACCGCGCGTACAACGTTCTGACCTGCGGTGTAAGACGGGTGGAACAGGCCTCTACTCGGGCGCCCGCGAACAACCCGCCACAAACCGCTCACCAGCCGTCGTCGAGGCCGTCCGTCGCCCCGGATTCGTGGTCACCGGAGGGGTCGGCGGCCGGTCGGCACCAGCGGCAGCGGGGCGACGCGCACGGCTGGGGCGCCCTGCCGTCGAGCAGCTCGGCGATCTTGCGCACCCCGTCGACCGTGCGGGCGGTGGCCGCCTCGAGCAGCGCCTCGGACACGTCCTCCACCACCGGGCGGCCCTGGTCGAGGTAGTACGAGGCGAGGCGGCGGGGCGGCACCCCGAGCTGCAGCGTCTCGAGCAGCGCGTAGAACCGCAGGTCCTCCAGGTGCGAGGGATGGCTGCGGCCGCTCTTGAAATCGATGATCACCCGTCCGGCCTGGCGGCCTTCGGGCATGCCCAGCGTGAGGTCGACCTTGCCCCGCAGCACCACCCGGCCGCCCACCAGCTCTGAGATCCGGGGGCTCTCGGTCGCCGGCCGCCAGCGGGCCCGCAGCGGCGGGAAGCAGTCGAGGAACTTGACGACGAGGTCGTTGGCCTGGCCGCGCAGCTCCGCCCGCTCTGCGTCGGACGCGGTGCGCAGCCACTCGGAGAGCCAACGCTCGTCCTCGGTGAGCCGGCCGAGCGCCTCGTCGACCAGCTCGCCCGGCGACGGCTCGCCCCGCCAGTTCACCGAGAGCTCGATGGCCTTGTGGGCCACTGCGCCCCGGGCGATCGGTGCGCTCACCACGAACGGCGCAACGGCCTCGGCGGCGAAGCGCAGCTCGCAGCCGTGCACCTGGGCGAGGTGTCGTTTGGTCACGGTGAGCGGTTCGACCCTGCCGGCCAGATCGGCCAGGGCGTCCTCGAGCTCGTCCCGGAGCCGGGTCCGCAGGGCCGGGTCGAACTCGGGGCGCTCGGCTCGGGGCGAGCCCAGCAGGGCCACCACCTCCTCCTGGGCCGGCGTCAACGGCCTCGGCTCGAACGCCACGCCGCCACGGTAGGGCTTCGCTGTCATACCGGCGCGCCATAGTTCACCGCGATGGAAGCCACCTCCCTGCAGTTCGCCGGCGCCGTCCACCTCCTGGCCGAACGGTCCCGCGGGCTCGGCCTGGTCATGCCCGCCTTCCGCAGCCCCCCTCGCCTCGTCGGCGTGGAGCGGTCGCTGCGCCGCCGCAGCGACGGCGGGGCCACGGTGGCGGTGCGGATACGCGGCCGGCCGTGGGCGGCGGTGCTGGCCGACATGATCGAGGGCGTCGTGGCCGCCAACCGCCTCGCCGGCGCCCCGGCCGACGCCTGCCGCAGCGCGTTGTGGGCCGAGGTCACCGTCGAGACCCGAGGGGCCGCGTGACCGGGCGGGCGTCGGTAGGGTGGAGCCGGCCCGGCCCGGGTGGCGGAATGGCAGACGCAGAGGGCTTAAACCCCTCGGGCCGCAAGGCCGTGCGGGTTCGACCCCCGCCCCGGGCACCGGCCGGTGGGCCGGGGCCGTCAGTCGAAGATGCCCGAGGCGGCCAGGGCGGCGGCGCGCTCGTCGTCGTAGCCGAGCACCTCGGTGAGCACCGCCCAGTTGTGCTCGCCGAGCGAGGGCGGCGGACCGACCCGGGCAGGGGTGCGGGACAAGCGGTACCGGCTGCCCTCCACCCAGGTCTCGCCCATCACGGCGTGCGGGGTCCGCTGGAAGTGGCCGCGGTGGCGCAGCTGCGGGTCGTTCCACGCCTCGACCGTGTTCTGCACCTGGTGGGCGGCCACGCCCCGGCTCACGAGACGCGCCTCGGCCTCCTCGGCGGGCAGCCGGCTCGTCCACGCCTCGACGGCGTCGTCCAGCTCCCGGCGCCGGGCGCGGCGTTCGGCCTCGCCGAGCTCGGCCAGGTCCGGGCGTTCGATGATCCGGCACAGCTCCCGCCATGGCCCGTCGCCGGTCACTGCCACCGCCACCCAGCGGTCCACGCCGGCGGCGCGGTAGACGCCGTGCGGCGCGTAGACGGCGTCGTCGTTGCCGTGCCGGGCGGCCACGCGTCCGTTCGCCGTGCAGTCGAGCACGGCGTCGGCCATGAACTGCAGCGAGGCCTCCGCCTGGCTCAGGTCGATGTACTGCCCGAGGCCGGTGCGGCGGCGGTGCTCGAGGGCGGCGAGCACGGCGAGCAGCAGGAACCGGGGCGACACGTAGTCGGTGTAGGCGCTGAACGGTCCGCACGGCGGGCGGTCCGCCCAGCCGGTGACATGGAACCAGCCCGACACGGCGGCCGCCATCGTGCCGAACCCGGCGAGGCTGGCCTCCGGTCCGTAATGGCCCATGAGGCAGCTCGAGGTCATGATCAGGTCGGGCTTGTGCGCCCGGAGCGACTCGTAGCCGAGCCCGAAGCCGGCCATCGCCTTCGGCGTGAACGACTCCATCGTCACGTCGGCCCAGCGGACGAGGTCGACGGCCACCTCACGGCCTCCGGGGGTGGCGAGGTCGAGCGCGATCGAGAGCTTCCCGGCGTTCACGTTGGTGAACTGCATCGACCAGTCCGGGTCGATCTTGTCGTCCTGGAAGTTGCCGGCGGTGCGCAAGGTGTCTAGGCGGCGGCTGGACTCGACCCGCACCACCGTCGCCCCCAGGTCGGCGAGGTTGCGGCTGGCGAAGGGCCCGGCGAACACCCACATGAAATCGGCCACCTTCAGCCCCTCGAGCGGCCGCCCACCGGTGAGGGCGGAGGGCGCGGCGGGGGGCGGTCGGTCGAGGCGGCGGGGCCGCGCCCAGACCTCGGCGGTGCACTCGCCGAGCGAGGGGCCGAGCGGCGTGCTCGGCAGCGGGGCGGCCGAGAACTTGGCGAACGCGCCCGGCACGCGAACCGAGCCGAACGGGCCGGCGTCGGCGTCCTGCCAGAACTCCCGCGCCGCGAGGTGCGGGCTGCGCAGCAGCTCGTCGACCGTGGTCACCGGGGCGATGAGCAGCCGGCGGGTGAAGGTGGCCTCGTACAGCTCCGCTTTGGTCTTGGTGGCGAAGAACTCGTGGAGCACGCCCTTGATGCGCTCGTACTCCGAGATCGGCTCGCGGCCGTCGTAGAGCATCGTGGCGTAGTCGATCCAGTCCTTGTCGCGGGTGGCCTCGTCGCAGAAGCCCTCTTCGTGCACCCATTCCATGAGGTTCCGGGTGAAGGGTCCCATCGACACGCCGAAGAGGAACGTGACCGACACCTGGCCGTCCTTGCACGGCCACAGGAGCTGCACCTTGGTGTCGAGTCCGGCGATCCGCACGCCGCCGGCCACTCGGCTCGCGGCGCCGGAACGCCCGGGGCAGCAGAGCAGGAACGACTGGCTGCACACGCTGAAGGACTGCTGCGCCGAGATGTCGACGAACTGGCCGAGCCCCGAGCGGTGGTCGCGCTCGTAGAGCGCGGCGAGCGCCGCGCCCGCGGCGTCGGCCGCGGCGTGGTGGAACACCTGGGGCAGGCTGATCCGCAACGGCGCCCGGTCTTCGTCGCCGGTGAGGGCGCTGTAGCCCGACGACGCGGCGATGGTCAGGTCGGTGGCCGGCCAGTGCGCCTTGGGCCCATCGCTGCCGAAGGGGGTGATCGCCACGTGCACGAGGCCGGGGTTGACCCGGGCCAGCACGTCCCGCCCGAGGCCCATGGCGTCGAGCACGCCCGGGTCGAACGACTCGACCAGCAGGTCGGCGTCGGCGGCGAGCTCCAGCAGGCGGGCGCGCCCGTCCGGCTCGGCGAGATCGACCACCACCGAGCGCTTGCCTCGGTTGTAGGCCCAGTGGTGCAGGCTGGCGTCGGGGCCGGGCTCGTCGCCGGCGAAGGGGCCCAGCCGGCGCAGGGAGGTCCCCTCCGGCGGCTCGACGAGCACGACCTCGGCGCCCAGGTCGGCCAGGAGCTTCCCGCAGAGCTGAGCCCGCTCGTCGGTGAGATCGAGCACCCGGTACGACAACACGGCGCCTCCGGCCCCTCGTGGCAGGCGCCCACCCTGCCACAGCGAGGGCCGCGGCGCCGCGCCCCCAGACCCCATCCACGCCCGGCTCGCTCGCGCTCGCCGGTTGTGCCGACTTTGCTGCGCTCAGTCGGCCTTGTCCTGGGGGCTGCGCCCCCAGACCCCATCCACGCCCGGCTCGCTGGCGCTCCCCGGTCGTGCCGCCTTCGCTGCGCTCAGTCGGCCTTGTCCTGGGGGCTGCGCCCCCAGACCCCATCCACGCCCGACTCGCTGGCGCTCCCCGGTCGTGCCGCCTTCGCTGCGCTCAGTCGGCCACCGAGGCGGCTTCGTCGGCGTGGATGGCGGGCAGGACCTCCTCGGCGAAGAGGCGCATGCTCGACTCGGCCAGCTCGTAGGGCAGGTCGCCGAAGGTGAACACGCCCACGAACTCGGCGGCGTCGGTCGTGGCCCGGATCGTGCGCAGCTTCTCGATGCACTGCTCGGGCGTGCCCCACACCTGGTTGCGGGCGAAGACCTCGACCACCTTCTCCTCGCCGGCGCGCTGGCGGGCCGAGGCCATCTTGGCGTAGTAGTCGTACCCGCCGGCCGCCTTGAAGTGCTCGGCGTCGTGGAACTCGTAGTGCCGCAGCGCCGAGTCGTTGTAGTTGGTCATGTACCGCCGCGCCGTCTCCCACGCCTCGTCGGGGTCGGGGGAGCAGTACACCCAGCAGACCACGATCGGCGGCTGGGCATCGAGCCCGCGCTGCACCCGCAGATCGTTGTAGGTGATGACCTCCTGGCCGATCTCCTCCCACCCCTTCTGGGGCACGAACAGCGCCCCGAGACCGGCGTTGGCCGCGATCGGGATGGTCTCGGGGCTGCCCCACGCGCAGTACATGCGGCTGGCGAGGTCGGCCGAGCGGGGCTGCGGCCGGATCGACATCGACGGGATCTGGTGGAACGTGCCCTCGAAGGAGAACTCCTGGTTCGACAGGGCGAGGCGGACCACCTCGAGCGACTCGAGGAAGCGGTCGCGCGATTCGCCCATCGGCGTGCGGAAGCCGTCGAACTCGACGCGGCCGGCGCCGCGCCCGAATCCCAGCGTGAGCTGACGGCCGCCGCACAGCACGTCGAGCATCGCCGCCTCCTCCGCCACCCGGATCGGGTCGTGCCACGGCAGCACCACCACCATCGTGCCGAAATCGACCCGTTCGGTCCGCCCGGCCATGAAGGTGAGGAACTGCAGGGAGTTCGGCACCATCGTGTACGGGGTGAAGTGGTGCTCGACGGTCCAGATCGAGTCGAAGCCGAGCGGCTCGACGAGGCTGGCCAGGCGCACCCCCTCGTCGTAGACCTGCCAGTCGGCGCGGGCGGGCGGGCGGTCGTAGCCCCGCTCCGCGTACCGGCCCCAGTCGGCGTAGTTCTGCATGAAGAAGCTGGCCCCGAAACGCATATGCCCTCGACCCCCTGGTGGTGCGGCTCGTCCAGACCGTACCGCCCGGACCGGCCCGTGCGCCCCTCGAGGGGCGACGCGCCGCGGGGCGGGGGGCAGCCAGAATGGGCCGATGCAGACCGAGCTGACCGACCTGATCGAGCGGGCCCGGGCCCTCGAACCGGTGGTGGCCGCGCACCGCACCGACATGGACGTGCAGCGCCGCCTGCCCGAACCGGTCGTGGCCGGTCTGCGAGAGCTCGGCGCGCTGCGGATGGCGGTGCCGGAGGACCTCGACGGGCCGGCGCTCGACCCCCTGACCCAGGTGGCCCTCGTGGAGGAGCTCTCCCGCCAGGACGGCTCGGTCGGGTGGTGCGTGATGATCGCCGCAGCGGCCAGCTACGTGTCCGGGTTCCTCCAGCCCGAGGCGGCGCAGCGCTGGTTCGGGGGGCGCGACGCCAGCCTCGCCGGCCAGCTGGCGGCGGTGGGCCGCGCCCAGGTCGTGAACGGCGGCTACCGGGTGAGCGGCCGCTTCGGCTTCGCCAGCGGCAGCGGCCACGCCTCGATGTTCCTGGCCGGCTGCCTCGTGCACCGGGGCGAGGAGGTCGCCCGCGACGAGCGGGGCCGGCCGCTCACCCGCAGCCTGCTCCTGCGGCCCGAGCAGGTGACGATCCTCGACACCTGGCACACGACCGGGCTGTGGGGCACGGGCAGCCACGACTACACCGTGGACGACGTGTTCGTTCCCGAAGCGGACGGCTGGGACCCGTTCGGGCCGATGCACCGCAAGGAGCCGCTGTACCGCTTCCCGCCGCTGTTCCTCGTGCCCCACTGCGGGGTGCCGCTCGGCCTGGCCCAGGCCGCGCTCGACGCGTTCGTCGAGCTCGCCGCCGAGAAGCCGCTCTACCCGGGCGCCCGCAACGGCAAGACCCTGGCCCAGGACCCGCAGGCCCAGGAGGCGGTCGCGGTGGCCGAGGCGAAGCTGGCCGCGGCGCGGGCCTACACCTACGAACGGGTGGGGGAGCTCTGGGCCGTGCTCCAGCGGGGCGAACGGGTGTCGCCCAAGCTGCGGGCGACGTACCGGATCATGATGACCTACCTCCACCAGACGGCGAAGGAGCTGATCTCGTCGCTGGCCGACGCGTCGTCGACCAGCTCGATCTACTACGGCGGGCCGATCGAACGCGCCCAGCGCGACATCGTCACCGCCTGCCAGCACCGCATGGTCCACCCGAAGGTGTACCTGCCGGCCGGACGCGTCCTGCTGGGCGGCGACGCCAACGATCCGTTCTTCTGAGCGCGCCCGGCGCGCCCCTACGGACCGCGGACGGACCGAACGCGGGCGTCGCAGCTGCGCACGGCGGCCTCGAGACGCTGGCGCAGCGAGCTGACCGTCGCCTCGATCCGTGCGTCGGACGACTCGGGCGCGTCGATCTCGATCTCGCTCGGGCAGGCGGGCGAGGGGGCGGCCGGCGCCGGAGGCGGCGGTGGTTCGGGTGCAGGCGCCGGGGCCGGTGAGGG
>JBJXGF010000201.1:0-2546 GCA_046153015.1 Acidimicrobiales bacterium | reverse complement strand
ACCGACCACCGCGCCGAAGACCGCCACGCCCCAGCAACCACCACCCCAATCGAGGAAGCGTTCCGGGCTGCCGTCCAGCGCAGCTCCGCCCAGCACTTCGTCTTCGACTACCCCGCCCAGGCCGGTAGGAGAACCGACCAACCCCTGCGCGCTGATGCCAGCCGGTCCCGCACCGTCCGAACCCGTGACAGCCAGGGCGTCACCGGGGATGCCAGCCCGTCCCGCACCATGACGGTCCGTGCCACCCAGGCCGAGCTCCGCCGGCTCAGCGACCAACTCGACACCGCACGCCGCCACCGCCACAACTACCGGCGCCAAGCCACCGCCGCCCAGGCCGCCGTCGACCACCTCGGGCCGATTGGCCGGCGCCTCCACCGAGGACAGCTCCACGAGCACCAAACCCTCAAGGCCACCGCCACCACCAACCTCGCCCAAGCGAACGACCACATCGAGCGGCTCGCCGCCCGCCACAAGCAGCTCACCACTGACCATGACCGCCTCGCTGCCGAACATGAGCGCAGCAGCGCCGAAGACGAGCGTCGTGCCGCACGCGAACGTCGCACCGCCGAACTCGCCGCACGCGCCGCCAGCCCGGAACGCCCGCTCGGCATCGGCGCGCCGACCATCGACCTCCACACACTCCTCGATGGCGCATTCCGGGCCAGTGATCAGGCGGCGAACCGCACGCCAGACCACGAACCCGACATCGGCATGGACCTCGGACTCTGAGCCACCTACTCGAGCCAGCTGCAGCCCGGTGCCGGTCGGCAGTGGCGGCGAGATCCCCTGCCTCGAGCGCGCCGCCGGACGCAGCGGTTTGGCCTCACACTGATAGCGCGGTGCGCCGAGGTCTGCGTCCTCCGGCGAGCACGCTCAGGATCGCTCGCCGGCACGCGGGAAGCTAGCGCTGATACGTCTGGTGCCGGCGGGTTCCGCTCCTTGCCAAGTGGGCACGCCGACTGCCGGCCCGTGCTGTGCACCTGGTGTGCACCTGGACCCCATGCCGGGCGACCGGACCCGGACCAATATGCCGCTGACCAGGACTTTCGGGGTGGGCGCGGAGGGACTCGAACCCCCGGCATCTGCCTTGTAAGGGCGGTTGACGGCCCTGCGCAGCAGCCCGAGACCAGCGAAACCGCAGGTCACGAGGGGTGCGTGGTGTCGCCCGATGATGCCCGGTGATGCCTCGTCCGAGACCTCCCGCGGGTTTTCCGCGGGGCACCGTGATCGATTCGTTGCCCCTACGGGACGGTGCCGGCGGGCACGACCCACTCCACGGGCTGGGTGGTGATGCCGGCGATCAGGTCGTAGTCGGCGTCGTAGTGCAGCACGGTGACTCGGTGGCGTTCAGCGGTTGCGGCGATCAGCAGGTCCGGCAGGGGAACCGAGCGGGCGCGGCCGGTCGACCACAGCTCAGCCATGACGTCGATCGCTCGGCGCCAGTCCACGTCCTCGATCGGCAACCACTCGTAGCCGAGCCCGCGGTCGGTGCGTACCTCGTCGAACTCGTGCTGCGAGCGGGTCGACCAGAGCACCTCGAACTCGACCATCGGGCACGTGGCCACCAGACCGGCCTCGATCAGCGGCCCCAGAACGGCGGCTACCTCTGGATGGTGCAGGCGGGCGAGCGCGCTCTTGTCGGCGAGGTAGCGCGCTACCGCTGCCACGCACGCGCCATGAGCTCGCCGTCACCGAGATCGGCGAGTCGCCCCTCGATGAGGCGCTCGAGATCCCGGCGACGAGCGGCGAGGGCGGTGGCCTCGGCGAGGGCTCGGTTCACCGTGTCCTTCTTCGTCGTGGTCCGGAGCGCCTGTTGGGCCCGAGCCAACTCGGCGTCATCGATATCGATCAGCGTCTTGGTCATCCCGGCCTCCGTATATGAGATAGATGCCGATGAGTATATCTCCGCCGTCGGGAGCGGAGCGTGCAAGGAGCAATCCCGCTGTCGGCAGCTGCGTGGACAGAGCTGCGAGGGCGATGACGGCCACGCGGCGAGCATCGACGGCATCAACTCCGGTACGTGGACGCAACCGCGCCCGCCGCATCGTGCAAGCCGTCGGCGCCGTCGAAGCCGGCTTCGCGGTCGCCACCGTCGCGGCCTCCAAGAAGCGTTGGCCGGCTCGAGGACGGCACGCCCCCCGAACGCTTACGCGACCGGGCGATCGCCCACGCCACCGCCGTCGCCGGGCCCGCCGGCCTGTTCGCCTACCAACCTCGCGGCATGCCGAGGCCCTGCCAGATGGCGACCTCGCCCTCGTCGACCTTCCACAGCTTGGGCACGAGGCCCTGGAGGCGAAGGCGGTCGAAGCTCCATGCGGTGGCCCACCCGAAGACGGGCCGGAAGAGCCAGCGGTCGACGAGCCCGCCGAGGCGACCCCAGCGGGGCCGGTAGTCGTAGCGGGTCAGGAATCGCACGCCCTCGCTCGACGACTGCGAGCACCTCTATCGCACCCTGGGCGAACTGCTCCCCAACCCCTACGCTGTGAGCTGAAGGAGGAACCGATGATCCGCGTCGACATCCCGGCCGATCTCAACAGCGAGGACGA
>JBJXGF010000350.1:0-8697 GCA_046153015.1 Acidimicrobiales bacterium | reverse complement strand
CGCGGGCCCGAGAGGAGCTCGCCCGCGGGAGCGTCCTGTGGCGGGCCGGTCACGCGTCCGCCTTGGTCATGCAGGGCGACCCGCCGCCCGCCACGCTGCTGGGCGAGCTGCGGGCCCGCCGCGTCGGCCGGCTCGACCTGCTGGTGGTGCGCAGCCGGGCGCCGAGGGCCCTCGAGGCCGTGGTGGAGCGGCTGCGCCCCACGTTGGTGCTCGGCCCGCCCGGCGTGCGGTCCCCGGCCGCCCGCACCCCCGCCGCCGGCGAGCGATACACGGTCGGCGGGCTCACCGTCGTGGTCGCCGGGGTCGACCCGTTCGACGTGGCGGTCGAGGTCGGCGCCCTAGAGTCGGCCCGTGGCCCGCCCGCTCGCCGTGCTCGTCCGGGGCGACGATCCGACGCTGCGCAGCGAGGCGGTGCGCACCCTGGTCGACGACGCGTTGGGCGGCGCCGATCGGTCCTTGGCGGTGAGCGAGTTCGCCGGCGAGGAGTACGCCCTGGCCGAGGCGGTCGACGCGGCGCAGACCCCGCCGATGCTCACGCCCTGCCGAGTGGTCGTGGTCCGCAACCTGGAACGCTTCGCCAACGCCGAGGCCGTCGCCCCGCTCGTGGCTTATCTGGCCGACCCGCTCGAGTCCACCACGCTGGTGGCGGTGTGGGACGCGGGGGGCCGCATCCCCAAGGCCCTCACCGACGCGCTCGCCAAGGCCGGCGCCGACACGATCGACAGCAGCGCACCGAGCGGCCGCGCCCGCCAACAGTGGCTGACCGACCAGTTCGCCCGCGCTCCGGTACGGCTCGACCGCGGCGCCGAACGCGCCGTAGCCGAACGCCTCGGCGAGGACCTCAGCCGCTTGCCGGGCCTGCTCGCCGCGTTGGCCAGCGCGTTCGGCCCCAGCGCCCGCCTCTCGGTCGAGGACGTGGCCCCGTTCCTCGGCGCCGCCGGCTCGGCGCCGCCCTGGGAGCTCACCGACGCCATCGATCGCGGCGACCCCGCCGCCGCGCTGGAACGGCTGCACAGGCTGCTCGAGGCCGGCGAGCGCCACCCCCTGCAGGTGATGGTGAGCCTGCACTCGCACTTCGCCCGGATGCTGCGCCTCCACGGGTCCGGCGCCGGCGACGAACGGGCCGCGGCCGCCGTGCTCGGCCTCAAGGGCTCGACCTTCCCCGCCCGCAAGGCGCTCGGGCAGGCCCGCAAGCTCGGCGGGCCCCGCATCGGCGAGGCGATCACGCTCCTGGCCGAGGCTGACCTCGACCTGAAGGGCCGGCGCGACCTGCCCGCCGGCACGGTGATGGAGGTGCTGGTCGCTCGGCTGGCCCGGCTCAGCCGCTGAGGGCCGAGCCCGCGTTCAGCCTTCGGCGGTCGCTGCGGCGATGCGCCGGGCGAGGCGGGATTTGTCCCGCGCCGCCTTGTTCTTGTGGATCACGCCCTTGGTGGCCGCCTTGTCGATCCGCTTCTGCGCCAGGCGGTGCGCGGCGTCGGCCGCCTCGCCGCCGGCCGCCGCCACCGCCGCCTTCACGCGCGTGCGCAGCTCGGAGCGCACCGACTTGTTGCGTTGCCGGCGCTTCTCGTTCTGCCGGTTGCGCTTGATCTGGCTCTTGATGTTCGCCACGAAAGGACCTGCTGGTGGGACGGGGGCGTTGCTCAGCCGGACGAGCCTAGCGGCAACGCACCCCGCCCGGGCAACAACGCCGAGCCGCCGCCCCCGGACCGATATCGTGGTCGGGCCGCCATGCAGAGCACACCGATCTCGTCCATCCGCAACATCGCGATCATCGCCCACATCGACCACGGGAAATCGACGTTGGCCGATCGCCTGTTGGAGCTCTGCCAAGCCGTCGACCCCCGCGAGATGCGCAACCAGTACCTCGACTCGATGGACCTCGAGCGGGAGCGGGGCATCACGATCAAGCTCCAGAGCGTGCGCCTCGACTACAAGGGCGCCGTCCTGAACCTGATCGACACGCCCGGCCATGTCGACTTCGGCTACGAGGTGTCCCGCTCGCTGGCCGCCTGTGAGGGCGTGATCCTGCTCGTCGACGCCGCGCAGGGCATCGAGGCGCAGACCCTCGCCAACTGCTACCTGGCTCTCGAGAACGACCTCGAGATCGTGGCCGCGCTCAACAAGATCGACCTCCCGGCCGCCGAGCCGGACCGCTACGCCGGCGAGATCGAGCGCGTGCTCGGCATCCCCGCCGAGGAGGTGCTGCGGATCAGCGCCAAGACCGGCGAGGGCGTGCCCGAGCTGCTTGACGCGGTGCTCGAGAAGGTGCCGGCCCCAACCGGGAACCCTGCCGCGCCGCTGCAGGCGCTGATCTTCGACTCGCACTACGACCAGTTCCGCGGTGTGGTCAGCTCGCTGCGGGTCATGAACGGGGTGCTGCGCTCCGGCGCCCGCATCCGGCTCATGCAGGCCCACAGCAACCAGACCGCCGAGGAGATCGGCGTCCGCCGGCCGCGCAGCACGCCGGTCCGCCAGCTCGGCCCCGGCGAGGTCGGCTACCTCATCGCCGGCATCAAGGACGTGGGCGAGGCCCGTTCGGGCGAGACGGTCACCGACGCCGACCATCCCTCGCCCGAGGCGCTCGCCGGCTACCGGGAGCCCAAGCCCATGGTGTTCTGCGGGCTGTACCCGATCGACGGGGACGAGTACCCGGCGCTGCGCGACTCGCTGGAGAAGCTGCGCCTCAACGACTCGAGCTTCACGTTCAGCCCCGAGACCTCCGGCGCGCTCGGGTTCGGGTTCCGCTGCGGGTTCCTCGGCCTGCTCCACATGGAGATCGTGCGCGAACGGCTCGAGCGGGAGTTCGACCTCTCGCTCGTGGCCACCGCGCCGTCGGTGGCCTACCGGGTGGCGGTGGCGGGCGGGGCCGTCCAGGAGGTCGACAACCCGTCGCAGATGCCGGCCGCCGGGGAGATCGAGCAGATCGAGGAGCCGTTCTTGCGGGTCACGATCATCTCGCCGACCACGTTCACCGGCGCGCTGATGGAGTTGTGCCAGAGCCGCCGGGGCGAGATGGCCCGCCTCGAGTACCTCTCGCCCGAGCGGATCGAGCTGGTCTACGTGATGCCGCTGGCCGAGGTGGTGATGGACTTCTTCGACCAGCTCAAGAGCCGCACCCAGGGCTACGCCAGCCTCGACTACGAGCCCGAGGCGTACCGGCGGTCGAACCTGGTGAAGGTCGACGTGCTGCTGGCCGGCGAGCCGGTCGACGCGTTCAGCACGATCGTGCATCGCGACCGGGCCGAGGAGTACGGCCGCAAGATGACCGAGAAGCTGCGCGAGCTGATCCCCCGCCAGCAGTTCGACGTGGCCATCCAGGCGGCGATCGGCGGGCGGATCATCGCCCGCTCCACCGTGAAGGCCTTCCGCAAGGACGTCACCGCCAAGCTGTACGGCGGCGACATCAGCCGCAAACGCAAGCTGCTCGAGAAGCAGAAGGAAGGCAAGAAGCGGATGAAGGCCATCGGCCGGGTCGAAGTGCCCCAGGAAGCGTTCATCTCGGCGCTGCGCCTCGCCGAGTGACGGCGCGCCCGGCCGCCGGCCCGCTCGGTATCATCGGAGCTCAGCCGGCGGGCGCGTTCGCCCGCCTCCCGAACAACTGCCTCATCATCATGCTCGACGACCGGAAAGCGGCAATCCTCCGGGCCATCGTCTCGGGGTACATCGAGAATGCCCAGCCGGTGGGCTCGAACTACCTCGCGCGCACCACCGGGCTCGGGGTCTCTTCGGCGACGGTCCGCAACGACATGGCGGTGCTCGAGCAGGAGGGCTACCTCCACCAGCCCCACACCAGCGCCGGGCGGGTGCCGACCGAGAAGGGCTACCGGTTCTTCGTCGACAGCCTCAACGAGCCCGACCTCACCTCGTTCGAGTCGCAGCGGGTGAGGGACTTCTTCGCCCAGGCCCATGCCGAGCTCGAGCAGATGCTGGCCCGCACCAGCCGCCTGCTGTCGGACCTCACCCACTACTCGGCGGTCGTGATCGGCCCGCAGCACGAGGTCGGCTCGCTGCGCTCCGTGCAGCTCGTGAGCCTGGGCCCGCGGTTGGCGCTGGTGGTGGCGGTGCTGTCGAACGGCGTGATCGAGAAGCAGGCCCTCGAGCTGGCCGAGGGTGTCGGCGAGGCGGAGCTGGCCGAGGCGTCGGCGCTGCTCAGCAAGGCGCTGCACGGCTGCCCGCTCCGGGCCTGCGCCGACGTGGCGCTGGCGGCGAGCGGCCAGGAGCTGGTCGACGCCACCGCGGCCGCCGCGGTCGCGGCGCTGGGCGCCCACGCCCGCACCAGCGAGGAGCTCTACATCGGCGGCGCGGCGCGCATGGCCGAGTCCTTCGACGCGGTCGACACCGTGCGGCGGGTGCTGTCGCTGCTCGAGGAGCAGTACGTCGTGGTCACACTCCTGCGGGACGTGCTCAACCGGGGCCTGAGCGTGGCGATCGGCAGCGAGACCGGCGTCGAGCCGCTGGCCGAGTGCTCGCTCGTCGTCGCGCCCTACTTCGTCGACGGCGAGCCGGCCGGCTCGGTCGGCGTGCTCGGCCCCACCCGGATGAACTACCCCCAAGCGTTGGCGGCCGTGGCCGTGGTCAGCCAGCGTCTCTCCAAGCGGCTCACCGAGGGGTGACATGGCGTCGTCGGACTACTACGAGCTGTTGGGCGTGGACCGCAACGCGTCGGCCAACGACATCAAGCGGGCGTATCGCCGCCTGGCCAAGGAGCTGCACCCCGACGTCCGCCCCGGCGACGCCGACGCCGAGGCCCGCTTCAAGGCCATCACCACCGCGTACGAGACGCTCTCGGATCCCGACCGCCGCGCCCGCTACGACCGCTTCGGCCCCGAGGCCGGCGCTGGCGGCGACCCGTTCGGAGCGACCGGGTTCGGCGACATCTTCGACGCGTTCTTCGGCGGCATGGGCTTCGGCGGCGGGGGCCAACGAGGCCCGTCGGGCCCGCCCCGGGGCGTCGACCTCGAGGCCTCGCTCGAGCTGGCCTTCGAGGAGGCGGTCTTCGGGGTGAAGCGGGACGTGACCGTGCGCACCGCGGTGGCCTGCGAGGAGTGCGGCGGGTCGGGCGCTGCTCCCGGGACCAGCCCGCAGACCTGCCCGGACTGTCGGGGCGCCGGCCAGGTCCGCCAGGTCCGCCAGTCGATCCTCGGCAAGATGGTGACCTCGGCGCCGTGCGGGCGCTGCCAGGGCCAGGGCGCGGTGATCCTGGCGCCGTGCCCGGCCTGCACCGACGGTCGGGTGCTGGACTCGCGCAGCTACACCGTTGACGTGCCCGCCGGGGTCGACAACGGCACCACCCTTCGCCTCACCGGCCGCGGCGCAGTCGGCCCGCGCGGCGGCCCGCCCGGCGACCTGTACGTGCACCTGGCGGTGCGCCCCCACGCCCATCTGCGCCGGGAGGGCAACGACCTTGTGCACCGGCTGCGCATCCCGTTCACGCAGGCCGCGCTCGGGGCGAAGCTCGTCTACGAGACCCTCGACGGGGACACCGAGCTGACCATCCGGCGGGGCGTGCAGAGCGGCGAGACCTTCGTGCTGCGGGGCAAGGGCGTGCCCCACGTGCAGGGCCGAGGCCGGGGGGACCTGCGCATCGAGCTGGCGGTCGAAACCCCGACCGAGCTCTCGGATCGGGAGGAGAAGCTGCTGCGGGAGCTGGCCGACCTGCGCGGCGAAGAGGTCGCCGAGCCCGAGGCCGGCTTCTTCGCGAAGCTTCGTTCCGCCTTCGGGGCCGGCGAGTGACCCGGGCCGCGCCGGCGCGGTGAGCGCTCCGCCGCTCCGGGCGTCGGCGGCGCACGTCTTCGTCGAGGATCTCGCCGCTCCCCGTCTCGAGGCGAGCGACCGCCACCACCTCGAGCGGGTGCTGCGCCTGCGGCGCGGCGCCGAGCTCACGGTCTCCGACGGCCGTGGGGGCCTGCGGAGCTGTCGGTTCGGGCCGGTGCTAGAACCGCTGGGCGAGGTCGTGGTCGAGCCGGCGCCGCAGCCGCCGATCACGGTCGCGTTCTCGCTCGTCAAGGGGGACCGGCCGGCGTGGATCGTGCAGAAGCTCACCGAGCTCGGCGTCGACCGCATGATCCCCCTCGTCGCCGCCCGCTCGGTGGTCCGCTGGCCGCCCGAGAAGGCCGCCGGCCACCTCGAGCGGCTCCACCGGGTGGCCAGGGAGGCGGCGATGCAGTGCCGCCGGACGTGGCTGCCCGTCCTCGAGCCGACGGCGGCCTTCGCCGAGCTGGCGGCGCGGTCCGACGCCTGCGTGGCTGACGCCTGGGGAGGGCCGCCCTCGTTGGCCCGGCCGACCGTGCTGGTCGGACCGGAGGGCGGCTGGGACGACGTGGAGCGCCACGCCCCCGCGCCAAAGATCGTGCTCGGAGCCCATGTGCTGCGCGCCGAGACCGCCGCCGTCACCGCCGCGGCACTACTAGTGGCCATACGGCTCGGCATAGTGAGTGAGGGGTGACGACCTCATGTAAAGCCCGTGTAGACCGCTCACGGTGGTTGATTCGCGCACTCGACGTGCGTAATCTGCCCCGGAAGCGAAACTGCTGAGGAATCGGCGATGGCGAGCGTTGATTCATGGGGAAAGCGAGAGTTGATGCTCAGCGACAATGAGAGTGTGGGCGCCGAAACACCTCCGAGCTACGCCCGAAAGGTCGGCGAACGCCTCCGGGCGATCCGCCGGCAGAAGCGGATGTCGCTGCAGGACGTCGAGGCCGCGTCGAACCAGGAGTTCAAGGCGTCGGTGCTCGGGGCGTACGAGCGGGGCGAGCGGGCCATCTCCGTGCCGCGGCTGCAGCGCCTCGCCCGGTTCTACAGTGTGCCTGTCGACCAGCTCCTGCCTCGGGACGAGGGGCCGGACTTCGGGAACGCACCGGCGGAGGGGGCCGTCGAGCGGGCGCCGGCGCTCGGCCAGTCGATCACGATCGATCTCACCCGGCTCGAGCAGCTCACCGGCCCCGAGGCCGACATGCTGAGCCGGTACCTCACGATGATCCAGGTGCAGCGCCAGGACTTCAACGGCCGGGTGCTCACGATCCGTCGGGACGACCTGCGGGCCCTCGCCTGCATCCTCGGCACCGGCGTCGACGGCACCGCTCCCCGGTTGGAGGACCTGGGCCTCGCCGTCGCCCGCTGAGCCCCCTGCCAGGAGTCGAGAAGCGAAGCGCCGCCCCGAGGGGCGGCGCTTCGTTCGCGTCAGGGCCGCATCCGCAGCGCGGCTTCTGCGGGCTCAGCCGGCGGGCGGCGCCGGTGGAAGCTCCAGCTCCTGGCCCACCAAGAGCAGATCGGTCTCGGCCGGGTCGACCAACCGACCCCGGTTGCGGTCGACCAGCTCCCGCCAGTAGCGGCCGACCTCGGCCTCGGTGGCCGGCCGCGCCCAGGCCGCCTCGAGCGTGGCGCGGGCGATCGACCAGAAGTGCTCGCCGGGCGCCACCCGATGCATGTACGGCTCGTCGGGCGCGGCCGGCGTGGCCGGGGCGAGGCGCACGGTGGGCGCGGCCGCGGGCGTGGGGGCGGGTGTGGTTGGCGCGAGGCGCATGGTGGGCGCGGGCGTGGTGGGGGCCGGATCCGCTGGGACGATGCGCATGGTCGGAGCGGGGCCGGCGGGCGCGCCCTCGGTCGCACCGGCGGGCACGGCGAGCGACGCGCCCGCCACGCACAGCCCGGCGGCGAGGTCGAGCGCTCGGCGCAGCCAGCGGGGGCTGAGCCTGTCGCTGACGCGCACGAGGGTGGCCCGGCGCCCGAGGCGGGCCGTCAGGCCGATCACCCCGAGCGCGGTCATCCACCAGCAGGCGGCGAGGGCGCCGACGCGCACGAGCGCCATCACGGCCCCGGCCGGCCCGAGCGACTCGGCCCACGCCTCCAGCGCCGCGACGCCGCCCAGCGGCGGCGGGCCCAGCCGGCCGCCGAGCTGGTGCAACACGGCGGCCGCGGCCAGCGGGAGGGCGCAGCCCCCTGCGGCGGCGAGCATCTCGCGCACCGACCGGTGAGGCGCGGTCACGGCTGGGACCGATCCCCGAAGCGGGCCACGACCGCGCCGCCGGCGTCGAGGGCGGCGAGCACCTCGCAGCCGTCTACCTCCTCGACGCGCAACCCGAGCGCGCCCGGCGCTCGGCCGAGCGCCGCGGCGCTCACCTCCGCCCCCGCACCCGCCCATCCACGGAACACGAACACCTCGCCGGTGCTCGGCCGCAGCAGCCCCGCTGTCGGCGCACCGTCGCAGTCGAAATCGCCGATCGTCACGACGTCGCCGGGCAGGCCGACCTCGAAGGTCTGGCCGTCGACGGTCAGCGTCGGGATCGCGCCGCTCACGACCGGCTGCGCCGCCACGGGCGCATCCTGGCTCGGCCGCGCCGGGGACGGATCATCGCCGGTCGGGTCGAGGGTCAGCTCCACCGGCGCGGGTTCGCCGCGCCGATCGGGGGCGAGCGCCCACCCGACGGCGACGCCCAGCACCGCCAAGCCGGCGAACACGGCGACCAGCCGAGGCGCCCGCCCGACCTGCGCGGCGGCGGCCGGGGCTGCCGGCTCGGCCTCGGCGACCCGACGTGTCGGTTGGTCCAGCGCCGTCGCCGCCCCCGGCTCGGGGGACTCGATCGGCAGAGGAGGCTGAGCCAGCCTCGCGGCGGGCGCGGCGGCGGCCAGGCGAGCGGCCAGGACCCCGGCGGGCGGCCGCGCCGAGGGCTTGGGGTCGGTCGCCTGGCGGGCGACGAG
>JBJXGF010000328.1:0-3309 GCA_046153015.1 Acidimicrobiales bacterium | reverse complement strand
CCCGCGACGGCCGCCCCGCCAACGGGCCCGGCGGGAAGGGCGCAAGCGGGGGCGGCGCTGACGCCCGTGGTCTTGGCGCACGGGGCCCTGGTGCACGGGGTCCTGGTGCACGGGGCCCTGGCGGGGGAGCCCCGGGTGCACGGGGTCCTGGTGCACGGGGCCCCGGCGGGGGAGGCGCCGGCGCGCGCGGTGCGGGCCCCGGCGGCGGCGCACGCCAGAGCCGGGCGCCGGGCGCCGGCCGTCCCGTCGGGGGCGGGGCGGGACGCCAGAGCCGGGGGCTGGGCGACGGCCGGGCCCGGCCGGTGGACCGCTTCAGCCTGGGCGGGGACCAGGTGGAGGGCCGCCAAGCCGTGCGCGAGCTGCTGGTGGCTGGGCGGCGCAAGGTGAAGGAGGTGCTCTTCGCCGGCGAGCTCGACCCGTCGCCGATCGTGGAGGACATCCGGGAGCTGTGCGAGCTGCGCCGCGTGCCGCTGCACGAGGTGAGCCGCGCCAAGTTCGACTCGCTCGCCCGCACCGGCGCCCCGCAGGGCGTGCTGGCGCTGGCGCTGCCGCTGCCCGACGCCGAGCTGGAGGCGCTGTGCCGCCCCAGCGCGGGAGGCCCGCCGCTGCTGGTGGCGCTCGACGGGGTGACCGACCCCGGCAACCTCGGCGCGCTGCTGCGCTCGGCGGAATGCGCCGGGGCGACCGGTGTGATCCTGCCGGCGCACCGGAACGTGCACGTGACCCCGGCGGTCACGAAGGCGGCGGCCGGCGCGGCGGAGTACCTGCCGATGACGGTGGTCGGCGGCCTCGCCACCGCCCTCACCCGCATGAAGGAGCTGGGTGTATGGGTCGTCGGCCTCGCCGCCGACGCCGACGCCGACCTCTACGAGCTGAGCTTCGCCGACGCGCCGCTGGCGGTGGTGCTCGGCGCCGAAGGCAAGGGCCTCTCCCGCCTCGTGCGCGAACGCTGCGACGCGCTGGTGCGCATCCCCCAGGCGGGTCAGCTGAACTCGCTCAACGTGGCCGCCGCGGGGGCCGTCGCCTGCTTCGAGATCGCCCGTCGCCGGGCCGGCCGCTGAGCCGGGCCCACGGGTCGAGCGTTCGAGCCCCGCCCGATGTTCGAGAGCGTCAGCCACCTCATCGCCAGGAACCGGCCCCGGTTGTCCTACGGGGTGGCCGTCGCCGACCTCGACGGCGACGGCGCCTACGAGCTCGTCGTGTCCGGCTTCGGCATGGCCAACCTGGTGCTCGCCTGGCGCTCCGGGGCGCTCGTCGACGTGGCCGACCCGGTGCTGGCCGACGAGGAGCGCCAGGCCATCGGGCTCGCCGCCGCCGACCTCGACGGCGACGGCCGTGAAGAGCTCTACGTGCTCAACACCGACACCTTCGCCGGCCCGAAGCGCTTCGGGGACCGGCTCTTCGATTGGGTGGAGGGCGAGGGCTGGCGCGACCTCTTCGACGACCGGCGCAACGTCGGCCAGCAAAGCCTCATGGCCGGCCGCTCGGTGGCTGCCATCGATCGGCGGGGTGAGGGCCGCTACGGCTTCGTGGTGGCCAACTACGGCGGGCCGCTCGCTTTGCTCGAGCTCGACGAGGACGGCCTGCTGCGCGACGCCGCCGCCGCAGCCGGCTTCACCCGGCCGGCCGGCGGACGGGGTCTGCTCTGCGGGCCGCTCGTGCCCACCTCGCTGGCCGCTGGGCGCATGGACGTGTTCGCCGCCAACGAGAACAGCCCCAACTTCCTCTACGTGAGCGACGGCCGCGGCGGCTTCGTTGAGTCCGCCGAGGCGTACGGCGTGGCCGACCCCGATCAGCACGGGCGGGGGGTCGCGCTGGTGGACCTGAACGGCGACGGCCTGCCGGACCTCGTCTGTGGGAACTGGGAGGGCCCCAGCCGCCTCTGGGTGCAGAGCGAGCTGGGCCTGTTCGGCGACCTCGCCCCGGCGGCGCTGGCCGCCCCGCGCCGGGTGCGCACGGTGATCGCCGCCGACTTCGACAACGACGGCGTGGAGGAGCTGTTCTTCAACAACCTCGGCGACGCCAACCTGCTGCTGCGCCGCACCGGCCGCGAGTGGGCCGAGGCCGACGCCGGCGCCGCGGCGGAGGCAGGCGGGCTGGGCACCGGCGCCGCGGTGGCCGACGTGGACGGCGACGGCCGGCTCGAGCTGCTCGTGGCCCACGGCGAGGCCGGGATGCAGATGCTCAGCCTGTTCCGAGCCCGGGCCGAGGGGAACCACTGGGTGCGGGTGGCGCCGCTCACCGCGGCGGGGGCCCCGGCCCGCGGCGCGCTGGTGCGGGTGCGGGCCCGTCACGAGCCCGACGGCGAGGAGCGCACCCACCTGCGGGTGATCGACGCCGGCTCGGGCTACCTGTGCCAGATGGAGCCGGTCGCTCACGTGGGCCTCGGGCCGGGTTCGCCCGAGGTGCTCGGCGTCGAGATCCTCTGGCCGGGCGGCGCCGTCGCCCGGCTCGCCGGGCCGGCCCTCGACCAGACCCTCACCGTGGCCCACCCGGGCCTGTCGCCCGGACACCGCGTGGGGGAGGCGGGCGCGGCGCCCTAGCGCCGCCGGCCGGGCGGCGAGGGGGTCTGGGGACGCCGCCCAGCACGGACTAGGCTCGCGCCGCGGCCGCCTCCGCGGTCGAGAAGGAGCCCGAGGTGGGGATCGAACCCACAAACCTCCGCTTTACAAGAGCGGCGCTCTGGCCAATTGAGCTACTCGGGCCGAACGACGGCGCAGCGCAGCCGCGCCGGCAAGGCAGCAGCGTAGCGGCGCCGAGCCGGCCGGAGGCGGGCCAGGTCCTTGCATCAACCGCCGACCCTGCGCAAACTACACGCGTGGAACTCACCGAGCGGGAGCGGTCGATCCTCGACGTCGAGCGCACGTGGTGGCGCTGCGGCGAGCTCAAGGAGGAGGCGATCCGCGGCCTCTCGCTGTCGCCGTCCCGCTACTACCGGCTGCTCGACCTCCTGATCCACCGGCGGGAGGCGTACGACTACGATCCACTGGTGGTGCTGCGGCTACGGCGGCGCAAGAAGGTACGGCGGCGGGCCCGGTACGAGGGCCGATCCTTGGAGGGGCCATCACGACGATGACCGCAACCACGAGGCAGCACGCGGCCCGCGGCGGGGCGTCGTTCGCGCGCTCAGCCGGCGCCGCTGCAGGACGCGGCGTGCTGCTCATCGCCGCGGCGGTGGGCGTGGGCGTGCTGCTGCTCAGCCAGAGCGACGGCGAGCGGGTCCGCACGGCGGCCGCGCCGGCGGCCGACGAGGCTCCGCCGGCCACGGTGATCGACGCCGGCCCGGCGGCGGCGCCGCCCGCGGCGGTC
>JBJXGF010000279.1:0-3425 GCA_046153015.1 Acidimicrobiales bacterium | reverse complement strand
ACCGCCGGCGCTGTCGCCGACCGGCTATCGTTCACCTTCACGGAGCCCTCCTGGCCTGCGAGACACGGATCTAGAGCACCCGTATTCTCCCAGCCCAGAAGGGCTTTTCCGCGGACTCCGACTCGATCGCATGACTACCGCCATGACCATTCCAGGCTAGCGACGTCGTCAAGCTTGGCTGAAGTCACGAGGTCATTGCGTGGTCGCGTTGCCTCTCAGCACTGTGTGGTCGCTCTGACGGTTTGTCTGTCGGCGAGGGATTGCGAGGCGGGCTCGTTGCGGCGGATAACGGCCGACGCGATCCAGGCGGATTCTCGGGCGGCGACGGTAGAACGGGGGCGTGACCGACCAGCCGCCTCCTCCGCCTCCTCCCCCAGGGCGCTTCGGGCCCGCGCCGCCTCCCCCACCGCCGCCGCTGCCGACGCCCCCGGCCGGGCCGGCCGGGAGGAAGGGTCACACCGGCCGCAACGTGGCGCTCGGGGTCGCCGGCCTGTTCTTCCTGCTGGTGGTGGCCGCGGGGATCGCCGGCCGCGGCCGGGACGACTCGGCGGGCGGGCCGGCGCCGACCGCGGCCCCGACCACGGCGGCGCCGGTCACGACCGGCGTCCCCACCAAGTCGGCGAACAAGGCGAACTCGCCGGGCGAGGACGTCACGGTCGGCGGGTGCGACCACCAGGCGGTGTTCTCGGTGGCGTCGGTCCGGGCCTCGGGCACGGCGGTCAACCACAGCTCGAAACGGTCGAACTACATGATCGAGCTCGCCTACGAGATGAACGGGGTGCTGGTCAAGACGAGCACGGCATTCGTGAACAACGTCGACCCCGGCCAGACCGCAGCGTGGGACACGGTGTTCCTCGGCGAGGGGTTGGCGGCCGGCGGTGAGTGCGTGGTGAAAGAGGTCAACCGCTACGCGTCGTAGCCCCGCCCGGCGCCTTGATGGTCACGCAATGCAAGAAATGGCGGCTGGTTAACGCCGGCAAACCGGCTGGCCGTTCGGGCCCACCACCAGGTCGAGCGGCATCTCGGCTCGGCGCGAAGCCGGGTTCAGCGCGCACCGGCCAGGGGCGGTGCGCTGCCCCTGGCCGGCTTCGCCGCCCGCAGTGCCATATGACCCACCGGCGGGCGACATCGTCGCGCCATTTACCAGAACTACGGCCGAACCACGCGGCTCACACTGCGGCCGACGCCGCCGGAGTCTCGTTGAACGAATGCAGCACCGGCCCGCGCGGGCCGATCGCGATGCGCGTGATCGACGCCGGGGCCACGAATGTGCGCCAGGACAGCTCGGGGCCAAGGCCGAGCGCCCAGGAGAACGCCGCCTTGATCGGCGACACGTGGGTCACCACCACCACGTCGGCCGCGACGGCCCGCTCGGCCCACGCGTCGAGCCCGCTGTTCACCCGGCGCTGGAGCTGCTCGAGGGTCTCGCCGCCGGGGGGCGCGAAGCTCGGGTCACGCCGCCAGCGGTCCCAGACCTCGGCCGGCACCTCGCGGGTGGGCACGCCGTCGAACGCGCCGTAGTCGAGCTCGAGAAAGCGCTCGTCCAGCTCCACGGGCGCGCCGGCGGCGATCGCCTCGGCGGTCTGGCGGGCGCGCAGCAGCGGGCTGGCCACCACGACCTCGCCCCCGCCGATGACCCGGCCGAGCGCCTCGGCCTGAGCAACCCCCACCTCGTCGAGCGGGTTGTCGACACGGCCCTGCAGGAGCCCCGCAGCGTTGGCGGCGGTGCGGCCATGGCGCACGAGGATCAGCACCGCGGGCACGCTACCGGCGCCGCCCAGCCCGCGCTCAGCGCGCCCGGCGGCCGTCGTCGAGGCGCCCGCTGCGCAGCAGCGCCCGGCGCGCTTCGGGCTGGGCGAGCCCGAAGCGCCGCCAACCCCACACGAGCACGCCGGCGCCGATGACCTCGAGGCCGAGGTTGAGCAGCCCCCGCGACGTCTCCGGCAGCTCCCGCGCCGCGAAGTCGAAGCCGAACGCCGGCCACCAGAACAGGTCCCGGTCGGCCCAGACGCCGTCCAGGACGAGGTGGAGGAACAGCCCGATCGGCACGCCGAGGAGGCGGCGGCGCAGCAGCCGGCGCCGCCGGGTCGCCGCCATCACCAACGCCAGCGCGCCGACCGCGCCGGCCAGCGTGTGCAGCACGAGCGGCCGCCCCGCGGCCAGCTCCGCCACCGGCGCCGCCGCCCCCAACGCCACGAGCCGGTAGTCGAGCGCGGGGCTCTGGAACACCGCCCACACGATCACCACGCTCAGCGCTGCGAACCACAGCAGCACCGCGCCGCCGTTCAGCCGGCCGAAGCCGCCGCCGAGCCCGGCGCGGCCCGCACCAGGATGCGCCCGCACTCCTCGCAGCGGGCCACCGAGTCGGGCGGCAGCCGCCGGATGTGGTCGAGATCGACCGCGGAGAGCTGCAGGTGGCAGCCCTCGCAGCGGTTGCCCACCAGCCGAGCGATGGCGACGCCCCCGTGCTGGGCCCGGGCGGAGTCGTACTCGGCCAGCGCCCCAGGGGCGACGTCGCCGGCGGCGGCGGCGCGCCGCCCGGCCAGCGCGTCGAGCTCGAGGGTGAGCGCGGCCTCCCGCTCGGCCAGCGCGGCCAGCGCCGCCGCAGCCCGGCTCTCGGCCTCGGTCCGCTGCTCGCCCAGCGAGCGCAGCGCCTCGGTGAGCGGCTCGACCTGCTCCATGACCTCGAGCGCCTTGTCCTCGAGCGCGCCCTGACGGCGCCGCAGCGAATCGACCTCGTCCTTCAACGCCATCAGCTCACGGGTGGCGGTGACCGAGCCGGAGTAGAGCGTGCGGTCGGCGTCCTTGGCCCGGGCGGCGAGCGTGGCCGCTTCGTCCTCCAGGCGCTTCTGCTCCCGCTCGAGCTCGTGGCGCTGCGCCTCGCGCTGACCCTGCTCGGCGCGCCTTCTGTCGGCGTCGGCCAGGGCGGCGTCGGCGGCGGCCCGCTCGGGCAGGGTGGCGATGCGCCGCCGGAGCTGGTCCATGGCAAGGTCGAGGTCCTGCAGCGCGAGCAGGCGTTCGAGCAGCGTCATTCGGGCCCAGTCATGGAACAGTCACAGGCGCACGGAACACAATCATGGCTGGTGGCCACGGTACTGCCTCCGCGCCCGCCGCGGACCAGACGCCGGCGAGGAGGGGCGAGCCGATGACCAAGCGAGCGGCGCTCGACATCGCGTTGTGCGGCGCCGGCGCCGCGGCGGCCCTGCACGCCTTGGCCGCGCAGCACCTGCCGGGGGCGATCGTGCGGGTGGTGGCGGCCCCGCGACGCGACCGAGCCGAGGCGTTCGCCCGCCAGATCGGCGCCCGCGCCGTCGGCCTCGACGACCTGCCCGCCGCCTGCCGCCTGGTGATCGTGGCGGCGCCGCCGAGCGCCCACGAGGCCGCGGCGGGAGCGGCCGTTCGCGGGGGCGCGAGCGTGCTGGTGG
>JBJXGF010000265.1:0-3736 GCA_046153015.1 Acidimicrobiales bacterium | reverse complement strand
GGTCGCGCTCGGCCTCGGCGGCGGCGTCGGTCCGCTCGGCCCCACCGCCGCCGTCGGGTTGGGCGGCGCGTGCGCCCGCGCCGCGTTGTCCGCCCACGGGCCGGCGCTGATCGCCCCGCTGACCCTGCTCGTGGGGCGGCGGGCGGCCGGCGTCGCCGTCGCCGCCGGGGGAGGGGTCAGCCTCGTGGCCGGCGCGCTCGTGCTCGCCGGGGCGGCGGTCGACCGCTACACGCGGGGCTTCGTCATCGCCGCCGGCTTCGCCGGCGCGGGGGCGCTGCTCGTGCCCGCTGGCCGGGCGGCGTTCGGCGTGGGCGGCCAGCTCGCGTGCCGCAACGTGCTCCGCAACCCGCGCCGCTCGGCGGCCACCGCCTCCGCGCTCACGATCGGCGTGGCCGTGGTGGCCACGTTCATGATCGTCGCCGCGTCGCTCAAGGCCTCGATCGGCGCCGCCGTCGACGAGACCTTCCGCGGGCAGTTCGTGGTCCAGCCCCGCGCCCTCGGGGGAGGCGGGTTGCCCACGGACCTCGCCGCCGAGCTGAGCGCCGTTCCCGGCGTGGTCGCCGCCGCCGGGCTGCGGGTCGCCCAGGGCGGCATCGACGGCGAGACCGTGCAGGTCTTCGGGGTCGACGCCGAGCGCATGCTCCAGATCTTCGACATCGGCCTCGTGGAAGGCTCCGCCGAGGTGCTCGACGAGCGCAGCATCGCCGTCCACGCCGCCACCGCCGCCCGGCGGGGCTGGCGCCTTGGCGACGAGGTGACGATCACCTGGGCGACGATCGGGCCCGCCCGCCTGCGGATCAGCGGGCTCTTCGAACGGGCCGAGGCCGGCGACTACCTCGTGTCGCACGGCGCCCTGGAGCGGGCCTTCGCCGAGCAGGTCGACGTGCAGGTCTACGTGCGGGTGGCCGACACGGCGCCCGCCGCCCAGGTGCGCGCCGACATCGCTGCGGTGGTGGCGGCGCGCCCCAACGCCGAGCTGCTCGACGTGAGCGGTTTCAAACGGGTGCAGGCCCGCCAGGTCGACCGCCTGTTCCAGCTCGTGGTGGCCCTGCTGCTGCTGGCCATCCTCATCGCGCTGCTCGGGATCTGGAACACGCTGGCGCTGTCGATCCTGGAGCGCCGCCGCGAGTTCGGCCTGCTGCGGGCGCTCGGCATGACCCCGGCGCAGCTGCGCGACGCGGTGCGCTGGGAGTCGGTGATCATCGCCCTGGCCGGCACGGTGGCCGGCCTGGTCGTGGGCGTCGGCTTCGGGTGGTCGGTCATGCGCACGCTGGCCGACAGCGGCTTCCACACGGTGAGGGCCCCCTTCGTCCAGCTCGCCGTGGCCGCGCTGGTGGGCGCGCTCGCCGGGGTGGCCGCCGCGGGCCTTCCCGCCCGCCGAGCGGCGGCCGCGCCGGTGGCGGAGGCGCTGAGCGTCGACTCGCCCGGCCCGGCCTGAACCGGCGGGTGGGGGGCGCACCGGTCGACGAGGCCGGACGCGGGCGACGAGGCGGCCCCGCCGACCGGTGCAGGTCCGGGTGGACACCACGCCAGAGCGGGCGGCAGCGGGCGGTGATACGCGCGGCGGCGCTGGCGCAGGCGCCCGCCTGGCGGTCAGCCTGGGGGGATGCCGACCATCGATCCCGACTCGGCGGCGCTGCGCGACCTCGTCGCGAGCCGCAACCTCGCCACGCTCAGCACCCGGCGGCCCGACGGAGCGCTGCACGTCACCCCGGTCGGCTACACCTACGACGCGACCGAGCGGCTGGTGCGGATCATCACCTTCGCCCGGGCCCAGAAGGTGCGCAACCTGGCCGAGCCGGGCCCGGCGGTGGTGTGCGAGGTGGCCGGCGGCCGCTGGGCGAGCTTCGAGGGCGTCGCGTCGGTGACCGCCGACCCGGCCCGCTGCGCCGACGCCGAGGCGCGGTACGCAGCGCGCTACCGCTCGCCCCGCTCGCGCGCCGACCGGGTCGTGATCGAGCTGGCCGTCGCCCGCATCCTCGGGCGGCTGTGACGATCGGCGCCCGTCAGGCGTTGACGGCGCCCGCCGGCGCCAGTCCCGGGATCTCGCAGGCCTGGTCGAGCTCGATCGGCTTGGAGATCGCCGGGTTGCGGTGGGGGCCGCCGCACCACGACGGCATCACCATCGAGTACAGGCCCACGCCGCCGGCCACCAGCACGAGGATGTCCTCGGGGCGACGGAAGGCGTGGACCACCTTGTCGGCGGGCCCCTTGTGCCGGAACGCGGTGGCGTAGGGCGCCAGCTCTCCCACGGTGCGGGAGGCGAAGCCGTGCAGGGCGTTGGTCAGGCTCGCCCGGTCGTAGCCGGCGGCGGCGAGCCCGGCTGCGTGGTCGGGGTTGAGCACGACCACGGCCGCTCCGCCCCGCAGGTGGATGTTGTTGGAGCCGACGTTGGCGAGGCAGGCGCCGAGCGTGCGCAGGAAGCGCTCGGCCGAGCCGGCGTCGTCGGCGTCGACCAGGCCGAGCACCGAGTGCGGCGCCTCGACGCCGACGACGGTCACGGCCGATTCCCCCGACGCGAAGCCGCGGGCCTCGTGCAGCGGCGGGAAGGGGCTGTCCTCCTCGGCCTCGCCGAGGCAGAACGAGAACTTGCCGGGGTGGCCGTGCAGCGACATGTCGGACACGCCGGGACGCCCGCCGCCGATGTTGATCATGCACAGGCGCAGCGCCCGGCCGATGGCGGCGTTGGCCCGGTGGCCTGCGCCCAGGGCCCCGAAGCCCCCGGCGAGCCCCGCCGCCCGCCTCGCCGGGCCGTTGACCACGATCAACGGGGCCAGGCAATGAGTGGTGGCCTGCAGCTCGGTGAGGTCGAACGCGGGGTCGAGCACGGCGGACACCGCCGCCATCACCACCGGCATGTGGTCCGGCAGGCAGCCGGCCATCACCGCGCACGCCGCGATCTTCTCGACGGTCGCGTCGCCGAGATTCGGTCCCATTGCGCCGAGCGAGAGGTCGCTGGCCAGGCCGCTGGCCAGCGCCATGCGCTCGACCCGGGCCGGCGTCGGCACCACCACCGGGAGCCCGTCGGTGCAGCCCAGCTCGTGGAGCAGCTCGAGCGCGGCGTACTCGTCGGCGGCCTCCAGCAGGACGCTCACGAGCGCGCCGCCTGCGGGGCGGACAGCGCAGCGAGGATGCGCGGCGCCAGCTCTGCGGCCACTCGGCGCATGTTCTCGGCGCCGCTGCCGGCCACCGGATGGGGCAGCCGCAGGCGAGGGGCGTCGGGCATGCCGACCGAACGGGCGATGAAGTCGCCCTGGGGCCAGAACTTCTCGGTCACGAGCGAAACCGCGGGCACGCCCTTGCGGGCCACGAGGATCCCGTCACGCACGGTGCCGGTGGTGCAGCTGCCTCAATGGCCGTAGGCAGCGACCACCGCGCCGCACTCACCGGTGATGGCGGCCAGCATCTCGCTGCTCACCACCGACGAGGCGTCGCCCTTGTCGTACTGGCGGAACGAGGCCTGCGGCAGCCGCTCGGCCAACGCTTCCTCGACGCAGCGCAGGAAGTTGACCGAGTCCGGGAAGCCGTTGGCCAAGAGCCCGACCGTCACCGGCCCGGCGGTCAGGTCCACGCAGAGCCGATAGGGCTCGACGGCGGCGCTCGGCGCCGCTCGGGGGTCGAGGAACTGCGTCGTCATGTCGGCGTCACCATCCCTGCCGGCCCGGCGGCCGGTTGCCCGGCGAGGGTACCCGCCGCGACGCGCCGGCGCCCGACCGCTTCGCCGGAAGAAGCGGTC
>JBJXGF010000252.1:0-4537 GCA_046153015.1 Acidimicrobiales bacterium | reverse complement strand
GTTCTGTCTTGTCGAGCGGCGCCCGTGTGCAAGGCGTTACCTGGCCGGCACGCGTTCTGTCTTGTCGAGCGGCGCCCGTGTGCAAGGCGTTACCTGGCCGGCACGCGTTCTGTCTTGTCGAGCGGCGCCCGTGTGCAAGGCGTTACCTGGCCGGCACGCGTTCCTCCGCTCCCTCGTCGCCGTCGATCACGGCTACAAGCTCGGACGTGCAGAACTTGCAGCGCACCGCGTCGACCGGGACGAGCTCGCGGCAGTAGGGGCATTCCCGGCTGCCCTGCGCCCGGAAGTTGCCGATGCCGGCCCGCATGAGCAGCTTGACCAGCCCGAACAGCACGGCGGCGAGGATCACGAAGCTCAGCAGGTCGCCGATGAACGCGCCGATGTGGATCTCCCCGTCGCCGAGCCCGATCGTCCAGCCGCTCGTGTCGGGCTGGCCGCCGACGGCCGCGATGAAGTCGGTGATCACGTTCTTCGCCAGGGATTCCACGAGGCCGGCGAACGCGGCCCCGATGATGAAGCCGAGGGCGAGGTCGATCATGTTGCCGCTCATGGCGAAGGTCCGGAATTCACGCAGCAGGTTCCTCATCGCCCGCGAGCTTCGCGCCGCTGAGCGCGGTCGCGACGGATGCTCAGGGGCGGCCGCCGGGCCGCCGATACTCGGCCATGGACCGCACCGACGCCGCGCTGGCCCGGCTCCTCGCCGCCCTCGACGTCGCAGGCCTCGCCCGCCCGGCGCCGGGCTGCGCCGCGGCGGTGCGCCGCGCCGAGCGGGCGGCGGCCCCTCGCTCTCTACCCCGCAGCCTGGCCCGGCTCTGGGGGGCCGTGGCCCTCGAGACGGCGCCGGTCGACCTCTACCCTCGGTTCTGCTCGGTCGACGACGCGATCGCCCTGCGCCGGCGCGGCGCCGTGCCGGCCGCCTTCCTGCCGATCGCCGCCGAGCGGCAGGTGTACCTGCTGGTCGAGCTGGACGGCGCGGCCGGGCCAGGCGGCTCGGTCTTCGAATGGGGGTCGCGTGGCTGCCCGTTCAGCCTGCGCCACCACGGCCTCGCCGAGCTGCTCGAGGTGGTCGCGGCGCTGCTCGCCACCCGCGCCTACGAGCTGCGCGACGGCGTGGCCGACCTCGACGGCGACCGCTACCACGCGTTGGTCGAACGGCGCCTTGCCGGCGGCCACCCGGTGTACGGCCGCGACGTGGACTTCGGCCCGGCCCTCGACCTGCCCGCCCGCTGGGCGGCCTAGGGCTCAGCCGCCGGGGTGGGCGAGGGGCGCTCGGTGATCGCCTTCATCCGCTGGGCGATCTCGGCGGCGAGCGGGTCGATCCCGCCCTGCGCCGCCTGTGCTTGGAGCAGCAGCAGCTTGCTCACGTCGCCCTCGACGCGGATCTTGCCGCCCAGGAAGGCTTGCATCGCCGCCTGCTGGTCCTCGTCGACGAAGATCTGGCGGGCCGTGGTGTAGTCGAGGGTCACGGTCACGTCGGGGCGTTCGAGGTGGCCCAGCTCGATCGCGGTGCGGCCCTCGCTCGTGTCGATGTGCGCCCGGATCTCGACCCCGCCCGGCGCGCCGGTGATCACCTGGTTGAGGCGCACCGCCACCCCCGGGGGACCGAGGCGGTCCTTGTACTCGTCGCGGATCGCCCGGGCGGCCGCGATCCACTCGGGCGACAGGAACTGATGCGGCACGAGGCGACGATACCGGCCCCTCCGGCCCTGCGGGCTCGCACCGCCGCCTCCCGCCCTGCCGCCTCACGCCCGGCGGCCGGTGCGCCGGGCGGCGCTCAGTACGATGGCCGCCATGTCCCGCATCACGCGCGACGACGTCGCGCACGTGGCCAGGCTGGCGATGCTGAACCTCACCGACGCCGAGCTCGACTCCTACACCGAGCAGCTGGCCGCCATCCTCGACCACGCCGCCGACATCGAGGCGCTCGAGCTCAGCGGCGTGGCGCCCACCCACCATCCGGTGCCGCTGAGGAACGTGCTGCGGCCCGACGAGCCCGGCCCCACGATCGACCGTGACGAGGTCCTCGCCGTCGCCCCCGCGGTCGACGACCATCGCTTCCGCGTGCCCCCGGCCATGGGGGAGGCGCCGTGAGCAGCGCCGTCGACATCGCCGCTGCGGTGCGGGCCGGCCGCCGCCGAGCCCGGGACGTGGTCGAGGAGCATCTGGCCGTGATCGCCGAGCGCGAGCCGGAGATCCACGCCTTCAACCTGGTGATGGCCGACGAGGCCCGCGCCGCGGCCGACGAGATCGACCGCCGGGTGGCCGCCGGGGAGGACCCCGGCCCGCTGGCCGGGACGCCGGTGGCGCTGAAGGACAACCTCTGCACCCGCGGGATCCCCACCACCTGCTCGTCCCGCATCCTCGAGGGGTGGCGGCCGCCGTACGACGCCACCGTCGTGGAGCGGCTCGCCGCGGCCGGCGCCGTGGTGATCGGCAAGACCAACCTCGACGAGTTCGCGATGGGGTCCTCCACCGAGAACTCCGCCTTCGGGCCCACCCGCAACCCGCACGACCCCTCCCGGGTGCCGGGCGGCTCCTCGGGCGGCTCGGCGGCGGCGGTGGCGGCCGGGTTCGCGCCCTTGGCGCTCGGCAGCGACACCGGCGGCTCCATCCGCCAGCCGGCCGCGCTCTGCGGGGTCGTGGGGGTCAAGCCCACCTACGGCGGGGTGTCCCGCTACGGGCTGATCGCGTTCGCCAGCTCGCTCGACCAGATCGGCCCGTTTGCCCACACCGTGGAGGACGCCGCCCTGCTGCTGGAGGTGATCGGCGGCCACGACCGTCGCGACTCCACCTCGATCCCCGCCCCCCCACCGGCCCTGCGGGCCCATCTCCACGAGGGGGTGGCGGGGCTGCGGGTGGGGGTCATCGCCGAGCTGGCCGGCGAGGCCATGGGCGTCGCGCCCGACGTGGCCGCCCGGCTGGCCGAGGCGGCCGCCGCCCTCGAAGCGGCCGGCGCGAAGGTCGAGGAGGTGTCGGTGCCCGCCGCGGTCTACGGCCTGTCGGCGTACTACCTCATCGCGCCGGCCGAAGCGTCGAGCAACCTGGCCCGCTACGACGGGGTGCGCTACGGGCTGCGGGTCGACGCGCCCGACAGCTACTCGATGCACGCCGCTACCCGCACCGCCGGCTTCGGGGCCGAGGTCAAGCGGCGGATCATGCTCGGCGCCTACGCCCTGTCCGCCGGCTACTACGACGCCTACTACGGCAAGGCGCAGAAGGTCCGCACGCTGATCCTGGCCGATTTCGAGGCCGCCTACGAGCGGGTCGACCTGCTGCTGTCGCCCACGTCGCCCACCACGGCGTTCCCCTTCGGCGCCAAGACCGCCGATCCGCTCACGATGTACCTGAACGACGTGTGCACGATCCCCTCGAACCTGGCCGGCCAGCCGGCCATGTCGGTGCCCTTCGGGGTCGGCGACGACGGGCTGCCGGTGGGCGTGCAGGTGCTCGCCCCCACCCAGGGCGAGGTGCTGATGTTCCGCGCCGCGCAGGCGCTCGAGGAGGCGAACCGATGAGCACGGCAGAAACGACCGCGACCACGCCGGGTGTGCTGCCCGAGGGCTGGGAGATGGTGATCGGCCTCGAGGTGCACGCCGAGCTGGCCACCCGCACGAAGCTGTTCTCCGGCGCCCCGAACCGGTTCGGCGCCGAGCCCAACACCAACATCGATCCGGTCACGCTCGGGCTGCCCGGCTCGCTGCCGGTGCTGAACGAGAAGGCGGTCGAGCTGGCCATCCGCACCGGCCTGGCCCTGCACTGCGAGGTGCGGCCCTCGGTCTTCGCCCGGAAGAACTACTTCTACCCGGACATGCCGAAGGACTACCAGATCAGCCAGTACGACCAGCCGATCAACGTGGACGGCTGGCTGGAGCTGCCCTCCGGCAAGCGGGTGGGCATCGAGCGGGCCCACATCGAGGAGGACACGGGCAAGTCCACCCACGTCGGCGGCGCGGGGCGCATCCACGACGCCGGCTGGAGCCTCGTCGACTACAACCGAGCCGGGGTGCCCCTGCTCGAGATCGTCGGCCGGCCCGATCTGCGCTCGGCCGAGGAGGCCCGCCAGTACGTCGCCGAGCTGCGGGCCGTCCTGGTGGCGGTCGGCGCGTCCGACGGGAAGATGGAGGAGGGCTCGCTGCGGGTGGACGCCAACGTCTCGGTGCGCCGCCTGGGCGAGGCGCTCGGCACCCGCTGCGAGATCAAGAACGTGAACTCGCTGCGCTCGCTCGGCCGGGCCATCGACTACGAGGCGGCCCGCCAGGCGGCGCTGGTCGAGGCGGGTGAGCGGATCCGCCAGGAGACCCGCCACTGGGACGAGGCGGCCGGGCGGACCACGCCGGGGCGCTCCAAGGAGAACGCCGACGACTACCGCTACTTCCCCGAGCCCGACCTCGTGCCCCTCGAACCCGACCCGGCCTGGGTCGAGCAGATCCGCGCCGAGCTGCCCCCGCTGCCGGCGCAGCGCCGCCGGGCGCTGGCCGACGCCGCAGGGGTGAACCCCGCCGAGGCCGCCATCGCCGTCGAGCGCGATCTCGACGGC
>JBJXGF010000186.1:0-4791 GCA_046153015.1 Acidimicrobiales bacterium | reverse complement strand
GTGAGCGGCGGGTTGGGGCCGTCGCGCTACGACCTGGAGCGGGACGAGCTGGCCGAGCGGCTGGCGGGCGAGCCCCGCTTCCGGGTGGAGCAGGTGTGGGAGGGCCTGCATCGCCGCCTCGCCGAGCCGGGCGAGCTGACCGAGCTGCCCAAGGCGCTGCGGGCCCGCCTCGAGGAGGAGCTGCCCGCCGGCCTGCGCCAGGCGGCGGAGGCGGTGAGCGACCGGGGCGACACGGTGAAATGGCTGTGGGAGCTGCGCGACGGCGCCCGCATCGAGACCGTGCTCATGCGGTACCCCGACCGGGCCACCGTGTGCGTGAGCACGCAGGCGGGCTGCGCGATGGCGTGCGGGTTCTGCGCCACCGGGCAGGCCGGCTTCGAGCGCCATCTGAGCGTCGGCGAGATCGTGGAGCAGGTGGTGCGCGCCTGCCGGGCGGCGGCGGCGGAGGGCCGGCGGGTGTCCAACGTGGTGTTCATGGGGATGGGCGAGCCGCTGGCCAACTACGACGCCACCTGGGCCGCGCTGCGCCGCCTGAACGGCCCGCTCGGGATCTCGGCCCGCAAGCTCACCGTCTCGACGGTGGGGGTGGCGCCGGGCATCCGCCGCATGGCCGGCGAGGAGCTGCCGGTGAACCTGGCCGTGTCGCTCCACGCCGCCAACGACTCGCTGCGCGATCGGCTGGTGCCGCTCAACCGCCGCTACCCGCTGGCCGAGCTGCGGGTCGCCTGCGCCGACTATCTGGCGGCGAAGGGCCGTCGGCTGTCGTTCGAGTGGGCGCTGATCGACGGGGTGAACGACCGCGAGGCCGACGCCGTGGAGCTGGCCGGCATCGCCCGCCCGCTGCGGGCCCACGTGAACCTCATCCCGCTCAACCGCACACCCGGCTACCCGGCGCTCGGCAGCCCGCCCGAGCAGGCGGCCCGGTTCCAGCGCCAGTTGGAGGCGCTGGGCGTGAACGTGACCCTGCGCCGCACCCGGGGCGCGGACATCGACGCCGCCTGCGGGCAGCTGCGGGCGGAGCACGAGGTGCGGGTGGGGCCGCCGCGGCGCGGGCGGCGGCTCAGCGCACGAGCACGGTGAGGCCGGGCGCGGCGATCGCGTCCTGGAGCGGCGTGGCCGGCGGCACCCGGGTGTGCGGCCACACCACCACCCGGCGCAGCGGCGCGTCGATCTCCGCGCCGGCGCCGATCGCCGCCTCCTCCAACGGGGCCCGCACCACCGCCCCCTCGGCCACGAGCGATGCGCCGGCCAGCGCGGCGAGGTTGGCCCGCAGGTAGCCGGCCGGGGACCCGGCGTCGATCACCGGGCCGTCGGCCACCCGCACCTCGAGCGTGCCCTCGGCCGCGGTCCGCCGCCACACCGCCTCGTACAGCCCGAGCGGCGCCGCCGGCAGCCGGGCGATCTCCCGCCAGGGCAGGAGCGACGCCGCGATCTCCGAGCGGGGCCCGAACTCGGGCCCGCCGGCCACCAGCACCCGGACCGTGTCGCCGTCCCAGCCGGCGAGCAGCGGCGCCAGCGGCGCCTCGCTCCACGCGTCGGCGTTGAGGATCAGCGCGCCCCGCCCGTCGAGCCAGCCGGCCAGGGCGCCGAACGCGCCGGCCGTGCCGAGCGGGATCTCCTCGAACGACACGTGCACGCCCCGCCCGGCCAGGTGCGCAGCGATCGCGTCGCCCCCGTGGCGGTGGTGCACGTTCACGGCGCAGGCGCCGACCAGGGGCCCGAGCCGCTCGAGCGCCCAGTCGAGCAGCGGGCGGTTGGCCACCGGGCACAGCGGCTTGGGCAGCAGCGTGGTGAGCGGCCGCAACCGGGCGCCGGCGCCCGCGCTCAACACGACACCTGCCAGACTAGGTGTCATGGAGACCCGCCGGTGGACCAACCCGTCCCAACCGCAGACCCTTCAAATCGCCGTCTGGCTGCTGTATTTCCATGCCGCGCTCAGCCTGCTGTTCCAGAGCAGCGTGTACTTCCGGCTCGGCATCGGGGGCCTCGGGGCGCTCGTGGCCATCGGGGCGCTGGTGGGCATGGGCGCGGCGGGCTTCGGCATCGCCAACGAGCGCAAGTGGGGCTATCAGCTGGCGGTGGGGCTCACGGTGGTGGAGGTGCTGCTGCTCTTCGCCAAGGCGGGCGGCATCGGGGTGCTCCGGCCGGGCCTGCTGCTCGACTTCATGTTCGCCATCGCCCGGGCCGCGCTGCTGCTGCACCCGCTGAGCCGCAACTACCAGCGCATCTGGTTCAAATAGGGCCGGGCCCGGCGGGGTCACACCAGCCGCCGCCGGTTCGCCCACGTCGCCAGCTCGTGGCGGCTGCTCAGCTGCAGCTTGCGCAGCACGGCCGAGGCATGGGTCTCCACCGTCTTGACCGAGATCGACAGCCGCCGGGCGATCTCCTTGTACGCGTAACCCCGCGCCAGGTAGCGCATCACCTCCTGCTCGCGGGCGGTGAGCTGATCGAGCTCGGGGTCGGCCGGGGTCGCCGCCCCTCGGCTGAACGCGTCGAGCACGAAGCCGGCGAGCCGGGGTGAGAACACCGCGTCGCCCGAGGCCACCTTCTCCACCGCGTCGACGAGCTGCTCGGCCGAGATCGACTTCGTCACATAGCCCCGGGCCCCGGCCCGGATCACGGCGATCACGTCCTCCGCGGCGTCGGACACCGACAGGGCGAGGAAGCGCACCTCGGGCTGGGCGGGCGCCACGCGGGCGATCACGGCCGGCCCGTCGCCGCCGGGCAGGTGCACGTCGAGCAGCACCACGTCGGGCCGGGCGGCGGCGATGACCGCCACCGCCTCGTCCACGTCGGCGGCCCCGCCCACGATCTCGACCGCCGCGCCGAGCTCGGCCGCCACCCCGGCCCGCACCAGCGCGTGGTCGTCGACCACCACCACCCGCACCCGGCCCTCGGCGTTCATCGGCGGCCTCCCCGCTCGATCGGCAGCACCAGCTCCACCTCGGCCCCCTCCCCCGGGGCGCTCGTGACCTGCGCCCGCCCGCCGGCTCGGCGCATGCGGGCCAGCACCGATTCGGCCAGCCCCCGCCGGTCCGCCGCCACCGCCGCCGGGTCGAAGCCCACCCCCCGGTCGCGCACGTAGACCTCGACCTGGTCGGCGCCCAGCTCGGCGTACACGTCGATCGACGCGACCCGGGCGAACTTCGCCGCGTTCACCGCCGCCTCGCGGACCGCGGCCACGAGGGCGGCGCTCCGCTCGTCGAGCTCGACCTCCGCGTCGCCCACCACCACCAGGTCGACGGCCACGCCGTGGGCGTCCTCCACCTCGGCGCAGGCGTCGCGCAGCGCCGAGCGCAGGTCGGCCCCGTCGACCCGTTGGGGCCCGCCGTAGAGCCAGCGGCGCAGCTCGCGCTCCTGGCGCCGGGCCAGCGCGGCGGCCGCCTGCGGGTCGTCGGCGCGGCGCTGGATGAGGGCGAGGGTCTGCAGCACCGAATCGTGCAGGTGGGCCGCCAGCTCGGCCCGGGCCTCGGAGCGGATGCGGGCCCGGCGCTCCTCGGCCAGCTCCTGCGCGAGCCCCCACCACCACGGCGCCGACAGCAGCGCCAACGCCCCCACCAGCACCACCGCGGTCACGAAGCTCTGCAGGGCCCGCACCGACAGGCTGGCGGAGAGGAAGCCCCACACCCCGAGCGCGGCCAGCCCGAGCCCGGCGGCGAGGCGGACGACCGCCCGCCGGTCGGTGGGCGCGGGCCGGAGGTCGTGGAGGACGGCGGCGGCCAACGCGATCGGCAGCAGCGGCCACGCCGCGCCGGCGCTGAGCCCCAGCCCCGCCTGGGTCAACACCAAGAGGCCGCCGAGGCCGATCATCACCCAGCCGATCACCCGCTGGGCGGCGCGCCGCTCGGTCGGCGCCGCTGCGCCCGACGGGGCGTCGGCCAGCAGCGCGAACGCCACGGCGTAGACCAGCACACCCCAGCCGCCCGCCGCCGCCAGCAGCACGAAGCCGACCCGCACCACCGCGGGGTCGACCCCGACGGTCTCGGCTAGCCCGGCGGCCACGCCGCCCAGCCAGCGGCCCTCCGAGGAGCGATGCAGGGCCCGCCAGGGGGCGGGTGAGCGGTCCACCTCGGCCATGCGAGGCGATGATCCCACGGGCGCGCCCCCGGCGACCATGAGGGCTTCCCCGGCTCTTGGTCTCGGGGGTCGTCTCGGGGCCCGGTCAGGGTGGGTCCCGATGGCGCCGGGCCGTCTGCCCGGCGCACGATGCTCGGCGTGAACCAACCGCAGGTGGAGCGGCCGCCGCTGCGCCGCAGCCGCAGCGAGTGCTACGTGGCCGGCGTGGCCGGGGGTCTCGGCCGTTGGCTGGGCGTCGACCCGGCGGTCGTGCGGGTGGCCTTCGTCGTGCTGACCGTGATCGGCGGGTCGGGCCTCGTGATCTACGCCGCCGGCTGGCTGCTGCTGCCGGGCGAAGCGGACGGTGGCGGCGAGACAGCGCCGATCGCCCGCCGCTGGCTGGCCGCCACCGACGGGCGCCCGGCGGTGCGGGCCCTGCTGCTCGTGGCCGCGGTGATCGCCGCGCTCAGCGCACTCGGCGAGCACGGCAGCTTCACCTCGCTGGTGGCGCTGCTGCTGATCGGCGCCGGCGCCGTGCTGGTGTTCGTGGACCGGGACGCGCCCCGAGCGGCGGCGCCGGCCGCCCCGGCCGCGCCGGCTGCGGCCGTGGCCGCGACCCCGAGCGCCCAGGCCACGCCGCAGAGCCTGCACGCGGCGATCGCGCGCGGCGACTATGCGAACGCCATGAAGATGATCGAGCAGGGCGCCGACATCGAGGCGAAGGACCCGGGCGCC
>JBJXGF010000185.1:0-10090 GCA_046153015.1 Acidimicrobiales bacterium | reverse complement strand
GGTTCTTGCCGTTGCCGTCGACGATCTTGCCGATCGGCTTGAACGAGCCGACCTCCTGGCCGGCCTCGACCGTGTAGCGCAGCAGCGAGGCGCCCTCGATCGGGTGCGGGTCCTTCAGGCCGTTCATCTCGAACTTGATGCCGTCGAACACGAGCGGATGGGCGCCGGTGAAGGACCGCACGGCCAGCATGAGGTTGGTGCGGCTGAGCCCGCCCGGGAGCTGCGATGCCCGCTTGAGGTTCTCGACCAGCGGCCAGGCGAACGAGGCGCTCTGGCCGAACGTGCCCGTGCCGGCGAAGTCGTGGCCGTCCTTGGCCAGGATGTCCCGGTAGTTCTTGATGAACGGCTCCTGCGCGTACCCGGTGTCGTTGATGTCCTTCAGGTAGCCGGCGTGGATCCACCCGTCGCCGCCGGCGCCGGCCGGCTTGTACTGCGAGACGATGTTGTTCACCGCCGAGGTCAGGCGCTCCTTGGGCTTGTAGCTGCTCGTCGCCAGGTACTGGAGGGCGCCGATCGAGTACACGGCGCCGGTCATGATGATGAACACGTCGGCGTTGGTCGAGGCCAACGTGGTCATCTCATTCTGCACGTTCGGCGCGCTGCCCTCATGGGTCTCCACCTTCACGAAGTTCAAGCCGCGATCCTTCGCCGCCTTCGTGAACGTGTTCTTGTAGATCGTGCCGTAGTCGTTGGCCCACGCCAACGCCGCCACCGTTGCGCCCTTGCCGTACTTCTCCAAGATGTAATCGGCCCACAGGTTCGCCTCGACGTCATAGCCCAACCAGGTGCCGGTGGTCCACGGGTGCAGCACGGGGTCGGCCTGCGCCGGGTGCGCGCCGACCCCGTACACGTTGGGCATGCAGACTTCGTTGAGCTTGTCGTAGGTGGCGAGGATGATCGGCGTGCCGGTGTGGCCGGCGAAGGCGAAGAGGTTGCCGGTCTCGATCAGCTCGTCGGTGAGCGCCTTGCCCCGGCCGGCCTCGTAGCCGGAGTCCTTGATCTCGTAGACGATCTTCTTGCCGTTGATCCCGCCCTCGGTGGCGTTGATGTGGTCGAAGTACGTCTTCATGCCGAGCACGTAGCCAGCCGCCGCGGCCGCTGAGCCGGAGAGCACGCCGACCGAGCCGAGGCGGATCTCGGTGTCGGTGATGCCGGCCTTGTCGTTCCAGTTGGCCGGGCACTTCGACAGGTCGTGAACCCGCCCGGCCCGGTCAGCTTCTTGTCCTTGACTCCCCACGTGGACGGGTCCTCGCCGGCCACCGTGTTCGCCAGGCTCACGGCCGCGCCGCTCCCCGCGGCCGCCGCCTTGGCGGTGGTCGTGCCGCCGGCGGACTCATCGCTGCTGTCGCTCCCGCACGCCGCGGCCGCCGCCGCCAGCACCGCGGCGACGGCCACCCCCCGTTGCCAACGCCGAACTCGCATGGGTCCCCCTCACGTTCAGACTTGAAGCGTTCCGAGACCCGCCTGGGACCCTAGCCGCGGCGGTCGCCGCCCGGGCGGCGGCCGCCGCCTGCTCGGCCCGCTACCGGCATTCCTTCCCGTCGTACGCGCAGCTCTCGGTCTTGCCGTTCACGTCGACGGTCTTGCCGATCGGGGCGAACGTGCCGGCGTCCTGGCCGGGGGCGACGGTGTAGCGCACGAAGGTGGCGCCCTCCACGGGGTGGGCGTCCTTCGCCCCGTTCATCTCGAACTTGATCTCGGGCCCGTACATCGGGTGCGTGCTCGAGAACGAGCGCACCGCCAGCATGAGGTTGGTGCGGGACAGCCCGCCGGGCAACTGCGCCGCTCGCTTCAGGTTCTCCACCGTCGGCCACGCGAAATCGGCGCCGTTGCCGAAGCGGCCATTGGCCGCGAAATCGTGGCCGGCCTTGGTGAGCGTCTCCTTCCATTGCTTGATGAACGGGTCGTTGGCGTTGGCCGGGTCGTTCACGTCCTTCGCCCCGCCGGTGAGCACCCAGCCGTCGGCGCCGGCGCCGACCGGCTTGTAGCTGCTGATCGTGTTGTTCACCTGCGAGGTCATCCGCTCCTTGGGCTTGTAGCTGCTCTTGGAGAGGTACTCCACCACCTGCGTGCCGAACACCGAGCCGGTCATGGCGATGAACACGTCGGCGTTGGAGGACGCCAGCGTCGTCATCTCGTTGGTGACGTTGGCCGCGGTGAGGTCGTGGGTCTCGGACTTGACGAAGTTCAGCCCCTTGTCCTTGGCCGCCTTGGTGAACGTGCTCTTGTAGATCGTGCCGTAGTCGTTGTTGATCACGAGCGCGGCGACGGTGGCGCCCTTGCCGAATTTCTCCACGATGTAGTCGGCCCACAGGTTGGCCTCGACGCTGTAGGGCACCCACGTGCCGGTCGTCCACGGGTGGCCTACCGGGTCGGCCTGCGCGGGATGAGCGCCGATGCCGTAGATGTTCGGCATGCACACCTCGTTCAGCCGGTCGTAGGTGGCGAGCATGATCGGCGTGCCGACCTGAGCGGTGAAGGCGAACAGGTTGCCGGTCTCGATCAGCTCATCGGTGGCAGCTTTGCCGCGCGCCGCCTCGTAGGCGCTGTCCTTTATATCGTAGGTGATCCTCTTGCCGCCGATGCCGCCCTCGGTGGCGTTGACCGTGTCGAAATAGGTCTTCATGCCGAGCGAATAGCCGGCCGAATTGGCCACGGGGCCCGAGAGCACGCCCGCCGCGCCGAGGCGGATCTCGGTCTCGGTGATCCCGGCCTTGTCGTTCCAGCTCCCCGGGCAGTTCGACAGGTCGATCGTGAAGCCGCCCGGGCCGGTCAGCTTCTTGTCCTTCACCCCCCAGGCGGAGGGGTCCTCGCCCGCCACCGTGTTCGCCAGGTTCACCGCCGCGGCGGACCCGCCCGCCGCAGCCGCCGCCTTGGCGGTGGTCGCTACCCCGGCGGACTCATCGCCGCCGTCGCTCCCGCAGGCCGCGGCCGCCGCCGCCAGCACCGCGACCACGGCCAGCCCCCGCTGCCAACGCCGAGCTCGCATGGTTCCCCCCTCACGTTCAGCCTTGAACATGCCGGGGCCCCGGCGGTGACCCTACTAGCCGGTTGACGGCGGCGTCGGCGGGCGGCCCACGTAGTAGGCGGCGGGGCGGATGATCTTGGGCTCGGCCGCCTGCTCGAGGGCGTGGGCGCACCAGCCCACCACCCGGCTCACCGCGAAGGTGGCCGCCAGCAGCGGGCGCGGCAGGCCGCAGGCCTCGAGCAACGGGGCGGCGTACAGATCCACATTGGTCACGAGCCGGCGGCCGGCCAGCAGCTCGAGCCCGGCCCGCTCGACCTGCTCCACGAGCCTCGCCCGTTCGGGGGCCACGGCGGCCAGCACCTCGCGCAGCAGCGCCGCCCTCGGGTCGGGCGCGCGGTACACGGCGTGGCCGAAGCCGAGGAGGCGCCCGCCGCCGGCGATCTGGGCCCGCAGCCAGCCCTCGGCCCGCTCGGGTTCACCGATGGCGTCGAGCATGTCGAGCACGCGCGTCTGCAGCGCCCCGTGGCGGGGGCCGGACAGCGCGCCGAACGCGCCGACCACGCAGGCGCCGAGGTCAGCCCCACAGGACGCGATCACCCGGGCGGTGAAGGTGGACGCGTTGAAGCCGTGGTCAATCGTGAGCACGAGGTAGGTCTCGAGCGCCCGCACCAGCTCGGCCTTCGGCTCGGCGCCGGTGGTCATCCACAGGTAGTTGGCGGCGTGGCCGAGCTCGGGCCGGGGCTCGGCCGGGCGGCGGTGATGGATCGAGGCGACGAGGGTGGGCAGCGCCGAGATCAGCCGCACCGCGTCGGCCCGGCGCTGCGCCGGATCGATGTCGACGAGGGGCCGGGCCCCGATCGCCGCGCCGAGGGCGCTGAGCCCGCTGCGCAGGTCGAGCCGGCCGACGAGCTCGGCCACTGCGGGGGGCAGCCCGCGCTCGCCGAGGGCGGGGGCGCCCGACTCGTCGAGCACGAGCGCCGCCGCCTCCTCGAACGAGGCGCGGCGGGCCAGCTCCACCGCCGAGGTCCCCCGGTAGTGGTACCAGCCCTCGTCGCCCACCACGTCGCCCACCGTCGTGGCCGCCACCGCCACGTCGGCCAGCCCAGCGGGGACCTCGATCAGCGAGCGCACCAGGCCACGCTACGCGCCCGAGGCGGGCCTCAACCCAAACGGTCGGCCGCGTCGGCTGCTCCGCTTCGCCGAGGCGCAGGTGGCCGCGCTGGTGAGTGAGGGGCTCTCGAACCGCGAGGTGGCGGCCCGCCTGTTCGTCAGCGAGAAGACGGTCGAGTTCCACCTCACCCGCGTCTTCCGCAAGCTCGGCGTCAAGCGCCGCTCCCAGCTCGCCCGCATCCTCGCCTCCAACGCGCCTTAATACATTTCATGTGGTACCGTGAAAGTCTGTTGCATCGCTGCCGTCGCCCGGCTAGCATTTGCCTCATGGCGGCGGGTGCCTTGCGGGCGGAATTGGAGAAGGTCACGCTGCTCGTGCGCGACCTCGCAGCGCTGGTCGACGAGATCGATGCGGGCGAGGAGGCGGCCGTGCTCGGCGCGGCGCAGGCGCTGGTCAACACGGCCGGTGAGCTGCAGCGTCGAGTGGTGCGCTCCGCTCAGGAGAGCGGCGCCTGGGCGCTCGACGGTTGGCGTTCGCCGGTCACCTGGCTGGCTGCGCACAGCGGCCTTTCCCACGGGTCGGCCCGGGCGCTGCAGCAGCGCAGTCTCACCATGGCCACGCTGCGCCACGCCCGCGAGGCTGCGCTGGATGGGGTCCTGAACGAGGCCCACGTCCGCCGGCTGGTCGAGGCGAAATGCCGCGGCGCCAGCCGGTTATCCGACGAGATCGATGCCGCGCTCACCGGGGTGGCATGCGACGCTGACCTGGCCGACTTCTCACTCGCGATACGCACCTTTGTGGAGCACGTGGAAGCGATCGATTCACCCGATCCCGCCGAGCTGCCCGCCGAGGCCGAACGGGAGTCGTTCGCGCTCACCGAGGGCTACGACGGCTGGTGGAACGGCCAGCTCCACCTCTCGCCCGAGCACGGCCGGCTCCTGCACTCGGCGCTGGAACGAGAGGTCGGTCGATACCTGCAGCGCAGCCGCGACGGCGACCCGGCCCTCACCGGGATGACCACCAGCGCGCTGCGGGCGCAGAGCCTGCTCGACCTCGTCGACGCCGCCCGGCGCGTCCCCGCCGGCAAGGCCACCGCCCCGAACCGCTGCCACATCGTGCTCACCGTGCGCCTCGGCGCCGGCGGCCGCCTCGAACCGGAGGGCGAGCTCCCCGACCACTACGGCTGCGACGCCAGCTTCTCCCGGCTCGTGCTCGGCGCCCGGAGCGAACCGCTCGACGTGGGCCGGGCCCAACGCTCCTGGCCGCGGCCCCTGGCGCAGGCCATCGCGCGGCGCGACCGCGGCTGCCGGTTCCCCGGCTGCGACCAGCCGCCCAGCCGTTGCGACATCCACCACTGCACCGGCTGGCGGGAGGGGGGCGGCACCAGCGTCACCAACGGCGCCCTGCTCTGCCGCCACCACCACACCTTCCTCCACCAGCGGCGCTGGTCGATCGAGCTCGACGACGAGCAGCAGCCGGTCGTGCGTCGGCCCGACGGCCAGGTGCACACCGCGCGCCCCGAGCGGCCTCGTCGGCCGGGCTAGCCTCCCCCGCCGCATGAACGCTGAGCTGCGCCACTTCGAGGACCTCGCCGTGGGCGACGCCGCCGATCTCGGCAGCACGTCCGTGAGCGAGGCCGAGATCATCGAGTTCGCCTCCAAGTACGACCCGCAGTGGTTCCACCTCGATCCGGTCGCGGCCGGCGAGTCGATCTACGGCGGGTTGATCGCCAGCGGCTGGCACAGCTGCGCCATCCTCATGCGCCTGGCGGTCGACTCGTGGCTGAACCGGCAGGCGGGCCTCGGCTCCCCGGGCCTCGACGAGCTGCGCTTCAAGGGGCCGGTGCGTCCGGGCGACACGCTGCGCGGCCGCATCGAGATCCTCGAGCTGGTCCCCTCGGCCAGCAAGCCCGACCGGGGCCTCGTGCGCTCCCGTATGCAGCTGTTCAACCAGCGCGACGAGGAGGTGCTGAGCATGATCTCGCTCGGGCTGGTCCGCCGCCGGGGCTCGGAGCTCGGGCGCCGCGCGTAGGATCCGGCCGTGATCTACGAGCTGCGCATCTACACCGCTCATCCCGGCAAGCTCCCGGCGCTCTCCGCCCGCTTCCGCGACCACACCTGCCGGCTGTTCGAGAAGCACGGGATCAAGAACGTCGGCTACTGGGTGAACTCGATCGGCGGCCGCAACGACGAGCTGTGGTACATCCTCGGCTTCGAGGACCTCGGGCAGCGGGATCAGGCGTGGAAGGCGTTCATGGCCGACCCGGAATGGCAGGCGGCGCGGGCCGAATCCGAGAAGGACGGCCCCCTCGTGCACCACCTCGAGAACCGCATCCTCCAGCCGACCAGCTACTCGCCGCTCGCATAGGACCAGGTTGGGCAGGACGATGGCCGGGCGGCGGGGCGCGCCGCCCGGCCCTACGTTCCGGCCATGGAGCCCACCCCGGCCGACGCGCCGATCGAGGTTGCCGTGCGGGCGCTGGCGCTGATCACGGCGTTCACCCAGCCCCGGCCCGATGAGCTGGCGCTGCTCGACCAGCTCGTGGCCGAGGAGTCCGCTGCGCCGGACCCGGCGCTGATCAGCGCGCTGAGCGCGTTCGGCGGGCTGCTCGTGCGCTGGACCGCAGAGGCGCGCGGCGAGACCCCGGCGGCGCTGTTGGCCCGCCTCGGCCTCGCCGCCGAACGCCAACGCTGCACCTGAGCGGCCACGCCCGGCTGTGCGAGAATCCCACCGCACGCCAGCACTCGCCGGGGAGAACGATGAGCAGCAACGCGACCATGCACGACACCTACTCGCTCAAGTACGCGGGCGGCGTCGACGCCGACGGGCACATCCTGGAGCCGCTCGACCTGTGGCAGCGCTACATCGACCCGAAGTTCCGGGACCGGGCGCTGAAGGTGGTGATGGACGACGACGGCCTCGAGGCGATCGAGCTCGACGGCAAGCGCCCGAAGCCGAGCGGCAAGGGCACGGTCTCCACCCTCGGCGCCATGGGCGCGCCCGACCTGCGGTCGATCCAGTTCGACCCGGAGAAGACCTACGACCGGATGGCCCCGTTCGGCACGCAGGACGCGAAGCAGCGCCTCGCCGTGCTCGACGCCGAGAACATGTCGGCCGCGATCATCTACACCACGGTCGGGCTGCTGTGGGAGACCGACATCGAGGACGTGGAGCTCACCCAGGCCCACTGCCGGGCGTACAACCGCTGGATCTGCGAATGGTGCAGCGACGGCGAGGGCCGGCTCATCCCCTCGGCCCACGTGTCGCTCTCCGACCCGGCCGCCGCCGCCGCCGAGGTCCGCCGCGCCGTCGCCGAGGGCGCCCGGGGCTGCTTCGTCGCCCCGTTCACCCACGACGCCAAGCCGCTCGGCCACCCCGACCACGACCCGCTCTTCGCCGCCTGCCAGGAGCTCGACATCCCCTTCGCCATCCACCCGACCTTCGAGCCTCAGTGGGCGAAGGGCACGAGGATGGGCCCGTGGGAGTTCGTCCGCCAGCTCCGCCTGCTGCCCCTCGTCACCGCCTCGGACGGCGTGCGCCACCAGTTCCTCACGCTGTTCGACTTCGGCGTGTTCGACCGGTTCCCGCAGCTCAAGGTGCTGGTGCTCGAGGCCGGCGGCACGTGGGCGCCCTACTTCTTCGACCGGCTCGACGCCGTGTACGACCACACCCCCATCGGGGCCAGCATCAAGCTGAAGCGCAAGCCGAGCGAGTACCTGGCCGACCAGATCTGGATCTCCTGCGACCCCGACGAGAAGTCGATCCCCCACCTCGTGGAGCGCTTCGGCGACCGGTTCCTGTGGGCGTCGGACTTCCCGCACCCCGACCACACGCCGGCCTACATCCTCGACCTCGAGCGCAACGCCGACGCGATGAACGAGGCGAGCCGCGCCCGCTTCCTCGGCGACAACGCCCGCGAGCTGTTCAAGCTCACGGTCTAGGCCGGCACGCTCAGCCCTCGGCGGCCCGGTTCATCCGGGCGGTGTCCTCCTCGAGGATGTTGCGCTTCCAGGGGCCGCGCTTGGTGTCGAGCGTGATCTCGTAGAGCCCGCCGAGACGGCTGAAGTACTCGACCACGGTGAACCCCTCGGGCCCGGCCACGTGCGGGCCGTACATCTCGTTGCGACCGGCGAGCATCACGTCGCCGGTCTCGAGGTGACGGTCGCCCTCGCCGGGCCCCACCGCGTCCATCGACCCTTGGATGATCACCTCGAAGCGCTCGCAGTCGTGCGAATGGCGGGGCAGCACGCTGCCCGGACCCATCCTGAACACCGCGAACGCCGGCGTCTCGGGATCGTGCGGATCGCCCATGGCGAAGATGCTGAGCGGCACTCCGCCCTTCTCGCTCGAGATGACCAGCGGCTTGAGGTAGTCGGCCGGGACCCGGCCCCAGAAGCCCTCGTCGTTCGGGGAGAGATGCATGCCCCAACCTCGCTCTCCGGAGTGGTTACGGCCCGACTGTAGACCCGCGCCCGCCGTAGGATCTCGTGATGGACGAGGCGCTGCGCCCGTGGACCGCGGTGGCCGGCGCGCCGGAGCTGCTCGGCGCGCTCGAGGTGCTGGGCGAGGGCCCGGCGCTGCCGTCGGTGTACCCGGTGACCGACCTCGCCGCGGGCGCGATCGGCGCGGCGACGCTGGCCGCCGCCGCGCTGTGGAGCGAACGCGGCGGCCCCGCCCCCGCGGCGCGCATCGAACGGACCGAGGCGGCGGTGGCGTTCCGCAGCGAGCGCTGCCTGCGCGTGCAGGGCGCGCCGCCGGCGGAGGTGTGGGGCCCCCTGTCGGGCGATTTCCGCACCGCGGAGGGCGCGTGGGTGCGCATCCACGCCAACTTCGCCCATCACCGGGACGCCGCGCTCGCCGCGCTCGGCCTGGCCGGCGACGTCGACCGGGCCGCGGTGCGCGAGGCGACGGCCCACCGCGAGGGCGTGGAGCTGGTCGAGGCGATCATGAGCCGGGGCGGCGCCGCCGCCTCGTGGCGCAGCACCGAGGCGTGGGCCGACCACCCCCAGGGCCGCGCCGTGCGCGACCTGCCCCTCGTGTCGCTCACCCGGCTCGACGCCTCGGCCCCGGCGCCCCTTGGCGACGCCGACCGACCCCTCGGCGGCGTGCGGGTGCTCGACCTGTCGCGCGTGCTGGCCGGGCCGGTCTGCGGGCGTTTCCTCGCCGCCCACGGCGCCGACGTGCTCCGCGTGTCCGCCCCGCATCTGCCCACCTTCGACCAGCTCGACCTCGACACCGGGTTCGGCAAGCGCAGCTGCCACCTCGACCTGCGCGACCCCGCCGACGCCGCCGCGCTCGGCCGGCTGGTGGACGGCGCCGACGTGTTCGTGCAGGCCTACCGGCCCGGCTCGCTCGCCGCCCGCGGCTTCGGGCCCGCCGAGCTGGCGGCCCGCCGCCCCGGGATCGTGGTGGTGGAGCTGTCCGCCTACGGCCGGGCAGGGCCGTGGGCGCCGCGCCGCGGGTTCGACTCGCTGGTGCAGATGGCCTCGGGCATCGTGGCCAACGAAACCGCCGCCGCCGGCGCCGCCGAGCCCCGTTCGCTGCCCGCCCAGGCCCTCGACCACGGGACCGGCTACCTGGCCGCGCTCGGCGCGATCGCCGGCCTGAGCCGGCGCATCCAGGAGGGCGGCTCGTGGCTGGTCGAGGTGTCCCTCGCCCGCACCGGACGCTGGCTCGACATGCTCGGACGGGTGCGCGACGGACAGGCCACCCCCGAACCGGACCCGGCCCCCTACCTCGCCGCCACCGGGCCGCTCACCCACCTGCGCCCGCCGGGGCTGATCCCGGCGTCGCCGCCGCGCTGGGAGCGGCCCCCGCCGGCGCCCGGTGAGCACCCGCCGGCCTGGTGGTAGGCCCACCGACGGTGCCCGAGCCCACCTCCCCAGCCCCCGCCGCCCCCGCCCCGTCCGTCGCTGAGCTGAGCGAACGGCTGGCCGGGCTCACCGCCCGCGACCGCCAGCGCCTGGCCCGCCGGCTCGCCGGGCTGCGCCGGGCCCCGGGCGGCGAGGCCC
>JBJXGF010000192.1:0-12823 GCA_046153015.1 Acidimicrobiales bacterium | reverse complement strand
CCACCGCGCCAGAGGCGGCGCCCGCCCCGCCCGCCACGGCCCCGCCGGAGCAGGCCCCGGCGCCGACCGGCTCGGCCCCGCGGACCGGTCTCGGTCAGGCGCCGTTCGGGCCGAGCCCGCTGCGGGGCGTGCGCCGGCTCACCGCCGAGGCCATGACCCAGTCCTGGTCGACGATCCCGCACATCACCGGGATGGACGAGATCGACGCCACGCCGCTGCTCGAGACCCGGCGGCGGTTGAAGGAGCAGGCCGGCGAGGCCGGCGCCAACCTCACGCCGCTGGCGCTGCTCGTGGCCGCCGCGGCGCGGGCGCTGCGGCGCTACCCGCTCGTCAACGCCGGCGTCGCCCCCGACGGGCAGTCGGTGACCGTGCACGAGCGCTGCAACATCGGCGTGGCGGTGGCCACCGACGACGGGCTGATCGTGCCCATCCTCACCGACGCCGACCGGCGGGGCGTGCTCGAGCTCGCCGACGAGATCGCCCGGCTCTCCGCCGCCGCGCGCCGCAAGCAGCTGAGCGCCGCCGAGCTGCGGGGCGGCACCTTCACGATCACCAACTACGGCGCGATCGGCGGTCGCTTCGCCACGCCGCTCATCCGTCCCGGCGAGGCGGGCATCCTCGGCTTCGGCGCGATACGCCCCCGCCCGCTCGTGGTCGACGGGGAGGTGACGGCCCGCCCGACGCTGCCGGTGGTGTTCTCCGCCGACCACCGGATCATCGACGGCGACCTCTCGGTGGCCTTCCAGGAGCACGTGCTGTCGCTCCTGGCCGAGCCGCTGCTGATGCTGCTGTGATGCCTGCGCCGCTCACCCCGGCCGAGTCGACCGGCGGCCGAGGGGGTGCGCGTGGTCGTCGGTGAGATCGGCGCCTCGACCGGGCTGCTGGTGATCGGCGCCGGCCCCGGCGGGTACGCGGCCGCGCTGCGGGGCGCGGCGCTCGGCCTCGAGGTCACGCTGGTGGAGCGGGACCGGGTGGGCGGCGTGTGCCTGAACGTGGGGTGCATCCCGTCGAAGGTGCTGATCCACGCGGCGGAGACCGCCGCGCTGGCCGCCCGGTCGGCGGCGTGGGGCGTGAAGCTCACCGCGAAGGTCGACATGAAGGCCCTGGGCCGCCACATGGCCGAGGTGGTGGAGGGCCTCACCTCGGGGGTGAGCGGCCTGCTGCGCGACGCCGGGGTGACTGTGGTGTCCGGCCAGGCCCGCTTCACCCGGCCCGACCGGGTGATCGTGGAGCACGAGGACCACACCAGCTTCATCTCCTTCGAGAACGCGGTGCTGGCCACCGGCTCCCGGCCCGTGGAGCTGCCCGCGCTGGCCTTCGACGGCGCCCGCGTGCTCGACTCCACCGGGGCGTTGGCGCTCGAGCGGGCCCCCCGCCGCTTGGTGGTGGTCGGCGGCGGCTATATCGGCGTCGAGCTCGGCACCGCGTTCGCCAAGCTCGGCTCGGCCGTGACGATCGTGGAGGCGGCCGACCGCCTGCTCCCGGGGCTCGACGCCAGCCTCGCCCGCGCCGTCGCCCGCCGCCTGGAGGAGCTCGGCGTGGTGGTGCTCACCCGCTCCAGCGCGGTGGAGCTGACCGAGGCCGGGCTGCTGGTGGCCCCGCCCGACGGCCCGGCGGCGGAGGTGGCGGCGGACAAGGTGGTGGTGGCGGTCGGCCGGCGCCCGAACACCGACGACCTGGGCCTCGAGCACACCGGCGCCAAGCTCGACCCCGCAGGCCTCGTGCAGGTGGCGCCCAGCCGCCGCGCCGCCCGCACGCTGCTGGCCATCGGCGACGTGACGGCCGGGCCGGCCCTCGCCCACAAGGCCACCGCCGAGTCCGCCGTTGCCGCCGAGACCGCTGCCCGGCGGACCGCCGCGTTCGACCCCGCCTGCATCCCTGCGGTGGTGTTCAGCGACCCCGAGTTGGCCACGGTCGGGCTGACCCGGGACGCGGCGAAGGCCGCCGGCGCCGACGTGCGCGCCTTTCGCTTCCCCCTCTCCGCCTCGAGCCGCGCCCGGACCCTCGGCGACAGCCACGGCCACGTCGAGGTGATCGCCGACGGCGACGGGACCGTGCTCGGCGTGCACATCGCCGGGCCCAACGCTTCGGAGCTGGCCGGCGAGGCGGCGTTGGCGGTGGAGATGGCGGTCACGCTCGACGAGCTGGCCGAGGTCATCCACCCCCACCCCAGCCTCTCCGAGGCGATCGGCGAGGCCGCCCTCGGCGCGCTGGGCCGGCCCCTGCACGTGCGGGGAGCGCGACGGCCGTCGCCAGGGTGAGGGTGAAGGGTGTACTCGAGGGCGTCATCGCCTCGGCCGCGTTCAGCTCCGGCGACCGGATCGTGGTCGGCATGTGGGCCAGCTCGCCGGTTGGTCCGCTGTCCGATGTGATGTGGGCCGACGGCGGAGGCGTGCGCCGACTGCTCGCCCCGACCGCCGAGGCTGCAGCCTTCATCGAGTCGGTCTACCGGTTCGACGAGGTGCAGATCACTCCGGTGCACGCCCAGGTGCGGGGCCCGGCGCTGGAGGTGCGGGCGGGGCCGCTCGAGCTGCGGGCGCAGGGCGGGCGGGCCCGGCTGCTGCCGTGGCCCCGCCCGCGGTGGGTCACCCGCTGGGTGGAGTCGCCGATCGCCGCCGCCGCGTTCGGGGTGCACACGCACGGCCGGACGGTGCACGGCGTGCAGGAGTGGTACCAGGCCCGCAGCTGGCGCTGGATCGTGTGGGCCGAGGCCACGGCGGCGGGCTCGCCCCTCGGCGGCCTCACCGAGTTCGCGCCGCCCGCTCGCTTCGGGTTCAGCGAACCGCCTCGCCGCCCGGCGCTGGTGCGGCTGCGCACCGTGCTGATCTTCCCCCAGGGGAGCTCCCCCCACCCGCGCCGGTGAGCGCCGAGCCCGGGCCGGGGCGGCCGTAGGATGCGCCGGCCATGATCCACACCACCGCGCTCCAGGTTCGCTGGTACGAGCTGGACCCGTACCGCCACGTGAACCACGCGGTCTACCTGCAGTACTGCGAGGTCGCCCGGATCGAGGCGCTCGAGTCGGTCGGTTTCGCCATGGCGGAGGCCGACGACGCCGGCCTGTCGCTCGTGGTGGCGGAGCTCACCGTGAAGTTCCGCGCCCCCGCCCGCTTCGGGGACCGGCTGGAGGTCGACACCTGGATACGCGAACTCGGCCGGGTCAGCTCGCGCTGGCGCCAGCGCATCCGGCGCGCCGATGCGCTGCTGGCCGAGGTCGACCTGCGAGCCGGTGCGATCGATCGGCTGGGTCGGCCCTGCCGGCTCGGCGCGGCGGCGCAGGCCTCGCTGCAGCGCCTCGTCGCCGACCCCACCGCCTGAGGCCCGCTGGTCGTACGACGGAGGTCCAGTGGCGCGCCGGGGCGCCGCTCCGGAAGGCTCGGCCCATGGGCTGGCCGATCCGTGTCCCCACCGGCCTCTGGCCGAGGGCCGCGCCTGCGCAGCGCGGGCCGGCGCAGCGCGGGCCGGCGGGAGACGTGCGGCCTGGCCCTACGATTTGGCCCATGACCAGCGCCGCCCGGCTCGACCCGCTCGATGCCCGGCTGGCGCGCCGGCCGATCTCGGTCGCCGGGGCCATCGGCGTGTTCGCCCTGTCGGGCCTCCTGGTGCTCATGCTGCTCGGGGTGAGCACGGTCATCGTGCTCGGCCGGCTCGGCACCCAGGAGGCGATCCGGGACGCCAAGACCAACACCGGCACGGTCACCCGGGCGGTGGTGTGGCCGAACCTGTCCGACGACCTCGTCACCGGCGACCCCGCCGCCGTCGACCGCCTCGACGACCTGCTGAAGCGAACGGTGCTGAGCGACAAGATCATCCGGGCCAAGATCTGGACGCCGGACGGGCTCGTGGTCTACTCCGACCAGCGGGAGCTGATCGGACAGCTGGTGGCCGTCGACGACGAGATGGTGGTGGCCTACAACGAGCGCCGCACCGTCGCCGGCGTGAGCGATCTCGACAAGTCCGAGAACGAGTACGAGCGGGGCCTCGGGCGGATCCTCGAGGTGTACAGCCCGGTCCGCACGCCGAGCGGCGACGTGCTGCTCTTCGAGCTCTGCTTCAAGTACAGCTCGATCCTCGACAACGGGCGGATGGTGCTCAAGCAGATCCTGCCGCTGCTGCTGGGAGCGCTCCTCGCCCTGCAGGCGCTCCAGGTGCCGCTGGCGTGGCGCCTGGCCCGCCGCCTCCGCGACGGCCACCTCGAACGCGAGCGGCTGCTGGCGCGGGCGGTCGAGTCCTCCGAGGCCGAACGGCGCCGCATAGCCGCCGACCTGCACGACGGGATCGTGCAGGACATGGTCGGCCTGTCGCTCGGCCTGAAGGCCGCGGCCGACGCCGCCTCCCGGTCTCCGGCGCCGGACCCGGCGGCGGTTGCGCTGCTCGGCAACGCCGCAGCCGGGGCTCGGCGTGGGGTCCGCCAGCTGCGTTCGCTGCTCGTGGACCTGTACCCCCCGAGCCTGCACTCCGCCGGCCTGCAGTCCGCGCTGTCGGACCTGCTCGCGCCCTTCGGCGCCCGCGGTGTCGAGGCGCGCCTCGAGTGCACTGAGGTGGAGGCGGGCCCGGCGGCCGAGGCGCTGGTGTACCGCGTGGCGCAGGAGAGCCTGCGCAACGTGCTCGCCCATTCCGACGCGCACCGGGTGCTCGTGCAGGTGGCGCAGCGCAACGGCCACGTCGAGCTGGTGGTCCGCGACGACGGGATCGGCTTCGACCCAGGCACCGCCGCCGACGCCGCCGGCAACGGCCACTTCGGGCTGCGTCTCCTCGGCGACCTGGCCCGGGAGGCGGGCGGGACCCTCGAGGTGAGCTCGGCGCCCGGCCACGGAACCCTCGTCCGCCTCGAGGCGCCCCGATGACGCGGGTGCTGGTGGTCGACGATCACGGCGTCGTGCGAGCCGGTCTCGTGCAGCTGCTCGGCTCGGTGGACGAGATCGAGGTGGCCGGCGCCGCCACCAACGGCGCCGAGGCGGTCGCCCTGGCCGCTTCGCTGGCGCCCGACCTGGTGCTGATGGACTTGTCGATGCCGGTGATGGACGGCGTCGAGGCCACCCGGCAGATCGTCGCCGCCGGCCTCGCCCCGGTGCTGGTGCTCACCTCGTTCTCCGACCAGGACCGCATCGTGGCCGCCCTCGACGCCGGAGCGAGCGGCTACGTGCTGAAAGACGCCGAGCCCGAGGACTTGGTGCGGGCGATCCACTCCGCGGCCCGGGGGGACCTGCCCCTCGACCCGAAGGTGGCGCGGGCGCTGGTCGACTCGCGCCGGGCCGCGCCCGCACCCCGCCCGGCGCCGGGCAGCGGCCTCACCAGCCGGGAGCGGGAGGTGCTCGCCCTCGTCGGCGAGGGGCTGGCCAACAAGCTGATCGCCCGCCGGCTGGGGATCAGCGAGAAGACGGTGAAGGCCCACCTCACCCCCGTGTTCCACTGCCTCGGGGTGACCGACCGGACCCAAGCCGCGCTGTACGCACACCGCGAGGGCCTCGGCCCCGAGACCTAGCTGCGCTCAGCTGCGCTCGTTCTGGGGGCTGCGCCCCCAGACCCCATCCACGCCCGGCTCGCTGGCGCTCGCACGGGCGTGCAGCTTCGCTGCGCTCAGCTGCGCGGGACTTTGCTCCAGGGCAGGTCCTTGTCGACCCGTACGTCGCCGGGCAGGCCGAGGGTCCGCTCGCCGAGGATGTTGCGCATGATCTCGGTGGTGCCGCCCTCGATCGAGTTGGCCCGCACCCGCAGGAAATAGGCGCGGGGGTCGCCGTAGCCGTCGAAGCGGTACTCGTCCTGCCCGGCGTAATCGCCGTAGAGCATGCCCTCGGGGCCGAGGAGGTTCATCACGAAGGCCATGACCTTCTTGTTGAACTCGGCGTAGGCGACCTTGCTGATCGAGCCCTCGGGCCCGGGGTTGCCCACCGTGCGCAGCTGCGCGGCGCGGATGTTGGTGAGGCGGTTCACCTCGGCCTCGACCCAGAGCCGCATCAGCTCGTCTTTCGCGGCGGCGTCGGCCGGCCCGCTGCGGGGTCGGGCCGCCCAGGCGTCGAGCGCGAACTTGATCGAGCCTTCGCCCCGCTGGGGCTGGCCGCCGCCGATGGCCACCCGCTCGTTCATGAGCGTGGTGAGCGCCACCCGCCACCCCTCGCCCACCCCGCCGAGCCGATCGGCGTCGGGCACGCGGGCGTCGGTGAAGTACACCTCGTTGAACTCCGCCTGGCCGGTCATCTGGCGCAGGGGCCGGGCCTCCACGCCGGGCTGGTGCATGTCGATCACGAAGTAGGTGAGGCCGGCGTGCTTGGCCGCCTCCGGATCGGTGCGGGCCACCAGCATCCCCCACTTGGCGAGATGCGCCACCGAGGTCCACACCTTCTGGCCGTTCACCACCCACTCGTCCCCGTCCGGCACGGCGCGGGTGGCGAGGCCGGCCACGTCGGAGCCGGCGCCCGGCTCGGAGAACAGCTGGCACCACACCTCCTCGCCGGTGAACAACGGCCGCAACCAGCGCCGCCGCTGCTCGGGCGTGCCGTGGGTGGCCACGGTGGGGGCGCCCATGCCGAGGCCAAGGATCTGATGCTGCGCGGGCTGCGGCCCGCCGCGGCGGACGATCTCGTGCTGGATGACCCGTTGGAGCCGGGGCGACAAGCCGAGCCCCCCGTCGCCCTCGGCGAAGTGCACCCACGCCAGGCCGAGGTCGTACTGGGCGCCGAGGAAGCCCCGCACGTCGGCCGGGTCGGCTGCGGCGAAGAGCCGATCGACCAGCTCCAGCACCCGCGCCTCGTCGCCATCGACCCGCTGCTCGGCCCCGGTCACGGTCATCGCGTTGCTCCTCGCGTTTCGGCGCCCCACTCGTGCGCCTCCCGGCGCCCGCTGCGCATCGTAAGCCCCCCGCCCGCCTCGACCGGACGCGGCGGCGCTCCCCTATCCTGGCGGCGCTGGGCGCAAGAAGGGGGCAGGTGTGACGCACGCGGCTGCTGCGCCGCGCACGGGGGTGCTGCGGGCGTTCGAGTCGTTCTCGGCGCCTCATTTCGGCAAGGTCTACGCGGGCGGCTTCGTGTGGAGCGTGTGCCGCTGGGCGCTCGGCTTCCTTGGCGCGTACGTGGTCAACAAGCAGACCGGCTCCCCGCGGCTCGTGCAGCTCACGGGCAGCTTCCTGTGGGCGCCGCTGCTCTTCGCCGGGCTGATCGGCGGGGCGGTGTCGGATCGCTTCGATCGGCGCAAGGTGGTGCTGGCGCAGTTCGCCGTGCTGATGCCGCTCACCGCCGCCGTCGGGCTGCTGGCCCTCGCCGACCGGCTCAGCGTGTGGATCCTCTACCCGTTCATGGTCACGATCGGCGTGGGCTGGGTGATCGACATGACCGTGCGCCGCGCCCTCATCTACGACCTCGTGGGCGACGCGCAGGTGAACAACGCCATGGCCCTCGAGCAGTTCGCGTCGTCGGCCGGGCTGGCCATCGGCGCGTTGAGCGGCGGCGCGGTGATCGGCTGGCTGGGCGTGGGCCAGGCGTACCTGGCGGCGGCGGCGGCGATGGGCGTGGCCCTCGTGGTGCTGGCCCGGCTGCCGAGCCCGCCGCCCCGGCCCCGCGCCGCGGCCGGCGGGCCGTCGTTCTTCCGCAGCGTGGCCGAGGGGTTCCGGGCGCTGCCGGCCAACCCGACGCTGCTGTCGGTGCTCGGCGTCACGCTCATCGTGAACTTCTTCCACTTCTCGTACTTCCCGATCGTGCCGATCGTGGCGGCCAAGGTCGACGCGACGCCGTTCCTCACCGGCCTGCTCGCCGCGGCCACCGGGCTCGGGATGATGACCGGCGCGCTGTTCGTGATGATGCGCGCCCCGCAGCGGGGCCGCGCGTACTGCCTGGGCTCGTACGGCGCCTTCGTGCTGCTGCTCGGCTTCGCCGGCTTCGACCGCTACCTGCTGGTGTTCGGGTCGCTGTACCTGGCCAGCGTGTTCGTCGGCGCGTACGGCGCCACCCAGAGCTCGCTCGTGATCACCTCCAGCAGCGAGGAGATGCGGGGCCGGGCGATGGGCCTGCTCTCGATGGCGATCGGCGGGCTGCCCGTCGGCATGGAGGTGTTGGGCGAGCTGGCCGAGCTGCTCGGCGCCGGCTGGGCGTTGGCGATCAGCAACGTGGTGGGCGTGGCCGTGCTGGCGCTGTTCCTGCGCCGCCGCCCCGAGGCCTACCGCGTGAGCTGAAGCACGGCCGGTCAGCCCCGGGCCCGCTGGCCCCAGGGCCCTTCGTCGGCCCGGGGCTCCTTGGGCAGGCCGAGCACCCGCTCGCCGAGGATGTTGCGCTGCACCTGGGAGGTGCCGGCGTAGATCGTGCCCGAGCGGGCCCGCAGCGCCACGTCCACCCAGGACTGGGTGGAGAACTCGGCGCCCACCGCGTCGCCGGCGATGCCCGGCGCCGCCCGCCGGCCCGAGGGGGTCATGGCCTCGGGCCCGAGGATGTCGAGCGCCAGTTGAGTCGCCTCGCGGTGGTACTCCGACCACAGCAGCTTGAAGATCGAGGACTGCGGCCCCGGCTGCTGACCGGCCAGCACCTGCGTGAGCGAGCGCATGCCGAGGTAGCGCATGATCTCCACCTTGCTGTGGCACCAGGCCAGCCGCTGGCGGATGTGGGGATCGAGGGTTGCGCCGCGAGCTCGGGCGGCGGCGAGGAGACGGTCGAGCTCCTCCCGGTAGGTGATCGACAGCACGGTCGAGCGCCCGCCCCGCTCGAAGCCGAGCAGCGTGTTGGCCACCATCCACCCGTTGTGCACCTCGCCGAGCACGTTGCCGGCGGCGGTGCGGGCGTCGGTGAAGTACACCTCGTTGAACTCGTGGCCTCGGGCGATGTTGATGATCGGGCGCACCTCGATGCCGGGCTGGTCCATCGGCACGAGGAGGAACGTGATGCCCTGGTGCTTGGGCGCCTCGGGGCGGCTGCGCACGAGCAGGAAGATCCAGTTGGCGCTCTGCGCCTGGCTGGTCCAGATCTTCTGGCCGTTGATCACCCACTGCTCACCGTCGAGCTCGGCCCGGCAGCCGAGGTTGGCGAGGTCGGAGCCGGCGTCGGGCTCGGAGTAGCCCTGGCACCAGCGGTCCTGCCCGGAGAGGATGCGGGGCACGAGCGTGCGCTTCTGCTCCTCGCTGCCGACGGCCATGATCGTGGGCCCGAGCATGCCGATCCCGAAGCCGTCGTTGGGGCCGCCCGTGGGCGCCCCGGCGCGCGCGAACTCCTCGTTGATGATCACCTGCTCGATGGCCGACAGGCCGGCGCCCCCGTAGATCTTCGGCCACGCCACGGCGAGCAGCCCGTTCGCGCTGAGCAGCTCACGCCACTGCTCGAGGAACGCCGAGCGGGCCTCCCCCTCGAGGCGCCCGATGCCGCGCCAGCCGGCCGGCAGGTGCTCCTGGAGGAAGGATCTGATGTGGGCGCGGTACGCCTCGGCATCGGCGGAGTACGAGGGGTCCATCGCGCGGGGAGCGTAGCGCCGGCCTACGCTCAACGGCGCGACCGTGATCGCACCCCCGTCGGGGGGCCCCGGCGTCGATCCCGACGGACCTCCTGGCCCGTAGGCTGCGCCTGCCGCCGAGCTGCTCGTGGGCTGGATGCGCCGTGCTGAGGTCCTGACGATTCACGTGCGATTAACGGCGAGCCGCCGACATGCCTGGCCGACGTCGCCAGGAGAGCGACGCCGGGCATGAACGCCATTCCTAGATGCTGTCGTCGGTCCACTCATCCAGGTTGATGACACAAGTCAGGTACGACGGGTTGCCGGAGTCTCGTTCGAACCGCGCGCCGAAACTCTGGTTGAGCCGCAGCATCGCCTCGTTGTCCTCGTGCACCGCCGATGTCACGATGTCGTGGCCGGACCCGTGCAGTCGCCTCAGCGCCTCGCTCTTGAGCCGCCGCCCGTGGCCCCGCCGCTGATGGCCAATTGCGACAGCGACGACAGGGATGGCGGCCGCCCCGGGATTTCCGTGGACTTCGGTCCAGGCGACGACGCCGATCAGGCTGTCGTCGTCCCACAACCCGAGACCCTGCGCGTGACCCCCGGCGATCGAGTCAGGCAGGTGGCCCCGTATGAGATCTTGAACCGCGGCGGTCCAAGGCTCGCCGAGCGTTCGGCATTGGAAGCGCCGCAACGCCGGCTCGTCGCTGGCGTTCAGCTCCCGCAGCGCCGGCACTGCGCCGACGCCTCAGCCGGTCTTCGGCTGGACCCGGCTTCGGGTCGCCTCAATCATTCGCAGCTCCGTGTCGGTGAGCGGTCTCGGATTCGTGGTGTGCCAGGGCATGCTCCGGGCATGGCGGAGCCATCGCTCGTCACTGATCTTCTGGCCACTGCGCCGCAACGCAGCGCCGGCACGCTCCACAACCTCACCGCTGAGGATGAGCACCGCGGCCGCCGCTCGCGCGACGGCGAGCGACGCGGCGCTGATCTGCTCGTCTGCCCACGACCTGTGCACTGCCGCACACTATTTCCGGCCGTGCCGCAACGTCGTGTCAGGAGTCGATTCGGCGGTGAGGGCTGGCTCCGACCCGCCGAGCTGACCGGCAACCCGATGGACGGCGGCCCACGGTCGAGGAGCGGCGCGGCCTGTGTGACCGTGCGGACGGGCTCCTGTCCGAGCCGGCAGCACGCCGAGGAGACTCGTCGGCGGGCGGGGCTGAGTACGCTCATGCCATCACCCGGCGGGGCAGCGCCGCCACCGTTGGGCGTGGCGGGCGTCGTGTGGCCGCGGTCGGGGGCCCCGGAGCGTGGAGATCGTGCATGCCAGCCAGGATTCGAGTGGAGCTCGCCGCTGAGGATCTCTCGGGCGAGGGGCCGCCGCCGCATACCGGTCCGGGGGTTCACGCTGCGGTCTTGCGGGCGGTGTGGGAGCGTGACCCGGGGTTGGCGGCGCGGCTGCATGACGCGCCGGCCCCGAAGCCGTTGTCGGTTACGCCGTTGCATGAGCAGGCAGGGGTGTGGCGCTTCGAGGTGGGCGTGGCCGACGACGCCGTGGCGGGCCGCGTGTTCGAGGCGTTGGGTGAGTTGGCGGCGTTGCGGGTGGGTCGGTCGTCGTGGCGCCATGTCGGGACGACGGTTGTCTCGGCCAGTTACCGGGAGCTGCGTGACCGGGCCCGGCCGGCGTCGTGGTTTGCTTTGGAGTTCAGGACGCCGACCACGGTCCGCATCGCCGCCGGGGGCGCCCGGCGGTCGTGGCCGTTGCCGCTGCCGGATGTGCTGTTCGGCCGGTTGTGGGACCGCTGGGGGTGTTTCGCGCCCGCGGACGCGGTCCTGCCAGCGGAGACGGCGGCGGTGATCGAGGATCGTCTGGCGGTGTCGGGGCACCGGATCCGGACGGCGTCGCATGTGACGAAGTTCCCGGACGGCAAGGTGGTGGGGTTCGTGGGTCGGGTGGAGTTCCAGGTGCTCGAGGCCCGGCGCTGCTCCGAGGACGCTCTCGCCGGGGTCGCCGCGCTGGCCAGGTTCGCCGCGTTGACCGGGATGGGGGATCAGACGGCGAAGGGGATGGGTTGGGTCGTCGCGGCCGGCGCCGAGCGGTGAGGTTCAACGCCGTGGCGGTCTCATTCCGGACGCTCACGGTAGAACACGACGGGCGCGGCGGCGGGCCCGCTCGTGGGGCGGTGGTGGGCGAGGTAGGCGTCGAAGCGGCGTCTAGCAGCGTGGGCTTGCAGGGCGACCCGGCGGTCCGCCTCCCAGGGCCGGAGCGGGGTGGGGCCGCTGACGTCGACGGGTTCGTCGCCATCACCGTCGGACAGTTCGGTCAACCAGAACCGGTCGCGGTCGATGCGCACCCGCAGGAGCCGTTCGTTGGTCCACGCCCAGAGGTGGGTGGTGAGGGGCGCCCGGTCGGGCAGGGGGCCGTCCCCGACCCGGTCGATGTCGACCCACACTGCGGTCGTCCCGGCGCACACGGCACGGACGTCGTCCCATGAGGAGACGAGATGGGCGCGTAGCCGCCAGTCACCCCCGGCCGGCGCCCTCGATGACTTCGACGGTGCCGTAGCCGCGGGTCACGCCGGCGCCGATGCCGACGTAGCCGGCGTCGATGTCGGCCATGACCGCTTCCAGCAGTTCGTTGTCGTGCGCGGAGAGCTCGGACAGCGCGTCGACGACGAGATCGAGGCAGCCGTTGATGACGACTTCGTGGGTGTACAGGCGGCGGTCGGCGGCGCCGCCGGTGAAGCGGTCGATGGCGACGTGGGTCCGGTCGGCGGTGACGGGGTCGATGAGGGGGGCGTCGTGTACGGCGAGTTTCCCGCGTCGCGCCGGGCTGCCGAAGAGGGTGCAGATCGTGCAGGTCCCGCATGGCGCTGACGCCGGGTCGCAGATCGGCTCGCCCCGTGTCCGGGTGATGAACTCGGCTCGTGATCGGAGCGCACCTTTGAGCGAGGACCCGGCGATGACCAGCTGGTCGCCGATGCGCTGGAACGGCGCCCGGTTCACCTGGTCCGCCGCCTCGCCGTCGGCGGGTGCGCCGGGCCGGCCGGCGGTGAACAAGGCGTCCTGGACCTGGAGCCGCCAGCGCCGCGACGGCCGGGTCCGCGGGCTGGGCGGGGCGGCGACGGGGGTGGTGACCAGCTTGCGGAACGTGTCCATCCCGCCGAGCTGCAGCCAGGCGAGGAGGTCGTCGTCGTCGCTGAGCGCCAGGGTACGGCGGTACAGGCGCGTCTGGGTGGTCCGCCCGAGGCCGCTGGTGCGTGACCCGCCGAGCATGGGCCGCCAGGCAGCGAGCTCGGCGAGGTCGTCGGCCGACAGCGGCCGCGGGGCGGGCTCGTCGCCGCCGCCGGTGGTGGGGAGCGGGTCGTAGACGAGGGCGAGGTGGAGAACCGCGCCCCGGTGGAGCACTTCGGCGGTTCGCAGC
>JBJXGF010000157.1:0-2666 GCA_046153015.1 Acidimicrobiales bacterium | reverse complement strand
AGGTCTGGTACGCCGCCGTGGTCTGCAGTCCGGCTCAGCGGGCGTTTCGGGTCCGGCTCGTGCGGCCTGGTGGGCTCCAGTGTTCCGCATTCCGGCCGGGTTGGTTAGAGATCGTGGTAGAGATCGCGATGCAGAGCCGCTCGTCGACGCCGCTGACCGTTGCGCGCAGCGGGTGAGGATCCAAGATCAGGCAGCACTGTCCTTGCCCAGGTGCACGGGGACCCGCCGGTTGTCCTCGTCGAAAACGGCGACGAGCTCAAGGCGAGCACCGAGCGCTTCGAGGTAGTCCCGTAGGGTCGAGACACGCACATCCTCGGCGTGTTCGAGCTTGGACACAGCGCTCTGCGTCATCTCCAAGCGACCCGCCACCTCAGCCTGGCTCAACGCCTCGGCGTGGCGAAGCTCATAGAGACGGATCTCCTCCAACGCTGCCGCGCTGGCCTCGGCCACCGCCTCCGCGCCACCAGACCGGGCCAGCACCTCGTCCCGCAACTTCGAGAACTTCTGATGTCCACTCATTCGACCAGTCCCTTCCCGCGGAGCTCTTCGAGATACACGTCATAGAGATCGTCAGCGGCCGGGATCGCCCACTCGCACCACTCGTTCCACCGCCCGGTCTTGTCGCCACCAATCAGCAGAATCGCATACCGGCGCGGATCGAAGCCGAACAAAACCCGCAACGCGCCGCCTTCGCTGGCCCGGAGCCCTTTCATGTTGTGATGACGCGAACGCGAGATCCGATCCACCGCAGGCCGACCCAGATCCGGGCCACGTTTCGGCAACGCCTCGACAAGGCCGGCCAGGGCAGCCTGCCCCACGACCGCCACGGGTCAGGCTCCGCCTCCCTCAGCAAGCAGCTCGGTGGAAGAGATTTCGGTAGGTACTCCGGCGGTGAGTGCGCTCAGGTGACCTGGACGGCGTCCTTGAGCTTGGCCGGGACCTTCAACGGAAAGGAGACGACGAGGTGCCGGCCGAGCGCTTCGGCGACGCGAGCGAGCGTGTCGATGCGGTTCTTCGCGCCGCCACCTTCCTCGAGACGCGAGATCACCGACTGGGTGGTGCCCATCCGCTCAGCGAGTTCGCGCTGGCTGAGCCCAGCGCCGGTGCGCAGGTCGTAGATCAGCTGACCAAGCGCGAGGTCATGCTCGACCTCGACGCGCGTCTCGGCGCTCGGTACCCGGCGCTTGTTCTTGGTGTCGTCCCAGCGGGAGTAGTTGGCCATCGTGGTCTCCTTCACGGGTTGGTCCGGGCGCAGTCCTCGGCGGCTCTGCGGGCCCGGGCGATCTCGGCGCGTTCGTTGTTGCGTTGCTTGCGGAACGTGGTCAGCAGCACGATCCGGCCGTCCTTGGTGAACCGGTAAGTGATCCGGCGAGCAGTCGGGCCGAGTGTGAACCGCAACTCGAACAAACCATCGCCGAGGCTCCTCGACAACGGCATCCGAGCCGTCGACCCGAGCGCAACTAGCCGGTCGATCACCAGGACCGTCCGGTCCCACTCGTCATCGTCGAGCGAGTCCATCCACTCGACGATCTCGTCATGCAGCTCGACGTCAGCCACGCCTACAAGTATCGCACCAATGCGATGATCGCACAACAGCGATCATGCCGGGGTCTCATGGGAACTCGATGCCGATCCAGTCCTTCGACGCACCCTGAGACCGCTCGGCGGCGAGATCGACCAGCGCGCGAACGAGAGCCTCGACGAGTGGGTCGACGAGTGGGTCACTGAGGATCTGGCCGATGAAGCGCAGCTCCTCCAGCAGTGTGGACACTTGGACAGCGTTCAGGAACACAGGGTCAGAGGTGCCATCGAGGATCGGAAGAAGACGGAGTTCGTACGCCCCCGCGACCAGACGCAGCCGAGCCCAGAGTCGCTCCGGGACCCACAGACCTTGGTCAGTCAGCGGATCCGTACTGATCGGCCCGAAAGACATGCACCGGCTCATCGTCTGCGTACGTCTCATCCCGGAACCGGTCGGCGAAGAAGTCATCCATCGGTTGAAAGCCTTCGCTGGCCCAGAACTACTTCATATTGTGATGACGCGACCCAGATCCGGGCCACGCTCCGACAACGCCTCGACGCGACACACCAGCGCAGCCTTCTGAGCGAGGTGTTGGTGTGGGAGGTCGAGTTCACCGACGAGTTCGGCGTGTGCTGGGACGTCCTCGACCCTATGAGCAATAACGACTTCGTCGTCCAGACTCATGCCCAGTCGGCCCGCCCCACGACCCGCCACCGGTCAGGCTACGCCTCCCTCGCCAAGCAGCTGGCGAGCCCAGGGAACATAACAAGCCACCAGGAAAGCGCGATTGCCCCAACTCGGAGTGCGTCAAATGGAGACCACCACCGGCAGAACCGGCGACCACTGTGCGTGCCCGCCACAACAGCGCACGTCGGGTTAGCCGCCAGAGATCACGATGCAGCAGGGTGGCAGAGATTTGGGTAGAGCTTCACCGGCCCATGAGCGGCAACGACAAAGGCCCAGGTCTGTGACCTGGGCCTTTGTTGGTGGCGGGGGCAGGATTTGAACCTGCGACCTTCGGGTTATGAGCGCGCAGAGCACCAGTAGGTCTGGTACGCCGCCGTGGTCTGCAGTCCGGCTCAGCGGGCGTTTCGGGTCCGGCTCGTGCGGCCTGGTGGGCTCCAGTGTTCCGCATTCCGGCCGG
>JBJXGF010000132.1:0-5028 GCA_046153015.1 Acidimicrobiales bacterium | reverse complement strand
ACGACGTCAACACGGTCCATCCACGGCTCCTTGTACGGAACCATCACCCGGCCCCCGCGGGGACTTCACCTCCAGCGGCTACCTCGGCTTTCGGCACGCCTCGTCGACGCTGCCTCGATGGGCGGAGCTGACGACCGGTCGGCCCCCGATCCTCGATCCGGCCGTGAACGCACCGCTCGCTGCTGAGGTCGCCTCGCTCATCGGCTTACCGGCAGCCGTCATGGCTGCGAGCACACTCCACGCGTTCGTCGACCTATGGGCCGTTCTGGGCGCGCTGGCCGGCGTCGTGCTTGTCGACGCAGCGGCCTACCCGATCGGGCTCATGGCGATCGGCGCGGCGCAGAGCGCGCCGCGTTCGGTGAGCGGGCGGGCGCCTTCCTTACCGCTGGTGAGGCGGCGGGTCGCCCACTTCGACGCCGACGAGGTTCGCCGCCACGCCGCGGACTCGCCCGGTGCGGTGGTGCTCCTGGTCGACGGTCTATGCCCCGGCTGCGGGCGAATCGCCCCCCTGAACGACCTTGTCGCCGCGATCCGGCCCTTCGACGGGCTAGTGGTGGTTGACGACACCCAGGGGCTCGGCCTCGCCGGCGTGCCCGCCGCAGGCGGCTACGGGGCAGGAGGGGGCGGAAGCGTGCGCTGGTCCGCTTGTGCGGACAGCGACCGGCTTGTCGTCGTGGCGTCGCTGGCCAAAGCGTACGGCGCGCCGCTCGCGGTGACATGCGGACCGGGATGGTTGATCGACCAGCTCCGAGCCGCCGGGCCGCTCCAGCTCCACGGCAGCGGGCCCAACGCGGCTGCGCTCGCCGCGTGCACCGAGGCGCTGGCCGCGGAACGCTCCGGCGCCGCCGCCGAACGCCGGCATCGCCTGCACCGCCTCGTCAGGCTCTTCCGCCAGGGCGTCGTCGCTGCCGGCCTGCCCTGCCCCGACGGCGGACGCTGGCCGATGCAGACCTTGCCCGTCCCGGCCGAAGAGGGCCGCCGAGCCGTGCAGCGCCTCGACGCAGCCGGCCTGAGAACGGTGCTGGTCAACCGGCGCTGCAGACCTGGCTGCGGACTGGCGGTTCTCGTGAACGCCACCCACACGGTCGGCCACATCCACTCGCTGACCAGGCAATTGGCGGTCAGCCTGCCGAGCATCCACCAGAGCCCCCATGTCGACAAAGCCGACTAGCTCCGCGCTGCTACGCGACCTCACCGAACTCGTCGCCATCCCCTCCGTCAGCGCTGCCCCTCCGGAGTGCGCCATGAGACGCGCCGCGGCCTGGGTCGCCAGACGCCTGAACCGCGCCGGGGTCAGATCCGTGACGTTCGTGCCCGGCACCGACCCGCCCGTGGTGATCGGCGAGCATCGAGTCAGCTCAAAGCGCCCCACTCTGCTTCTGTACGGGCACTACGACGTGGCCCCCGTCGGAGACCGAGACCGGTGGCCGTCACCGCCGTTCGAGGCGGCACGACACGGCGCGCACGTGGTCGGGCGGGGCGCAACCGATGACAAAGGCCCCTTGATCGCCCAGATCCACGCCGCCGAAGACCTCATCCGAGGAGCCGCACAACTGACGCCAGTGAACTTGCGCTTCCTCTACGAGGGAGCGGAGGAGATCGGCAGCCGGGGGCTTCGCGACGCCCTCGCCCATCTCGACGCGTGGCTGCGCCCGGTGGACGCCGTCGTCGCGTGCGACAGCCAGACCCTGCCGAACGGGCAGCCCACCCTCATCTGCTCGCTGCGCGGCGAGTTCAGCGGCGACCTCACCGTCATTCGACCCGGACCGCAGCGCCATTCCGGCCGCTACGGCGGCCTCGTGCCCAGCCCCGCCGCCGCCCTCGCCGCTGTAGTGTCCAGCCTCCACACCACCGCCGGGCACGTCGCGCTCCCCGGCTTCTACGACGGAGTGGACCACCTCGTCCCCGGCGACGTGACCCGCTCGCCGGCGATTGTCGTCACGGGGCTGCACACACCCGGCTGGGGTCCCGGCCCCCGTCACATCATCCCAACCCAAGCGACGGCGAAGTTGAACGTCCGCCTGGTTGACCGCCAACACCCCGCCGCGATCGAACACGCCCTGGCCGCCCACGCCAGGCGCAACGTGCGACCACCACTCCGAGTCGACTACACGAGCCACCTGCAGGTCCGCCCGTGGCGGCTGGCCGATCGACGATCCCCGGAGCTCCTAGCTGCGACGCGGGCGATCAGCTCGGTGTGGGGGATCCCCCCGGCGTTCGTAGGCAGCGGCGGCAGCATCCCCGCCGTGCCTCTCCTGGAGGACGCCACCGCCGGCGCCGCGATGATCCTCTGCGGTTTCGGGGCCCCGAGCGACCAGGCGCACGGCGCGCCCGAAAAAGTCAGCCTGGCAAGGCTCGAACGCACCCGGCGAACAATTCACCACCTCGCCGTAGAGCTCGGCCACCAGCGCCGGGGGACAACATGATCATCGACGCACACTGTCACGCCGGCACGGGCGACGGGTTCACCGGCCCTTGGGACACTGAAGCACGCCTGTGGCCCCACCTCGAACGCGCCGCCGCCGCCGGCATAGACCACACAATCGTGTTCCCCGTGTTCAACAGCGACTACGCCGCCGCGAACCGTCGACTCGCGGCCATCGTCAGCCGCCACGCCGGCCTGCTCACCGGGTTCGCGGCCGTTCACCCCCAACGCGACGCCGCCCGCCTCGACCGCCAGATCGGCCGCGCCGTCGAGGTCCACGGGTTCCGCGGCGTCAAGGTCCACGGCGCCGAAGCCCACCCCAGCCGGGCGCTGTGCGAGCTCGCCCGCCGCTACCAGCTCCCGATCCTCTACGACATCTACCGCCAACCCGCCCGCCTGGAGATGCTCGCCGGCCGCTACCCCGACGTGGCCTTCATCGCCGCGCACCTTGGCGGCTTCGCTGACGACTGGATGGTCTTCCTCGCCGTCACCGACCAGCTCGTCCGCCACCCCAACGTCTACGCCGACACCAGCGGCGTCCGATACTTCGACGCCCTCGCGGCGGCCGCTCGCCGAGCTCCCCACAAGCTCATCTTCGGCTCGGACGGGCCGCTCTGCCACCCCGCCCTCGAGCTCGAAAAGATCCGCCTTCTCAAGCTCCCCGCGCCCCAAACCGCAGCGATCTGCGGGGGCGCGATCGCCCGCCTGACCGGGCTTGCCGCCCGCCTTCGCCAAGGGACACACCGGTGAGCAGCACCATCGATCCGTACACCCACAAGCTGTCGAGGCTCGACGCCCACACCGGCCGACTCCTCGACGAGCTCGCTCAACGCCCGACCCCCTGGCTCGGCGAGCTCGTCTTCACCCGCGCCGCGCCCACCGACGATGAGAACACCAACGACCACGCCCGCCAACGCCGCAACTTCCGGGTCAACACGCTCCGGGCCGTGCTCGCCCGCCCCGGCCACCCCCTCGCCCCGCTGCTCGTCCGCTTCGGTCCCGGCCGCACCCCGCAGCTGCGGCCAAACCTCCACGCCGGCCACGTCACCGCCGCCAGCGCCCACGCCGCACACCACACGCCGCGATTCAGCGTCGAACGCGGCAGCTACAACGTTGGCGGAGACAACACCGCCCGACGCCGCGTCATGCGCGTCGCCGGCATGCCCATCGAAGCTCGGACCCTCGCCTGGGCCCGCACCGTCTACGCCGACGCCGCCCGACAAGCCCAGGCCCACGGCGACCCCGCCGCCGCGCGCGCCCTGCGCCGACGCCGAGCCGCGCTCAGCGGCGCCGCCGGCGGCGGCGCCTCCGGGGCCCCTGCCGAGGCCCGCAGCGCCAAACCCCAACGCGTCGACCCGGCTGCTGTCGCCGCGCTCGCCCGCCTCGCCCGCTACATCACCCTCGCCGGCGGCGACGCTTTCGAGCTCCGACCCGACCCTGTCCAACACGAGACCGCGCCAGCGAGCACCGCCTGGGCGCAGGTGCGCCGGCGGGCGGCGAGCCTCGCCCGTCGTGAGCACGCCTACTGGGCGGGGAACAACCTTACCGAAACCAAACCCGCCGGGATCGCCCGAGTCGAGCGCTACCTCATCGACGGCCTCGGCCATTCGCCCAAAAGCGCCGCCGCCCAAGCGCGCGACCCCAACTACGCGTGGAGCGCAGCGTTCATCAGCTACGTGCTGCGCCGGGCTGGCGCCGGGCGCGCCTTCGAGTACAGCGGCGCGCACCGCGTCTTTGTCGCCAAGGCCAAGCAACGACGTCTCGCCGGGGACACGACCGCGCCGATCTGGGCGTACCGCATCACCGAACGCGCCCCCCGAGTCGGCGACCTCATCGCCGCCGCCCGCTGCTCGAACGACAAGTTGCGTTGCGGGGTCACCTACGACACCGTGTCCCCGAGGCCCTACTGGTACATGCACTCGGATCTGGTGGTCGACCTTGGCCGCGACGCCGACGGTCGCTACGCCACCGTCATCGGCGGCAACGTAAACCAAAGGGTCGGCCGCAAACGCATAGCGCTCGACGACGCCGGGTTCGTGAAACCGCTCGGCGACCCCAACAAAGAGCGCATCGCCATCGTCGAAGTCGGACCCCCCACCGAGAACCGGCCCGGCCCCACGCCCCCCGCCGGCGACCCCGCCGAGACCGCGATCGCGTCGGCCATCGCCGCCGGTGAGCGCAACGAGAACGCCATCACGGACTGGGCGCTGCGGGCCCGGCACCCGGAGCTGGGCGCCCGAAAGCTACGCTCCGACGAACGGACCCTCATCTCAGAATGGCTCGCACTCCGAGCCGTCGTACGCCGGCGGCTCGCAGCGGCCCCTACCCTGGAATCGGGTCAGGCCTGACCTGCAAGCGCACGCCATTGCTGACCTTCAACCCCAAGAGCGGTTCCCTGTGCGGATCTGGCGGCTCGACTCGCGCTCGGCGTCGTCGCCTTCGAGGCTGGGCTGCGCATCGACGCCGACGGCGCTCGTAGGAGACTGCTGAGCAATCGGTAGGCCTGCTCGATTCGCGATCCGGGTGCGGATCGAAAAGAATGGGGGGATGCAGGGGTCGTCCCGTCCGGATCGTGAGCTGTTGGACGCGGCGGCGCTGTGCGG
>JBJXGF010000131.1:0-3187 GCA_046153015.1 Acidimicrobiales bacterium | reverse complement strand
GATCTGCCCCCGCTCCGGGCGGCGCCGCGGGAGTGCCGGAGGGCGCGCCCGTCGACGCCTGGTCGGGGGCCGGCGGCGCCACCCGAGGCTGGGCCCCGGTGGGCTGCCACACCGCCGCCTCGGCGATCTCGGCGCTGGTCAAGAGCTCCACGCCGCAGTGGTGCACCCAGCGCGGCCCGAACGCCTCGGCGGCAGCCCGTGCCAGCGCCACCCCGAAGGTCTCCGCCCGCCCGTACCGCTCGGCCGGGTCCTTGGCGATGGAGCGCATCACGACCTCGGCCACCACCGGCGACACCGACGGGGCCACCTCGAGCAGCGGCGCCGGCTGCTCGTGCACGTGCTGGTAGAGCTGCTGCACCGGGGAGGAGGTGGCCGGGAACGGCAGGCGGCCGGCCAGCAGCTCGTAGAGCACCACCCCGGTGGCGTACACGTCGGTGCCCGGGCCCACGGCCTCGCCGGAGGCCTGCTCGGGGGCCATGTACGCGGGGGTGCCCACGACCTCGCCGGACATCGTGCGCCCCCCGCCGCCGCCCAGCACCTTGGCGATCCCGAAGTCGGACAGCTTGACCACGCCGCCCGGCCCGAAGAGCACGTTGTCGGGCTTCACGTCGCGGTGCACGCACAGCTTGGAGTGCGCGTACTCGAGCGCCGAGAGCACCGCCAGCACCACGCCGCACGCCTCGTCGGGCATCAGGCCCTCGCGGTGGTGGCGCGCCCACAGGCTCCCGTGGGTCATGAGCTCCATCACGATGAGGCACACCCCGCCGTGCTCGACGTAGTCGTACACGGGCACGATGTGGGGGTGGTCGAGCGAGGCGGCGAGGCGCGCCTCCTCGTAGAAGCGGTCGCGCACCGCCTCGTCGGAGGAGAAGGCACGCGGGAGCTGCTTGATCGCCACCCGGCGCCCCAGATGCCGGTGCGTGGCCGAGAGCACCACGCCCCCGCCCCCCCGGCCGATCTCCTTGCCGATGTCGTAGGCGGGAAGCGCCTCGTGCACGATCTGCAGGTCGAGGCTCAACTCCGACGGCACCTCCTAGCCCGCCACCTTACCTCGGCGCCCCTCGTTGCCCTCGGCATTCGCCGCCCAGCCGGCTCAGCTGGCTGAGCCGGCCGGCCGGCCGACCCCGGCGCCCGCGCCGCCGCGGCCGGCGCGAAGATCGCCGCCCACGCCTCTAGGGTGGTTCGCCATGATCGGAGAGGCCTCGGCCATCACCGCCGAACGCATTCGCACCGCCGCCCACTCGCTCTTGGTGGTGCGTGGGAGCCTGCCCCTCGCCGAGCTGGTCGACGCGCTCGATCTCGGCCCCGCCGAGGCGGTGGTCGATGCGCTGCTCGACGCCGAGGACCTGTTCGGGCTCGACGACGACACGTGGCTCCACGTGCCCTCGCTCACCGAGGGCGTGTGCTGCACCCATCGGCTGAGTGCGCTCGAGGCGGACGCGGGCGAGCTGACCCTCGGGCTCGACGTGGCGGCCGTCGCGCTGGCCGTGGAGGCCGGGAGCGCGGCGCTGGCCGGCGGCGGCGAGCTGGTCCTGGAGCTCGGCAGCCCCTTCGGCGGGGGCGACGGCGACGCCGCCGAGCGCGACCGCCTGACCGGGCCGGCCGGTTGGCTGCAGGGCGTCGCCTCGGGCGACGCGATCGCCCTCACGGTGGCGTCGCCGTCCGCGCCCGGCGCCGCCGTGACCCTCACCCGCCCGGCGGGCCCGCGCCCGGCGCCGGCGCCGGCCGCCGTGGCCGCCGTGCAGGCCGCCTTCGAGCGGTTGTGCACCGGCGCGCCGGTGGAGGTGGAGCAGCTGGCGGCCGCCGCGCTGCTGTTCGACCGCGCGCCGTTCACCGGTTCGCCCGGGGCGCCGCTGTGCGAGGTGGCGGCGGCGGCCGGCTTCGAGCTCGACGGCGGGTTCGCCGCGCCCCGAGGCTTCGACTGGCCGACGCATCGCCTGGCCCTGCGGGTCGAGCAGGCCGCGTTCGTGCACGGCCTCGACGAGGCGGGCATCGCCGCGTTCGAGGCGCTGATCTCGCTGCACGGCGCCTTCGCCGCCGACCAGCGCGGCGTGGCCGCGCGCCTCGACCCGGCCGACCGTGCGCAGCTGTGCGGCCTCCTGAGCGGGCCCCGGGTGGCGCCCGCCTTCATCGGCGACACGCTCCAGGTGGGCGAGGACCGCGACGGCGTGGTCGGCGCGTTCGTCGAGCTCCTGCTCGACGGGCGCCGGCCCCGGCGCGGCGACGCCGGCGCGCTCTGGCTGCGCTCGGTGATGGCCGAACGGGCCGGCCGCCTGGCCGAGGCCGAGCAGCACCTCGACGAGGCGCTGGCCGCGGCGCCCGGGTTCCCGCCCGCCCTCGAGGACAAGGCGTGGTACGAGTCCGACCGCGGCGAGCTGCGCCGGGCGCTGGCGCACCTGCGCCGGGCGGGCATCGAGGCCGACGACGAGCGGGTCGCGCTGCTCGAGTCGCTCGCCGCCTCACAGCCGGCGTCCGCCAAGCGCAACGAGCCCTGCCCGTGCGGGTCGGGGCGCAAGTTCAAGCAGTGCCACGAGGGCCGGGAGTCGCTGAGCTTGGCGAGGCGGGCCGGGTGGCTGGCGCGCAAGGCCAACCAGTACCTCACCCGCGGGCCGCATCGGCCGCTGCTGCTCGAGGTGGCGCGGGCCTACCTCGGGACCTCCCAGGTTGGCCTCGAGGCGGTGCAGGTGGCGCTGCACGACTCGGTCGTCGCCGATCTCGCGTTGTGCGAGGGCGGCGTATGGCAGGCGTTCCTGGCCGAGCGGGGCCCGCTGCTGCCCGCCGACGAGCGGGAGCTGGCCCGCCAGTGGTCGGCCGCGCCCCGAGCCGTGTTCGAGGTCCGTTCGGCGAGCGCGGAGGAGACCGTGCTCGTGCGCCTCGACGGCGGCGTGGAGGTGCGCGCGCCCGGCGGCTTGGCCGGCTGCCGGGCCGGCGCCGCGTTGTGCGTCCGCATGGGTGAGCTCGAGGGCACGGCCGCAGCGCTCGGCGCAGCGACGGCGCTGCCGCTCGAGCGGGCCGGGGAGCTCCAGGCCGCGCTGGCCGAGGGCCCGCCGCCGGCCGCGCTGGCCGCCCTTCTCGGCGAGCTCAGCCGCTCGGCCTGACCCGCCGCCGGCGCCGAATTCGGCGCTCGCTCTGCCCAAAGCCCCGACCTGCGCCTTTGCCTTTTTCGCCGGTCGCGACGAATCGATAT
>JBJXGF010000127.1:0-22498 GCA_046153015.1 Acidimicrobiales bacterium | reverse complement strand
CGGGGGCAGGGGCGGGGGCGGCGCGCTCGGCCGGTCCGGTTCGGGCCGGTCCGGCTCGGACGGGTCCGGCGGCTCGGGCGGCTGAGACGGGTCCGGGGTCAAGGCCGGCGACAGGGCCGGGCTGTCCCCCGGGGACGGCGCCGTCGCCAGCCCGTCCGCCAGCTCGTCCGGCGGACCACCTGCTGATGGAGCGAACGCGCTCAGGCCGTCGCCGAGCGGCGGGGCGGCCATCTCCAACGGGGGCCGGGCGGCGGAGAGCTCGAGGCCGTCGCCGATCGTGCGGAACCCCACGGCGGCGAGCACGGCGAGCACCGCGGCTCGAGCGGCGATGGTCCGGACGCGGCGCCCGGTCACGCCGGCGCCGTCCTGGAGGGGGTCCTGCTGCATCTCAGGCCGCGAGCTCTCGGCGCCGGCGGGCGGCGCGCCGATCGGCGTCGGCGGCGCCGCGCTCGCCGAGCGCGGCGTGGCAGTGGGCCCGCAGCTCGAGCAGCTCGGGGTCGGCGTCGACGGCCAGCACCTCGGAGTAGTCGGCGATCGCCTCCGCCCAGCGGCCGGCGCCCTGCAGCGCCAGGGCGCGGTTGGTGCGGGCCGCGGGGTCCTCGCCCAGCTCGAGGGCGCGGGTGAACTCGACGGCGGCGGCGTCGAACTCGCCGGCGGCGTAGCTCAACGCGCCGAGGCAGCACCACGCGGCGGCGAAGGTCGGGTCGACCGCCAGGGCCTCCTCGCTGCGGCGGCGGGCCACGTCGTGCTGGCCCGCCTCGGCCGCCAGCTGCGCGGCGACGCAGAGCAGGTGGGGGTGGGCGGGGTCGACGGTCAGACCGGCCGCCACGTCGAGCTCCGCCTCGGCGAGGGCGCCCAGCTCCAGCAGCAGCGCCGCCCGGTTCACCCGAGCGTCGAGGAAGTCGGGTTCGAGCTCGAGCACGTAACCCAGCTCCGCCAGCGCCCGATCGACGTCGCCGACGGCGAGCGCCAGCATGGCCCGGTTGTAGTGCGGCTCGGGGTAATGGGGACTGAGCCGGATCGCCTCGTCGTAGCCGTCGGCGGCGCGGTCGAGGTCCCCCCTCTGGCTGTAGAGGAGCGCCCGTTCGAAGTGGTACTCGGAATGGTTCGGATCGGCCGCGATGGCCAGGCCGTACTCGGCGATCGACGCGTCGAGCCGCCCGGCCCGGGCCAGGAGCTGAGCGTGGTTGAACCACAGCACCGAACGGTGCAGGCTCTGCGCGTCGGGGCCGAGATCGCGGTGGAGACGGTCGAGGGCCGCCTCCACCAGCGCCAGCGCTGCATCGATCTCCCCGAGGTGCATCTCGACCAGTGCGCGGCCGTTCTCCTGGAACGCCAGGTTGAAGGCGCGGCTCTGCGCTTCGGGCAGCAGCGATGCGATGGCGATGGCGGTGTTGATCCACGCCATCGCCGTCTGGTGGTCGCGGCGGCCGGGCTCGAGGTACCGGGTGTAGAGCATGGCCCGGCCGTACGCCGCCTGGAGGTGCACGCTCGGCGAGGTGCTCTGCGCGCACGCCTCGGCGTAGAGGCGCTCGGCCTCCTCGTGGCGGTCGAGGCCGGTGAGCGCGGTGGTGAGCTTGGCCACCACCACCCAGCTGCCCTCGGGGTCCGCCTGCCAGTCGCACAGGGCGAGGGCCCGGTGGCCGAGCTCGACGGCGGCGTCGTAGAACCCGGCGAGCACGCAGCGTTCGAGCGCCGAGCCGAGCGCCGCCTTGGCGGCGTCGGCGGAGGAGCCGAGCTCCCGGTGGTATGGGATCGCGCCGAGGCGCAGCGACGCCTCGCCGCAGCGCTCGAGCTCAGCCGCCCGGGCATCGTGGCGCACCGCCCGCTCGGCCGGGCCCAGCGCCAGGTACGCCGCCCGCTCGGCCGGATCGTCGCTGGTGCAGTCGCCGGCCAGGTAGGCGTGGACCAGCTCGGCCGGCGAGCGGACGCCGTCGGGCGCCTCAACCGGCGCTGACGCGTCTGCCCGCACGAGCTCGGCGTGCGCGCCGGCCGCCTGGCGCAGCTCGTCCCGCAGCGCCTCCGGAGTCCGGGCGCCGAGCACCACCCGCAGCACGGCGGGATCGGTCCGGCGCAGCATGATCGCCAGCCACTGGGCGTCGGTGGCGTCGAGCTCGTCGGCGTCCTCGACGAGCAGGCAGGCCCCGGTCCGGCTGTGCTGGGCCAGGCCGGACAGCAGCTCGGTCACGGCATGCGCCGTTCGTCGCGTGTACGCGCCCGGGTAGAAGCGGGTGCGCTCCTCGGGCGGTGCGGCCGAGGTGAGCGTCTGACGGGCGTTCGGCGCCAGCGAGGCGAGCTCGGGGGCCGCGGCCAGCAGCGCGGCGGCGTCGGCGGCGGCGAGGAGCTCGGGCCGCTCGGAGCAGACCCGCGGCGCCGCCGCTCGCAGCACCGAGCCGGCCGCCGTGTACGGGCCCCGCCGGCGGCGGTGGCCCCGCACCGCGGCCAGCGCGGGCCCCAGCTCGAGGGACGTGGCCGCGCGTTCGCGAGCGGCGCGGGTTGGCCCGCACACCAGCAGGTGGCGCGCGGCGGCGGGTTCGGCGAGCGGGTTCATCGGCGCTCCTTGGATCGGCGTTCACGGACAGCGAGCACGCCCGCCAGCGCGAACTGCGCGGCGGTGAGGGTGAGCAGCACGGCGGAGTCGGCCATCTCCGCGGCGGAGGAGGATCCCGGGTCGAAGAGGCGCGCCGCGGCCGCCCCGAAGAAGCGCAGCGTGACCGGCAGCACGACGAGCACGGCCACCGCGACGGCGAGCGTGTAACCGAGGGCGGCGAGGGGTCCATACCAGCGGGCGCAGCGGGCGTCGACCGGGCTCCACGCCGCCTCGTCGTACCGGCGCCGGGGCAGGCCGAACCGGTCGTGCAGACGGTTCGCGAGCCACTGCCGGCTGGTGTTGTGGAGATCGACGCAGCCGAACGCGGTGGCGATCAGGTGGTACACGTCGGTGCGCAGGAAGAAGTAGCCCTGCCAGGCGATGCGGGGGATCGTGGTGAACGCCAGCGCCAGGCACACCCCGCCCCACAGCGGGATCGACCCGTCGGGGCGGCGGGAGAGCGCCGCGGCGAGGGTGAGCAGCGCCACCACGAGCACGTCGGCGAGCATCCCCGCCAGCAGCGGAAGGTAGCGGCGGCGGCGGGGGACGACCACGAGGCCGTTGAGGGCCGTTTCGAAGACCACGAAGTAGAAGCGGTGGCTGATGCGCAGCCGGGAGCGCACGCCGAGCCGTCGCCCGGCCAGCACGTGGAACGCCTCGTGCACGAGGGCGAGGGCGCTCTGGCCGACGAGGACGGTCAGCTCCACGAGCACCAGGTAGCGGGAGAAGAACACGTTGCCCTGCTGGGGGGCGAGGCGCGGGTCGAACCACGCCGCGGCCACCGCCTCGGCCACGATCACCAGGTAGACGAGCCACGCGAACGGTGAGAACAGCGCGGCGCCCAGCCGCTGCCATCGCACGGGGCCGGCGGGCGGGGCCGGCTCGGCGGTTCCCACGAACTCGAGGTCGTGGAGCGTGGCCAGGAAGTCGTCGATGTCGACCTGGTCCCCGAACTGCTGCTCGTACCATTCCCCGGCTTCAGCGGGTGATCGGCCGGCCTTCAGCTCTTCGATGAGCGCAGCGCCGTCCCGAGGGAAGATGGCGTAAGAATCGATGTCGGTCCGCCCGATCACCACGTCGTCGCCGCCCTCGTCCAACACGGACAGGGCGTGGAAACGGAGGGGCGGGTCGTCGAGCTGGAGGCTCATGGCGATGCGGCGCTCCTGGCGGAATGAGGCGGGCAGGGGTCGGCGAGCACGCCGGGGGCCGCCCCGCGCTGCGGGACGGCCCCCGAGGCGGCGAGCGGCTAGGCGAGCCGGACGATCTGGCAGCAGCAGCAGCCGTAGCAGTAGCGGGCCATCGCCGTCAGGCGGATCTCACCGGGCTTGCGGACGCTGATCTTCTTGAGTTCGGGCTTGACCGACGTGGTCATGATGGCTCTCCTTGTGGTTCACCCGCACACCGCGGTATCCGTCCGAATCACCGTGCGGCGGGTTCGGTTAGGTGAGCCTTAGGAGACAGGCGCCAGGGGCGAGATACGAAAAAAGGCCGGGTGCGGGACGGCGGTTCGCCGCAAGCCCCGCTCGCTCACGGCGACGGCTTTGCGCCCGGTCGCGGTGGGCGCCGGCGAAGCAGGGTCAGCAGCGTCTGGTCGGCGGTCTCGCCGGCCCCGCCGGCCCCGCCGGCCCCGTCGCCTCGGGGGTCGGCGAACGAGTCGGAGATCTCCACCGCCATGACCGCCACCGCGGCGGCCGGCGCGTCCGGGAAGCGCCGGCGGAGCGCCCCGGCGGCGGCCCGGACCGCCTCCTCGGCCCGCCGGTCGGCCTCGTCGGGCGGGTCGAAGCGCCATTGGCGGGCGCGCGCCGCGATGAGCGGGCGGTCCGGGTCGGCCAAGACGCCGGCGGCGGCGAACACCCGGCAGTCGTAGGTGCGACAGGCTCGGGGCCGGTGCGGGTAGATCGAGCAGCCGGCGTCGGTGAGCAGCGGGCAGCGGCCTTCCTCGTCGAAGCCGATCACGAGCCGGCCGCCGCCGCCGGGGGCGGGCGCCAGCAGCCGGCGGGGGATGTGCGCCCGCGCGTCCGCCTCGTCGGGCTCGACCGTGACGAACTGCGCCGAGCGGCAGCAGGCCGTGCAGCCAGCGCACGGCACAGCGGCGTCGGCCGAGCCGGCCAGCGCCTCCTGGGTCTGCGCCAGCCAGGCGGCGAAACGCCCGGCCGGAAGGGGCGGCGGGCCAGCGGGGCGGGCGTCCTCGGCCATCGCCTCCAGCTTTGCAGGCCGGGCGGCGGGCCGTGGCAAGCTCGCCTCCGTGCCTCGGCGCAACCGGGTCGATCCGTGGGGGGATCTCCACGCGCAGGCGCCGCGCGGGCTGTTCACCGGCAACCGGGGCTGTGTGGTCGACGCCGCCGAACGGGTCGTCCGCCACCATCGCGGTGTGCTGTGGATCACCTGCGCCACCCAGTTCCGGGGGCGGCGCTGGCCGCTCGCCCGCCCGGGTCGGTGGACGCCGCTGTTCTTCCTCGACGACGCGGCGGCGTTGGCCGCCGGCCACCGACCCTGCGCCGCGTGCCGCCGGCCGGACTACCTCGCGTACCGGGCCGCGGCCACCCGGGCGGCCGGCGCCGGCGCACCGCTGCTCGCCGGGGAGCTCAACGCCCGCCTCGCCGCCGAACGACTGCGCAGGGGCCGCGGCCTCGTGCGCGCCGGCGATCGCATCCTCTGGCCGATGCCGTTCGCCGACGCGCCGGACGGGGCGGTGGTGGTCGACGGCGACGGCGCCTGCCGCCTCGTGCTCGAGGACCGTCTGCTGCGCTTCTCCTTCGCCGGGTGGGAGGCGCCGATCCCCCGGCCGCGCCGCGGCGAGGCGCTGCTCCTCACCCCGCCGACCTCGGCCGGGGCGCTCGCCCACGGCTTCACGCCGGTGCTGCACCCGAGCGCCTTGGACCGATGAACCAACCGGCCCGGACCCGAGCGCAACCCGACGCGTCCAGTAGCGTCAACCCCTTGTGAACAGCAGGGACCCGGGGCTCGGAATGGTGGACATCGTCGCGCTGGGCGCAGCGTCGATGGCGGTGGGGATCACGGTCAGCGCGGTGATGGTGAGCATCGGCACGCCCACCGGCGTGGTGCTCTTGGCCACGGTCAGCGCGTTCTCCGGCAGCGGGGAGCTGGCCTTCGCCGCGGTGAAGCTGTCGGGCGGCTCGACCGCCGCCGGCCTCGTGTCGGCGCTGCTCGTCAGCTCCCGGTTCGGGCTCCTGGCGATGAGCATCGCCAAACGCTGGCCGATGGGGGTGTGGGAGCGGATCGCAGCCATGCAGATCTCGGGCGAGCCGGCCGTGGCGGCCGCGGTCACCGTGAACGACCCGGCCACCGCCCGGCGGCTGTACTGGCAGATCGCGTTGTCGATGGGGGCGGGCTGGGTGGTCGGCTCGGTGCTCGGCGTCGCCCTCGGCAACGTGGTGGGGGACATCCGCACGATCGGGCTCGACGCCGTGTTCCCGGCGGTGCTGCTCGGCACCGTCGCCGCTGCGCTGCGCAGCCGCGACACCGCCGTGGCTGCGGTGCTCGGCGCGGTGCTGGCCGTGGGGCTGGCGCCGGTCGCGCCGGCCGGGCTGCCGTTCCTCATCGCGGCCCTGGCTGCGCTGGTGGCGGCCAAGGTCCCCGCCGGGCCGATCGCGCTGCGCAAGGCCGGCGGGGCGGCCCGATGAGCTGGCCGGCGCTCGCCGTCTTCGCGGTCGGCAACCTCATCACCCGGGCCATCGGCATGTTCATCCTGGGCGGGCGGGTCGGGCCCAACGCCCGCTGGACGAAGCTGATGAGCCTCGTGCCGATCTCGGTCGTGGCCGCGGTGTTCGCCGTGCAGACCTTCACCACCCGCGACCAGATCGTGCTCGACGCCCGCGTCCTCGGCGTGGGCGCCGCCGCCTTCACCGTGTGGCGACGGGCGCCGATGGTGGTGGTGGTGCTGGTGGCCGCGGGGGTCACCGCCGCCGCCCGGGCGCTGGGCGCGGCGTAGGGCCGGCTCAAGGCCGGGGGGCCGGCGTCACGTCGACGGCGACGGTGAGCTCCTGGCCGCTGACCGGTCCGATCAGCACCCCTCGCAACGGCGAGAGGTCGGCGTAGTCGCGTGCCCACGCGACGGTCACGTGGCGCGGCGGCGGGGCCTGGTCGTTGGTCGGGTCGAAATCGGTCCAGCCGACGCCGGGCGCCCACACCGAGCACCACGCGTGCGAGGCGTCGGCGCCCACCAGCTTGGCCTGGCCAGGGGGCGCGCTGGTCTCGATGTAGCCGCTCACGTAGCGGGCGGCCAGGCCGAGCGCTCGGGCGCAGGAGACGCCCACGTGCGCGAAGTCCTGGCACACGCCGTGACGGCCCGCCATCACCTCGGCGAGCGGCGTGCTCACGTCGGTGGCGTCGGGATCGAACCGGAACGCCTGGTGGATCAGGGTCGAGAGGCCGGCCGCCACGTCGGGCAGGGGCAGGTTCGGGTCGGCCAGCGGCGCTGCGAACGCGTCGATCTCGGCCAGGCGAGGGGCGAGGCGGGAGGGGCGCAGGAACGGGTCGACCTCCAGCGCGTCGGGGCCGGTGGCGCAGCGGGTGAGCTCCACCGCCTCCGCGAGCGTCGGCCAACGCCCGGCGGCGGGGCTGGGAGGGTCGATGTCCACGACGCTGTCCGCGGTCACCTCGAGCGAGCGGTGCGGCCGGTGCACCGCGAGACGAATCTGGCGGTTGCCGAAAACGTCGACCGCTTCCTCGCGCTCGTCGGGCGCAGGGTCCACGATGAGCTGCGCCGAGAGCACCTCCTGGCGCGGCGTCGGCCGGGGCAGCAGCGTCACCAGCGTGAACCCGTCGCTGACCGGGCTCGAGTAGCGGTACTCGGTCCGGTGGACGACCCGCAGCCGGGTGGGGCGGCTCGGCGAGGCGGAGGGCTCGGCGCTCACCGGCCGCGCACCGCCACAGGGTTGACCGGGTCGGCGAACCAGCGTGCGTTGACGGCGTCGACGAGCGCGAGCAGCGGCGCGCGGCAGGCGAGCACCAGCGCGTCGACGTCGAGTCGCCGGCCTCCTGCTGCCCGCTCGCCGACGACGGCGTTCGCGGCGCGCGCCGCCTCGTCGGCCAGCGCCGCGCCGTGCGCCCACCCGAGCGCCGCGCCGTGCTCCCTGATCAGGTCGAGCTGGAACGCCAATGCCCGCGGGTTGGTGTCGTCGTGCACGAGCAGGTCCAGCGCGGCGTGCACCTCCACGTCGCTGCGGTGACGGCGCCGGTAGGCGACGAGGGATTCGTTGGCCGCCAGCAGCGCCTCGGCCAGCGGCTGCAGCGCGACCGGCTCGACGGCCAGGCCAAGCGTCGCCTCGACGCCGCCGAGCACGCCGAGGGCGCGCTGCAGGCGGCGCCCGAGATCGGCGAAGCGCCACGCGGGGCCGCGCACGGTCGACTCGTTGGCCAGGCCGGCCAGGGCGGCCAGCTCCACCAGGAGCAGGTCGAGATGGTCCACGCCGGCCCCCCCGTGGGCGAGCGCGTCGCGCTCGTCGGCGAGGCGGCCGAGCACCCGCCCCGTCGTGGTCGAGAGGAACTCCCGGACGTGGCTCGCCTCGGCCACCAGCTCGGCGACAAATCCGGCGACGGCCGCCACGGCGTCGTCCAGCTCGTGTCGCAGGTTGGCCTCGAGCGGTAGGGCGTCACGCCAGTCGAGCGGCGCGCCTCGCGCCGCGCGCAGCAGACCGTGCACCCCGCGCGCCCACCCGCCCCCGCCGAGCGAGACGACACCGGCGTCACGCGCCAGCTGGTCGCCCACCACCCGCGCCGCCCGGCTGGACAGCTCGGCCCGCTCGGCGCTGCGCCCCAGGTGGAACAGCGCCTCCGCGGCTCGCCTCGACACCGAGCGGGAGAAGTCGACCTGGGGCGGCCCCGCTGCGCTCGAGCCCACCGTCGCCTTCCGGCTCGGGCCGCCCACCACCCACACGTCCTTCACCAGTCGGGCCGTGGGCTGCGCCGGATCGTCGCCCGCGGCCAGCACGAAGCCGGACCCGCCCTGCAGCACCCGCACCCCTGCGTCGTCGGCGGCGGCGAACAGGCGCAGCGTCACCGGACGGGGAGCGAGTCCTTCGCCGTCGAAGACCGGCGCGTTCGCCAGCCCCACGCCGATCGGGCCCGGCTCGAGCGGCGCCAGCGCCAACGCTTCGCCCCGCAGGAACGAGCACACCTGCGGCAGCGACGCGCGCACGGCCGGGTCCTCGAGCACGCCCACCCCGTAGGCGTTGGCCAGGCTGACCCCGCCCCGACGCTGCGTCCACACGAGGCCGGGCACACCGGGCCGCGCTCCCGCCTCGCCCGGCTCGCCCGCTTCGAGCGGGTCGACCCCGCCGTCGCCGATGTGCCGGTACACCACGTCGAGCGGCTCGAACCCGTCGAGGGCGCGCAGCCACAGCCGCCCGTCGCGCGAGACGACGTCGCCGCTCTCCACCAGGTGATAGCCCAGCCGCCCGGCGAGGTAGGAGTGCTCGACGTAACCGGGCTGCGCCGGCCCGCCCGAGAGCAGGACCGTGCGAGGGCTGGCCACGCCCGACGGCGCGGCCGAGGCGAGGGCGTGGCGCAGGGCGGCGAGGTGGTCGTGCACCGGCGCTGGGCCGGTGCGGGGCAGCAGCAGGCCCTGCACCCGGGCGGTCACCCCCCGGTTGAGCAGGGCGTAGCCCAAACCACCGGGGGCCTCGACCTCGTAGCGCACCAGGCGCCAGGCGCCGCCCTCGGTGCGGACCACGTCGATCGCGGCGTGCACGATCCAGCGCCGGGGGCCGGTCCCGGCCGCGCCGGCCGCGGCCGGACGAAAGCGCGGCGAGGCGCCGACCGCGCCGAGCGGGATCACGCCCGCGGCCACCAGCTCCCGCGGCCCGTGGACGTCGGCGGCCAGGCGCTCCAGCACCGCCACCAGCTGCGCCACGCCCCGCGCCAGCGCGCCGAACTCGGCGTGATCCAGCACGAACGGCGTCGGGTCCAGCCGCCACGCATCCTCGTGCCGGTCGCGCTGGTCGCGGTCGACGACGAGGTGGCCGGCGCCCTCCGCGTCCCGCAGCCGGGCCGCGTGGACGAACGCCTCGGCCAGGCCTGGCCGTCCGGCTGCGGCGAGCGCGGTGAGCACCTCCCGCCAATGCGGACGCGGCCGTCCCGCGGCGTCGATCGCTTCATCGAAGCCGGCCCCCGCCGGCTGGTACCCGGTCAGGGCGGCGCTCACCGTGGGCCCGCTGCGCCGACGGCGAAGAACGCGTCGGCGACCGTGGCGTCGAGGGCGTGCAGCCGGAGCTGGATCCGGTCCATGTCGGCGTCGAGCGCCACGCCGTCGGCGTCGCCCCGACCCGCGTCCGCCACCGCGGCGACGAGCGCTTCCAGCTCCTCGAGCGCGGGCAGCGTCCGCTCGACGTGGGGCAGCGCACCGAGCGAGGCCCGCAGACGGGCGACGCAGTACGCCACCGAGCGGGGGAAGGCCCGATGGGAGAGCAGGAAGCGCACCACCTCGGCGCTCTCTATCGGCGCTCGGGTGGCCCGCTGGTACATCTGCAGCGCAGACAAGGAGCGCAGCACGCCCATCCACTGCACCTCGGCGTGGTCGCCGTGCTCCGCCCCGGACCGGGCGGCCAGCAGCGAGGCGGCGCGCACGCCCAGCACCCGGGTGGTCATGTCGGCCCGCTCGAGCGCCTCGCCCAGCCGCCACAGCTCGTAGGCCTCGTCGCGGCTCCAGGTGGAGCTGAGGATCCCGTCCAGGTGCTGCACCTCGCCCACCACCCGGTCGCAGAACCGGGACCGGGCGGAGCGGGCGGCGCCGGCGCCGGCCTCGGCCGACACGTACAGGAACAGGTCGTTGACCACCTGCCACGCTTCCCGAGGCAGCACCTCCCGGGTGGTGCGCAGGTTGTCGCGCGCGAAGCGGACGCAGTGGGCCACGCTGCCGGGGTTGCTGTCCTCAGCCAGCAGGAACTGGATCACGCGGCGCTCGCCGGCGTCGCTCCGGCCGTGCGCAGCCGAGAACGCCTGCTCGCCGCCGACCACCGCCAGCAGCGGCGCCCAGGAGGTGGTCACCGTCGTGGGCAGGTCCACGATCACCTCGGTGTAGGCGCGCACGAGGCGGGCGGTGTCCTCGGCGCGTTCGAGGTACCGCGCCGCCCAGTAGAGCCGTTCGGCCGCCCGGGAGAGCAGCAGGCTCATTCCACGACCCAGGTGTCTTTGCTGCCGCCGCCCTGCGAGCTGTTCACCACCAGGGAGCCCTCGCGCAGCGCCACCCGTGTGAGCCCGCCGGCGGTCACGTAGTGCCCGGCGCCCGACAGCACGAACGGCCGCAGATCCACGTGGCGGCTCTCGATCCCTCGTCCGGTCAGCGTCGGCGCCACCGACAGCGACAGGATCGGCTGGGCCACCCAGTTCCGGGGCTCGGCCTCGATGCGCGCCGCGCACTCGTCGAGCTCGCTGCGGCTGGCGCAGTCGCCCACGACCAGGCCGTGGCCGCCGCTCTCGTTCGCCGGCTTCATCACCAACTCCCGCAGGTGGTCGAGCACGTAGCGCCGCTCGTCGGGGTACACGCAGCGGTAGGTGGGCACGTTGGCGAGCAGCGGCTCCTCGCCCAGGTAGAACCGGATCAGCTCCGGCGCCCAGGCGTACACGACCTTGTCGTCGGCCACCCCGGCGCCGGGGGCGTTGGCGATCGCCACGTTGCCCGACCGCCAGGCCCGCATCAGCCCGGCGACGCCGAGCTGGCTGTCGGGCCGGAACACCTCGGGGTCGAGGAACGAGTCGTCGACGCGCCGGTAGATCACGTCCACCTTGGCGGGCCCGCCGATCGTGCGCATGTACACGCAGTCGTCCTCGCCCACCATCAGGTCCGCCCCCTCCACCAGCGCCGCCCCCATGCGCTGGGCCAGGTACGAGTGCTCGAAGTAGGCCGAGTTGTAGATGCCGGGCGTGAGCACCACGACCGTCGGCTCGGCCGCCTCGGGCGAGGCCAGCGAGGTGAGCACACGCTTGAGCTCGTCGGTGCAGGCGTCGACGGGCAGGATGCTCTGGCGGGCGAACAGGTCGGCGAAGGCCCGTTTGGTGATGGCTCGGTTCTCGAGCATGTAGCTCACCCCGGACGGCACACGCAGGTTGTCCTCCAGCACGTACAGCGTGCCGTCGCGGTCGCGCACGAGGTCGCTGCCGCAGACGTGGGCCCACACCCCGAAGCGCGGCCGCACGCCGCGGCACTCGGGGCGGTAGTTGGCCGACTCCTTCAACAGCTCGGCGGGGAACACGCCGGCGGCGATGACCCGCTGGTCGTTGTACAGGTCGTCGATGAACGCGTTGAGCGCCCGGAGCCGCTGGACGAGACCCTGCTCGACCCGCCTCCACTCCTCGGCGGCGATCACGCGGGGGATCACGTCGAAGGGCCAGGCGCGATCGACGCCGTTTCCCTGGCTGTAGACGGTGAAGGTGATCCCCATCGTCACGATGTCGAGCTCGGCCAGGGCTTGCCGGGCGCGCAGCTCGGCGAGGCTGAGCCCCGAGAGCTGGCGGACGAGCTCCTCGGCCGCCGGGCGCGGCGCACCGTCGGCGTGGCGCAGCTCATCCCAGAAGCCGGCGAGCGTCTGCACTTCAGGCATGGTCACGTCGCGACACTGGTGCCGGCTTGTTTCGGCATTGTGTCCGGACCGTGACACCTCAGGCGCCGGGCCGGCGGCGCCGCCTGTCGGCGCGGGCCCGGGGGAGGTGCCTGAGGCGTTTGTGGCGGGTTGTTCGCGCTGGGCCGAGTAGTGGCCACGCGTCCAACGTTGTGACCAGCGCTTTCGTGGGGGCTCGACGGCCCTCTACTCGCGGCTCCGCGAACAACCCGCCACAAACACGCGCCTGCGCTGGGTCGGGCCGGCTGGTCTCACGTGGAGCGGTCAGGACGCCTCGGTGGGCGGCGCGATGAGGTCGGCCAGGGCGAACGGCGCGTCGATCACGCGACGTTCGTGGGGGAGCGTGGTGGGAACCGCCTGGCGCCACGCACCCGAGGGGGCGAGGCCGGCGTCGTCCGCGCCGACGACCGCGGCCAGCGTCGCCGACGCGCCCAGCGCCCGGAGATTGCGCGCCGTGTTGGCCGCCCCACCGGGCGGCGTCATGCCGGCGCCGCAGCCGGACGAGCGGCGCCGGGGATTCCCCGGCAGAGCCGGGTCACGGCGCCCAGTCCCCCCGGGCGGCGAGCCGACGGCGACTTACGCCATAAGGATCTCCTGCACAAGTGAGATGAGAATTCCTGTCGTCTATCTGCAACAAGACGGGGCGGGAAACCGGAACCCTGAGATCGGTCGGAGCGGGCGACACCGGTCGCAAGCACACAAAGAGAAGAGGTACTGAACGATGGAAATCAACGAAATCGCGGCCAGTGATCTGATGGCGACGCTGCTTCCCGAGCGTGAGGCTCTCGGCGTCTTCAACTTCGCCGCCGTGGCGGCGCACAACGGCTCCCTGGCGCTCAACGCCGGCACCTTCGGCCCGGCGGTGGCCACCGCCAACGCCACCCAGAGCGTGGTCGTCACCCAGGTCTGAGCCAGGAGCGGCCTCGCCGCTTCCGCCAACCAGGCTGATCTCTTCCCCCAACAACCCCCAACGAGCGAAAGCTCATTTCAAGAAAGAGGTATAAACAGTGGAGCACACCCTCAGCAATCTGCTCGACACCGACGCGGTTCTCCTGCCCGAGCGCGAGGCGCTCGGCGTGTGGGACTTCGCCAGCGTGGTCGGCAACAACAGCTCGCTGGGCCTGAACGCCGGCACCTTCGGTCCCGCCACGGCCACGGCCACGGCATCCCAGGTGATCACGGTCTCGCAGGCCTGATGCGGCGCCGCCCGCTCCCCCTGCACCTGAAGGAGGTGAACCCCTCATGCACGAGCTGGACCTCGACGCGGCGCTGCTGCCCCAACGCGATTCGCTGGGCATCTTCGACATCGCCGTGATCACCCCGATCAACCTGGCCATCGCCGTGAACGCCGGCGGGCTGGGCCTGCCCTCGCTGGCCTCCGCGAACGCCGGCCAGACCGTCGGCTCCGTCCAGGGCTAACGCCCAACCCGGAGCTTCGACCAGCCGGAGGGGGGAGGCGCTTCGCCTCCCCCCTCCCTTTCGTCCCGCCCGTTCCCACCTCAACCAGGAGCAGTCGACATGACCGTCGCCCTTCGCCCCCCGCCCCCCGCTGCGACCTTTCCAGCCGAGACCCCGCCGCGCCTGGCCGACGGCGTCACGCTGATCGGCCCGTACCTGGACGGCGGCTTCGAGCAGCGCCGATACCTCATCCGCCGCGGCGACGGACAGATGGTGTTGGTCTCCGCCCTGCTCCACTGCATCGCCGCGCTGCTCGACGGGGCGCGCACGCTCGAGCAGGTGGCGGCCGCCGCCTCGGACGCGTTCGAGCGCGAGCTCACCGCCGACAACGTCCGGTACGTGATCGAGACCAAGCTCCGTCCGCTCGGCCTGATCGCCGGGCCGGCGCCGGGGCCGCCGCCGCGCGGTCCGGCCCCGCTGCTGGCGCTGCGGGCCAAGACGACGCTGCTGCGGGCGCCCGCCGTCCGCACCGTCGCCGGCGCGCTCGCCTTTCTCTTCAACCCGATGATCATCGCCGCCGTGCTGGCCGCCGTGGTCGGCTTCGACGTGTGGGCGCTGCAGCACGTGCGCACCGCGCCCCCCGAGGCGCTGACCGTGGGCCCCGGCGCCACGCTGACCTTGCTGCTGCTCACGCTCGCCGCCTTCCTGTTCCACGAGTTCGGCCACGCCGCCGCCTGCCGCCGCGGCGGCGGCGAACCCGGCGAGATCGGCTGCGGCGTCTTTCTGATCTTCCCCGCCCTGTTCACCAACGTCACCGACGCCTACCGCCTGTCCCGCTGGGCACGCGTCCGCACCGACGCCGGCGGCATCTACTTCAACGCCGTGCTGGTGGCCGCGTTGGCGCCGCTCGCCGTCTGGAGCGAATCACCGGCGCTGTTGATGTTCGCGCTGGTCAGCCACGCGCTCGCGTTCACCCAGCTGGCGCCGATGGGACGCACCGACGGCTACTACCTGCTCGCCGACCTCGTCGGCGTGCCCGACCTGTTCGGCCGGATCCGGCCCATCCTGGCGGGCGCGCTGCGCCGCCGTCCGCCGCCCGCCGATTTGACGCCGCGCGCCCAGCGCATCGTCATCGCGTGGGTGGTGGTGATCACGCCGCTGCTGACCGTCCTGTTCGGGTGGTTCCTCTTCCGGCTCCCTGCGTACACCGTCTCCCAGGCGGCGGAGGCGGCGGAGGCGCTCCGCCGTCTCCGACCCTCCGCCGCCGTTCACGATCCGACGGGGGCCGCGCTGGCGCCGGTGACGCTGATGTCCTTTGCCGCGCTGGTGCTCGGCCTCGTGCTGATGGCCGGCCGCCTGCTCCTGCTCCTCGGCCGGGCAGCGCTCGGGCGGGGCGCCAGGGCCGCCGGGGTGGGCGCGCCGCCCGCCGGCGACCCGCCGTTCGATCTCACCGCCGCCTGCTTCACCGAGGCGGCGATGCTGAAGAGCCGCTCGGGGCCGGGGCGGGGCGGCTGGCGGGGCGTCGTGCAGCAGGTGAGCGGCGGGCGGCTCGACCCGGGTCCGAGCCGGGCGCAGCTCGCCGAGGAGCGTCTGGCCGCCCGGCTGAACGCCCCGATCGGGGGGTCGCGTCGCATCGCGGTCGTCTGCCGCAAGGGCGGCGCCGGCAAGACCACCACCGCGCTCATGCTCGGGCACACGCTGGCCGCGGCGCGCCGGGACCGAGTGGTGGCGCTCGACGCCAACCCCGACGCGGGCAGCCTCGGCCACCGGGTGGCCACCCAGGCGGCGAAGACCGTGACCGACCTCCTGGCCGACCGGGACTACCTCACCCGCTACGCCGACATCGAGCGCTACTCCGCCAAGGCGCCCACCCGCCTCGACGTGATCGCCAGCGACAACGACCCCCGCATCAGCCGGCGCCTCGGCGAGGAGGAGTTCCGCCAGATCATCGGCCTGCTCGACCACTACTACAACCTGATCCTGGCCGACACCGGCACCGGCATCCTCGACGCCGCGATCAAGGGGGTGCTCGCCGCCAGCGACCAGATCGTGGTGGTGGCGCCGCCCGCGCTCGACGGGGCGCGCGTGGCCGCGGCCACGCTCGACTGGCTCGACCAGCACGGCTACGCGTCGCTGGTGCGCAGCGCGGTGGTGGTGCTGAACGGCGTGGCCGGCGAGACCGCAGTCGAGCTCGACCTGATCGAGAAGCACTTCGCCGCCCGAGCCGCCGCCGTGGTCCGCATCCCGTGGGACCCGGCGCTGGCCGCCGGCGGGGCGACCACGCCCGAGGAGCTCAAGCCGGCCACCCGGCGGGCCTACCGCGAGCTCGCCGCCTGCGTGGCCGACCAGTTCCACACCCGACCCGCCCACCGCGCCCGATGACGCGCCGCTTCTTCCGCCGCCTCGCCGTGGCGCTGGCTGCCGCGGCGATCGCCGTGGCCCTCGATCCCGCCGCCGCCCGCGCCGAGCCGGCCCGCACGCACACCAACCACACGCTCGCCCTCGCCCAGCCGGGCGGCGATCTCGTGGTGCGCGAAGCGTGGATGCTGCGCCGGGTGAGCGGCCGGGTTGACGCGGCCAACAGCGCCGTCGCCTCCGCATCATGCGACGGCTGCCGCGCCGTCGCCGCGGCCATCCAGATCATCCTGCTGGAGCGACCGGAGGCGCCGTTGCAGGCCGACAACCTGGCGGTGGCGGCGACGACCGGCTGCGAACGCTGCGAAACGTCCGCCGCCGCCCACCAGCTGATCGTGATCGGCGACGGGGTGGAGCTGCAGCTCAGCCGCGCCGCGCAGGACGCGCTGCGCCGTCTGCGCCGGGAGTTCGCCGCCGCCGCCCGCACCGCCGCCTCGCCTGCGGAGCTGGCCCCCGCTGTCGACGCCGTCGCCGAGCGCGTGGCCGCAGTGCTCGCCGCCGACCTGCGAGCGGTCGGTCCGGACGCGGCGGCGGCGTTCTCCTTCGACGGCGGCCCGGCGCCGCTCGCTCGGATCGAGCACCGCCGCGTGGCGGATCACCGGGGCGGCGAGCGGTGACCCCGCGGCTGGCGGTGCTGCTGGCCCTGGCCGCGGTCCAGGGCGTCTCGGCGCTCACGCTCGCGCTGGCCGGCGTCTTCGACGGCGCCGCCCTCGCGCTCGTGCTGGTCAGCCTGGTCAACGCCGCCACCGTGGCGCTGCTGGTCCTCACCGCCTGGCGGCGCCCCGTAGAACGCGACGCTCCCAGTTGAGCGCGGCCGAGCAGGCGGGATGGGCGCCGGCGGTGGGAGGAGGAACGGGCGAACAACAGCGGACCTGTGTTCCAAGCGTGCCGGAAATCGAGGGGCATGCGAATCGAACAGCGTAATATCCGGCGGCCAGGGAGGGTGCGCGTGGTGCAGTCAGTCAAGAATCGGGCGCTCGGCTGGGAGGATCTCGCCGAGCTCCACCATCGATGGCGACGGGAGTTGCCCGCCGATTCGGCCGTGCATCTCTTCATCAAACATGTGATCGCGCTCGGAGCTATGCGGCAGGACGATCGTGAAGGGGCGGCCCGAGCGGCCCTCGTGGCTCTGCGTCCGGTTCGCCGACCGGTGGCGCCGCCGGTTGAGTTGTGGCTCGCATTCCAGGCCGAGGTGGCCGGGCTCGACGAGAGCCCGGCCGATCTGGCCGTGGCGTTCGGTCTCGGGTGGCGACGCCAGCTCGGCGCCGACGCGTGGGACCAGCGCTGGCCGCTCGCGTTCGTGGAGCTGATCCGCCTCGTTCGCACGTGCCTGTGGGAGACCGCGGCCGGGCTCGCCGCGATCGCCCCCCATGCTGCGTTGTCCGAGGACGACCTGCTGGAGCTGCCCTCGTTGTTCGCGATGGCGCTCACGGGGAGCTGCGACTGCGGGCACCACGTCCAGGCTTGTCGCCGGGGAGCCGAGCGGTGCGCCGCTGAGTGCTGCTACGAGCGTCATGAACTACGGCGTTGGCAGCCTTCCAGGTGCCACCTCCGCAGCTTTGTGGACGAGGCGATTCGCGGCAGCGCGCAGAAGGGCATCCGAGGTGGTTGGTTCTCGGACAGCATGCTCTATCGCGTGCTCGCCGAGGACTCGCGGCTGCTGCGGCGCAAGGTAGAGCATTGTCGGTGCGATTCGTGCGGCTGTCTTTTCGAGGGAGCGCACTGCCCCGACTGCGATGCGCCGATCACGCCGGGGACCCGTCGTGAGGCTCGCGGCAACTGGTTGGTCACTCCGGCGTCGCACGGAGGCGATCATCACGAGCTCGTGCGCTGGCAGTGCGGCGAGTGCGCGAACCTGTGGCCGTCCTACGACGGGAACGGCTGCCCGCGCTGTGGCTGGCGCCCCGCAGCAGGCAAGAGCCCAGGTCGGGTCACGGTCTGGGTCCGGACCGATCTCGCTGGGGGGGTGGAGTCGTGAACAGCCTGGTCGATCTGCTTCAGAGCGAAGGTCCGTGGGAGCTGTCCGAACTGCCGCGCTACGTCGAGACCGCTGAGCTCCGAGTTGCGCTGGACGCGTCCGTCCCCCAGCCCGGTGGGCGTGCGGTGGTCCTCACTGTGGTGGGCGCTGGCGCCGACGACCTGGCCGACGTCGTGCTCGTCGATGCGCGACAGCGCCGGCATCCGGGACAGCTCGGGCGGCGCGGGCAGCTTCGCTTCGATACCGTGCCCGACGGCGCCTGCACCTTCGACGTGCACGCCCGGCGCCGTGCGGGCGGGTTCCTGCGTCGGTCGTTCGCCTTGGCGGCCGCCTCCGCTCCCCTCACCGGCCGAGAGGAGCTCGCCAACTCGGACGGGTCGCTCAGCACGATTTTCGAAGAGGGAGACGACGGCCACCTCGTGGTGACAGTCATAGCCCACGAGGATCCGAACGGCCGACTTGGTCGATTCGCCTGGCAACTCCAACGGGCGGGAGGCGATGATCCCGCCTGCGAGCTGCTGACCCCGTTCCCCGCCGGCGCTGCGCCTCAGGTGAAATATGACCTCGGGCCGCTGGGGGACGCCGACGCTGTCCGCTTGGTCGAGGCCAACTGGGCGAGCCTCGCCGAGCTGGACGAGGCGTCGATCGATCGACTCGCCGGCGTTCGACTCTTCGGCAGCGCGGCCCGGGCGTGGCGGGAGCTCTACCAGTCTGGGGTCTGCAGCCAGTTCGCGGCCCAGCTGCAGCAACTGCTCGAGTGACCATCGCTGCGGGAGGCGGGCGGCGGGGCGACCTCGGGCTGACGCCCGAGGAGCTGCTCAGGGAGTGCCGAGCAGCCGTGTCCGAGCGAAGCGCAGCGCGCCTTGCCCCTCTCGCCGATCCCCGGAGCCTGGATGAGCTCGACGACGCGTCGATCTACCATCCGCTGCTGGCGCCGCTGTCGGATCGCGTGCGCGCGCTGGCCGCGGTCGCCGCCGCAGTGCTCGAGGAGCGCCCGATGTCGCCTCCCGAGGGTCTGGGGCCGGACTCGGCGGTCGCGTACGAGGACCTCGCGCGATGGCTCTCCCCGAGCGCACCCGTGGCCGAGCCGACGGCCCCGAAGGGGCAGGCCCGCGTGAGCGTGCTGCTCGCCGGAGTCGACGGCGGCGAGTTGGCGACCCTCCTGCTCACGGAGGTGGACGGCCCGCCGGGGATCCACCAGGACTTCCTACGAGGCCCGCTCACGCGCTTCGGCCCTGAGTTCGGGGAAGCGCTGCGAGCGGCCTGGGCCTGCGCCGCGCCGGCCGCGTCGAGCATCCGATGGGCGGTGATCTCGCAGCGAACCATGCTGCCGGTCGAGGTGCTGGTCGGCGGCTCTATCGGCGCCGGCGCGGCCGTTGGTCTGCGGGCGCTGGCCAACGATCCGCCGGCGCAGCTCGACGAGCTGACCGTGTTCACCGGGCTCGTCGAGCCGAACGGCGCGTGGCGGAGCCTTCTCCCATCCGACGGCAGCGACCAGGCGTATCGACGGAAGCTCGGCGCGCTGCCTCCTGACTCGACCTTGGTCGTCCCGGCGTCCGACGTCGCCCACCTCGAGCCGCTGGCTGCGTCGCTCTCCCGCTCGATCACCATCGTCGGCGCCGCGTCGCTGGACGATGCCTGGGCGGCGACGCCGTACGACGCGTTCGACGTGGCCATCGTGCACGACAACATCGCACCTGAGCTGGTCCTCGAGCTGTCGGCCGGCCTCGCGGCCCAGGGCTTGTCGGTCTGGACCGACCTCGAGCGGGCAGCGCCTGGCGCCGACGTGGGGGCCGCAGCCGCCCAGGCCGTGTCCTGCGCGCGATGCTCCGCCGTCCTCATCAGCGGCGCTGCGCCGGTTGGAGGACTGGTCAGGCCCGACATCGCGGCCGCGATGAAGCGGGCGGCGGTCGATCCTGGCCACCGGGTGTTCCTCGTGCTGGGGCCTGGCTGTCCGGCCCCGTTCGACCCGACCGTGTTGCCTCCTGCGCTGTCCACCAGGCTCTGGGTCGACCTGCGTCGGGTGAGCGACCCGACCACTATGCGGGAGCTTCTGGGTCGAGCGGTGCGTGGGGAGGGGCTGGGCGTGGTGGGCCCACCGTCGGACGAGTGCCCTTACCTGGGGCTGCTGCCGTTCGACGAGGGCGACGCGAGCAGGTTCTTCGGGCGCGACGCGGACATCCAACGGCTGCTCGAGAAGCTGTCGGCCGCCCGGCTGCTGACAGTGTTCGGGTTGAGTGGGTCGGGCAAGAGCTCGCTCGTCCGTGCCGGCCTGGCCGGCGTGCTCCGCTCCCGCGGCGTCGACGATGTCGTCGTCGTCACGCCAGGCGCGTCGCCCCTGCGCGTCCTGGGCCAGGCGGCCGCGCTCGAGCCCGCGCTGCTGATCGTCGACCAGGGCGAGGAGCTGTTCACCCTCGGCGCCGGCGACGACGAACGGACGGCCGTCTTCGATCTGCTCCTGTCAGTCCGCAGCCAGGTCGTGCTGGTCATGCGCTCCGACTTCTTCCCACGGCTCGAGGAGCACCCGGCCATGGCCCTGCAGGTCGCGACCCACCAGTATCTGGTGGCGCCGTTGGGCAGCGCCGAGCTTCGGATCGCGATCGAGGAGCCGGCCGCCCGCGCCGGTTTGCACCTGCAGCCCGGCCTCGTGAATCGCCTGCTCGAGGAGGCAGCCGCCGAACCACGGGCGGCGATGTCGCTCGTGCAGTACACGCTCGTGCGGCTGTGGGAGGCCCGCCAAGGCGCCACCCTGACTCACGCCGCGTATGACGCGCTCGGCGGCGTGCGGGGGGCGCTCGCCAGCCGCGCCGAGCAGCTGTGGGGCGAGCTCACGCCGGCGGAGCAGCGGGCTGCGAAAGCGCTGCTCTCCCGACTCGTCGCCGTGGATGACGAGATCATCAGCCGCCGCCCTGTCGGAGCGGAGGAGCTTGGCCGAGTGGCCGGCGCGGGCGCCGAAGGGCTGGTGGAGCGCCTCGTGCAGGAGCGGCTCCTCGTGGTCGACGACGCCGACCAGCTCAACCTGGCCCACGAAGCGCTCATCCAGCACTGGCCGATGTTGCGCGAGCACATCGAGAGCGACCGGGCTGAGATGATCCTGGCGCAGCAGACCGAGCGCGATGCGCTGCGCTGGGAGCAAGCGGGTAGGGACGAGGCCTTGCTGTACCGCGGCAGCCGGCTGCTCCAGTGCGAGCAGTGGCTGACGCAGGAGCCCCTGGGCTCTCCCGGCGACGTAGTGGTCGACTTCGTCGCCGCCGGCATGGCCCTGCAAGCCGTCGAGAGACGGACGCGACGCCGTCGGCGTGTGCGCGCCGTCGGGGCCGCCCTGGCCGCATCCGTGGTCACCGCGTTCGCCACTGGGCGGATCTGGGATCGGGTCTTCGAGCAGGCGGCCAAGCGCTCAGCCCGGCGCCCGGTCGCGCCCGTGATGGTCGACGGGACGGTCCGGCAGATCGAGCTTCGCCGCGTCAGTTGGGGCGAGTACCAGCGCTGCGTGGACTACAGCCGGTGCCGCAGGGCGTACGCATCGGGCGAGGCGCCTGAGGCGGCGGCGATTGTCGAGCCGTTCGCCGCCTTCGAGTACTGCACGTGGATAGGCCGCAGGATGATCACGTTCGCCGAGTACAGCGCGATGGTCGGCGGCCCGTTCGACCTGACCGACCTGGACTGGACCTCCACGCCGCAGAGCCCCGCCTCAACCGACGTGTGGACCCCCGAGGCCAATGTGGCCCGCCTCACCGCCGCTATGACGACGTCGGTGGCCGGCGCGGCTCCCTCGGCCGTGCCGTCCTTCGACATGCCGAACCGGGTGAAGCCGCTGACCGGCTTCCGGTGCGCCGTGAGGTGACTGCGTGCCGCCACTGTATATCGTTCGACCGCACAATATACTGATTACGGAGACCGCCTTTTTTCTCCGCTGAGCCGGTGTCACCATGTGTCCAGAGCCCTGAGAGAGGAGGAAGCGAAAGGAAGCACGAATGTTGGATCCCACGAAGAATACGTACACGGTCGAAGTCTCAGAACGACCTGAGCGCTCGCAAGTGGTGGCCCAGGAAGCGACGTCAGGACCGGATCCTGTTGCCGCGACAGTCGCTGTCTACGGCTCTCGCCGGGGAACCCGGGCAGCCGCGATCGGGGGGACCGTCTTCAACAGCGGGGCTTCGTTGCTGCGATGCTGGACGCCAGGGGGGGCCAGGGCGATAGGGCCGAACGAGGTCTTCCACTTCAACACCGCCGAGTTGGTGGTCGAGGCGCTCGACAGCACCCTCCCTGTCCAGTTCGACCTGGATCCGGATGACGGCGGGTGGACGTGGACGTAGGGCCGTCTGGTCAACGCAGGCGGTTCGGGAAGTTGTAAGGCCGCAGCCGCGGCGGCGTGCAGAGGTGCTCCACGCCGCCCGGCTATGGCCTGTCCGTCACCCGGCTCGGCACTGCTTGCCGTCCCAGGAGCAGTTCGGCGTCTTGCCGTTCAGGTCGATCACCTGTCCGAACGGGATGTTCGCGCCGACGTCCTTGCCCGCTTCGAGGGTGTAGCGAACGGTC
>JBJXGF010000125.1:0-6864 GCA_046153015.1 Acidimicrobiales bacterium | reverse complement strand
GGTGCGGGTGAGCGTCTCGAGCGGCGGGGTCGTGCGTCGCGCCAGCAGCCAGCCCACCAGCACGCCGGCGGCGACGACGCCCACGCCGAGGCCGGTGAAGCGCCAGCGCAGCGCGGCCAGCACCCGCTCGGTCTCGGTGAGGTCCCGGCCGAGCTGCAGCGCCCCGCCGCCCCGCAGCGCAACGGTCAACACCCGGTACGGCACACCGTCGGCCCGCACGGTGCGATAGCGGGGCGCGCCCCCGGCGGCGGCCAGCGCCCGGTCGAGGTCGTCGACCGGCAGCAGCACGTCGCCGGAGCGGGCCGCCACCTCGCCGCTGCGGTCGAGGGCCTGCGCCTCGGTGTCGGAGCGCACGAGCAGCTCGTCGCCGGCGGTGAAGCGCCCGATGCGCTCGCGCGGGATGCCGAACGGGCCGGGCCGGCGCGGCTCATCCCGCACGCTCTCGAGGCGCTCGGCGAGGAACCGGTCGACCTCCCGGTTCAGCCGGTCCTGCGCCGCGGCGTAGGCGAAGCCGGCGGTCACCACTGTCGCCAACCCGGCGAAGAGGGCCAGCGCCAGCGCCAGGCGCCACCGCAGGCTCATGGCTCGCGCAAGCTGTAGCCCACGCCTCGCACGGTGTGGATGAGGCGGGGCTCGCCGCCCTCCTCGGTCTTGCGCCGCAGGTAGCCGATGTAGACGGTGAGGTTCTTGGAGTCGGGCCCGAAGTCGTAGCCCCAGATCCGCTCGTAGATGGTGGAGGCGTCGAGCACGATGCCGGCGTTGCGGGCGAGCAGCTCCAGCAGGTCGAACTCGGTCTTGGACAGGTCGAGCTCCCGCCCGCCCCGCCAGGCGCGGCGGGCGGCGGCCTCGACCCGCAGGTCGGCCACCGTGAGCGCCCCGTTCGGCTCGTCGTAGCTCACCCGGCGCAGCAGCGCCCGGAGGCGGGCGAGCAGCTCGTCGAGGGCGAACGGCTTGGCCAGGTAGTCGTCGGCGCCGGCGTCGAGGCCGGACACGCGATCGGGCACCTCGGCGCGGGCGGTGAGGATCAGGATGGGGGTGCGGTTGCCCTGGGCCCGCAGGCGCCGGCAGACCGACAGCCCGTCGACGCCGGGCATCATCACGTCGAGCAGGATCGCGTCGGGGGCCGACTCGGCTGCGGCGAGCGCGGCGGCGCCGTCGGCCACCGCACACACCCGGTACCCCTCGAGCTCGAGGGCGCGGGCGAGCGATTCACGCACCGCCCGGTCGTCCTCTGCGATCAACACCGCGGCCGGCTCGCTGGCGCCCATGTCCATCCTCGTGATGCTCACAGTCCCGGGTGAGAGCACCGTAAGGTTGCCGAGGGCGGCCTAACGGCCGGCGAAGGCAACTCTCACCGGATTCTTACCGGCTTCGCGCTGGCCGGGGGCGTCAGCCGCGGCCGACGAAGGGCATGCCGGCCGCCATCACGGTGAGGAACAGGGCGTTCGCGTCGGGCGGCAGCGTGGCCATGTAGACCACCGCCCGCGCCGCGCAGTCCACGTCCATGGTCGGCTCAGGGCGCACCGAGCCGTCGGGCTGGGCCACGCCCTGGCCCATCCGGGACGTCATCGGCGTCTCGGCGTTGCCGATGTCGATCTGGCCGCAGGTGATGCCGAACGCCCGGCCGTCCAGCGCGAGGGATTTCGTGAGGCCGGTGATCGCGTGCTTGGTGGCGGTGTACGGCGCCGAGCTCGGCCGGGGCGTGTGGGCCGAGATCGACCCGTTGTTGATGATCCGGCCGCCGGCGGGGCGCTGGGCCTTCATCAACCGGATCGCGTGCTGCGCGCAGAGGAACGACCCGGTCAGGTTGGTGTCGACCACCGCCCGCCACCGTTCGAGGCTCAGCTCCTCGAACGGAACCGGCGGCGCACCCACGCCGGCGTTGTTGAACAGCAGGTCCAGGCGGCCGAAACGCTCGGCGGCGGCGGCGAAGAGCGCAGCGACGGAGTCCGGGTCGGTCACGTCGGTGGGCACGGCCAGCGCCTCCGCGCCCGCCGCCCGCACGGACTCGGCCGCCTCGGCCAATGGCTCGGCCCGCCGGCCGGCCAGGACCACCGAGAACCCGGCGCCGGCCAGGGCCCGAGCCGAGGCCAACCCCACACCGCTGCCGGCGCCGGTCACCAACGCGACCCGCAGGTCTGCATCCATGGCCGGCGACGCTACCCGCCGACGGCCGGGCCAGTTTCCCGAATCGTCACACAGCGGAGACTCGCCGCTCACGGGCCGTCGCTACCGTCCCCGCGGTGACCGCCCCCCTCGGACAGACCGTGACCATCGATCGGGCGCGGCTGCTCGCCCGCATGCGGCTCGTGCTCGGCGCCGAGTGGGTCGAGCGGTGGATGGCCGTGCCCGACGGCGCGCTGCAGCTCGCTTCGCCCTGCGACGAGGAGATCGCGAACCTCGAGCGGGTGTCCCGGCTGGAGGCCCGCCGGGCGAGCTGATCCGGTTTCTGGCCCGATGCCGCCGGGAACGCCGGCCCCCGAACTCACCCCCGCCGCCAGCCCCCTCCGGCGGCGCCGCCCCCCGCAGGAGAAGCCTTGAGCAGCGCCGAACGATGCGAACGGATCGTGTCCCTCATCGACGAGAGCCTCGACGCCTACCAGCGCTGGGCCGCGGCGTTCGCGTTGCGCCTGGCGGCCACGCCCAGCGGCGACGATCCCCGGCCGGAACCGGCCGCCGAAGCCGCCTGACCCTGGCCGACCCGGCCCGGTCGCGTCCCCCTTCCCGCGCCCGGAGCAGCGCCGCCGCGGCTCCACTACGGTCGGACCATGAGCACCGAGCGCGCAGCCTGGCACGCCAAGGTCGTCGAAGCGGCGATCGATCCCGATCGGCCGATCTGCGACCCCCACCACCACCTCTGGCGGCACCCGACCGACCCGTACCTCCTCGAGAACCTGCGGGCCGACACCGGCGCCGGCCACAACGTGGTCCGCACCGTGTTCCTCGAGTGCATGGCCGAATGGCGCAAGGACGGCCCGGAGCACCTTCGCCCGGTCGGCGAGACCGAGTTCGTCGCCGAGATCGCCGAGGCCTCCGCCGACGGCAAGGGCGCCGAGATCGAGGGCATCATGAGCTACGCCGACCTGCTCCTCGGCGACGCAGTCGAAGAGGTCCTCGCCGCCCACGAGGCCGCCGGCCGGGGCCGGTTCCGCGGCATCCGCTACGTCACCTCGTGGCACGACGACCCGAAGCTCTCGATGGGCCACACCAACCCGCCGCCCGGCGTGATGGACGACGAGCGGTACCGGGCCGGGGTCCGCAAGCTCGGCTCGCTCGGCTACACGTACGACGTGATGGTGTACCACCCGCAGCTCTCGAAGCTGGCGGAGGTGGCCCGCGCCTGCCCGGAGACCACGATCGTGTGCAACCACCTCGGCGCGCCGCTCGGCGTGGGCCCGTATCGCGACCGGCGGGCCGAGGCCCTGGCCGAGTGGCGTCCGGGGATGAGCGAGCTGGCCGGCTGCCCGAACGTGGTCCTGAAGGTCGGCGGCATCGGCATGCCGATGTACGGCATCCGCTGGGACCGCCAGGAGACCCCGCCCACCTCGGAGGAGCTGGCCGCGCCGTGGCGGGACGAGATCCGCTTCGCGATCGACGCGTTCGGCCCGGCGCGCTGCATGTTCGAGTCGAACTTCCCGGTCGACGGCCGCGGCGCCGGCTACGTGGTGCTGTGGAACGCGTTCAAGCGCATCGCCGAGGGCTACAGCGAGGCCGAGAAGACTGACCTGTTCCACGACTGCGCGGCGCGCGCCTACAAGCTGACCACGATCGGGGGCTGAGCCGCATGCGCATCGCCCTCTTCCTCGGCGCGTTCGTGCCGCCCACCACGCCGCAGTTCCTCGCCAAGGCGGCCAAGGCGGCCGACGAGCGGGGCTTTCATTCCGTCTGGGTCGGCGAGCACGTCGTGCTCTTCGACGAGCACGCCAAGAAGTACCCCTACGCCGAGTCGGGCGATTTCCCGCTCAAGGGCGAGGGGGGCATGGCCGAGCCGTTCACCACGCTGGCCTACCTGGCGGCGGTCACGACCAACGTGCGCCTCGGCACCGGGGTGTGCCTGGTGCCTCAGCGCAACCCGCTGTACACGGCCAAGGAGGTCGCCAACCTCGACTGGCTGTCCGGCGGCCGGGTCGATTTCGGGATCGGGGTCGGCTGGCAGCGCGAGGAGTTCGCTGCGCTGCAGACGCCATGGGAGCAGCGGGGCAGGCGCAACGACGAGTACATCGCCCTGATGCAGCGGCTCTGGCAGGACGACGTGTCGTCCTTCGAGGGGGAGTTCTGGCGTCTGGAGCCGTGCCGCGCCTACCCCAAGCCGGTGCAGCAGCCCCACCCGCCGATCCACATCGGCGGCGAGAGCGACGCGGCGTTGGCGCGCGTGGTTCGCCTGCGGGCCGATTGGCTGCCGTTCAACGTGGACCCGCCGGCCTTGGCGGAGCGGCGGGCCAAGCTGGCCGGCCTGCTCGAGGGCAGCGGCAGAAGCATCGATGACGTGTTCGTGACCGCCAGCCCTCATCGCCGCGCCGTGGGCCCCGAGCACGCCAAGGCCTTCGAGGAGGCGGGCGCCGATCAGCTGATCGTGCACCTGCGCCGCAGCGTGAACCTCGACAACGTCGAAGCCGCCCTCGACGAGCTGGCCGCCGCCTACGGCTTGTGAGCGGCCGCCAGCGCGGGGAGATCGCGCAGGTCCCGGAAGCGCAGCCACACCTGCGCCCGGAAGTCGTAGAGCTGGCAGGACCGGAAGATCGAGCGCACGGTCGACCAGCGGAAGCGGTACTCCACCACGTGGTGCCCGTAGTGCTCGCGCAGCTCGCCCCACGCCTGGCGCAGCCGGTAGAAGGGGATGCGGGTGTCCACGTGGTGGGGGGTGTGGACGAGGATGCTGTGGGTCATCGCCTCGAACCAGCGGGAGGCCCGCACGATCGTGCTGCAGGCGAGCTGGCCGATGGGGGCGCTCCACTGGCGGCGGTCGTCGTAGAACACCGTGCGCGGGTGCGTGTGGTGGAGGTACACGAAGAACGCGATGAAGTAGTTGAACACCACCCAGGGCAGCACCACCGCGCACACGAGCCCGGTGATCCCCGCCGCCCAGAAGGCGGCGGCGCCCGACACCGCGGCCCAGCCGAACGTGAGCGCCTTGGCCGGCCCGTAGCGATGGCGGCGGCGGGCGGCGGCGTCGCCTCGGTAGCGCACCATGCCCGGCCACCACACCCGCAGCACGTAGTGGAGGCCGCAGCCGGGCAGGCTCCGCTCGATGCGATACACCAGGCGGGCGGGGCGGGACGCGGCCAGGTACTCCTCGGGGGTCTTCGGCCGCCAGATCCAGTCGATCGGGCTGAAGCTGGTGAAGCCATGGTGCACCTTGTTGTGCCCGTGGACCCACAGCCGGTACACGTTGAACGACGGCAGCATCGCCGCCGAGCCGAGCACCTCGCTCAGGCGGGCCGAGCCGAACAGCGCGCCGTGCGCAGCGTCGTGCGCCCACACGAACAGCGAGGCCACCGCCACCCCGGCGAGGATCCCGGCGCCGACGGCCAGCACGGGGTGAGGGGCGAGCAGGGCCAACGCCACGAACAGCACGTAGAAGCCGAGGTCGACGGCTAGCCAGCCGAACGCGGCGGCGGCCGAGCGCCGGTACACCGCCGGGGAGAACGCGGTGCGGATCTGACCGAGCTTGAGGCCGCGCAGCTCGTCAGGAGGTGACGACGCCGGTGGCGGGGCGACGACGGACATGGACACAGCCTACCTACCAGTAGGTAGGCGGGGTGACCGGGGCGGCGCATTCCCGACTACGGGGCGCGTAGGGTCCGCCCATGCTCTCCGGCGTGCGGGTGCTCGACCTCACCGACCACCGCGGGCGCCTCGCCGGCGCCATCCTGGCCGCGCTCGGCGCCGAGGTGGTTCTGGTCGAGCCGCCCGGCGGCGCCCCGGGGCGGCGCCGTCCCCCGCTCGCCGCCGGCGTGTCGCTCGACTGGTGGGCCTACAACCGGGGCAAGCACAGCGTGATCTGTCGGTCCGAGGCCGAGCTGGCGGCGCTGCTCGCGGAGGCCGACGTGGTGCTGGAGAGCCCCGATCCGGGCGAAAGGGTCCTCAACGGCGCCGCGCTCGACCGAGAGGCGCTGGCCGCCGCCCACCCGGCGCTGGTGCACGTGACGATCACCGCGTTCGGCTCGAGCGGACCGAAGGCCCGATGGCCGGCCAGCGATCTCACGGTGGCCGCCGCCGGCTGCCAGCTGGCGCTCACCGGCGACGCCGACCGGCCGCCGGTGCGCACCAGCGTGGCGCAGGGCTTCCTCCACGCCGGCGCCGAGGCGGCGTGCGGCGCGCTGCTGGCCCTGACCGAACGCCGCCGCAGCGGGCGGGGCCAACACGTCGACGTGTCGGCGCAGCAGGCGTTCATGCAGGCGGCGATACCCGGGGTGTACTTCGCGCCGAACGACAACGCGCCGCTGGGGCGGATCTCGGGCGGCATCGCCTATGGCCCATACCACCTGCAGTTCGTGTACCCAGCGGCCGACGGGCACGTGTCGATCACGCTGCTCTTCGGCGCCACGATCGGCCGGTTCACGACCCGGCTCATGGACTGGGTCGAGGAGGAGGGGCTGCTGCCCGACGAGCTGCGAGGCGTCGACTGGCTCGAGTTCGCCGCCGCGTTGGCCGCCGATCCGGTGGCGGCCGGCCGGCTCGAGGCGGCCAAGGCCGCGGTGGCGGCGCTCACCGCCGGGCGCACCAAGGCGGAGCTGTTCGCCGAGGCGCGCCGCCGGGAGCTGCTGCTGGCCCCGGTGGCCACCCCGGCGGAGCTCTTCGACAGCGAGCAGCTCGCCGCCCGCGGCTTCTGGGACGAGGTGGAGGACCCGACGCTCGGGCGGC
>JBJXGF010000118.1:0-8901 GCA_046153015.1 Acidimicrobiales bacterium | reverse complement strand
CATCTGCTCGACGATCGTAGCCGCCTCCAGCAGGGCGCTCGGACCACCCCGCCGCCGATGCGTGGGGATTCTCCGGTGACGAAACCCGCCACCCCCTGCCGCCCTGCGGGCAGGGCGCCCGGCGGGGGGCCCTGCTGACCGCCAAGCATTGCTGCGTTGCACAGGGCACGCCCATCAAGGCCGTGAGAGTGACCGCATTCAGCACCGCTCATCCAGAGGCCGAGGAGCTGAACGGTCGGTAGTCTAAGTAGCGGGGACGACGCCGGGAGTGGTGATGGCGCGGCGCAGGAGCGGCTTGGCAGCGACTGTCGTTCAGGTCCAGAAGGACATCGAGCGGCAGCAACGTGAGCAGGCGAAGCGACAAGCAGCAGCGGCGCGCGCTCGGGAAGCGGCGCTTCGTGCGAACGAGCGCGCAGCCAAGGCAGCAGAGCGGGAGCGGGCGCAGCTCTACGCGGCGGCGCGTGCGGACGAAACCGAGGCGCTGCAGGCCGAATTGGACGCGGTGCTCGTTGACCTTACGACCGTCCTGGCGCAGAGCCTGGCGATCGACGACCACTTCGACCTCAGTCAGCTCAAGGAGCTGTTTCAACCACCTCCGTTCAACCCAGGTGCGCTTGCACTGCCTGCGCCCCCGCCAGATGCGCGCAGCTATACGCCGGCCGCGCCAACCGGCATCGGCAAGCTGCTGCCCGGCGCTCGTGCCAGGCACGAGCAACGAACGAACGACGCCAGACAGCAATTCGAGTTGGACCGTGCTCGATGGGAAGAGTCCGAGAATCACCGGCTTCAGCGGCTGCAGACTCTGCAGGGACAATACAACGCTTGGCACGAAACGGAGCGCCTCCGTGTCGCTGCTCAGCACGCCGAGATCGATCGGTTCGTGGCCGCGTTACAGGACGCCAGCGTCGATGCAGTAACCACGTGTTTCGAGATGGTCCTCGACGGATCAGTGTGGCCGGACGGGTTTCCGCAGAGCTTCGTGCTGGCCTACGACGCCGGAAGCCGCCTGCTCGGGGTGGACTACACGTTGCCCAGCATGGACGTAATCCCCAGCGTCAAGTCGTACAAGTACGTCAAGACTAGGGACGAGATCACGAGCGTAGAGCTTCCGGCAGCACAGCGGCGTTCGATCTACATGCAGGTAATCACCCAGTCCGCACTTCGCATCCTCCATGAGGTATTCGAAGCGGATCGGACGGGCATCGTCGAAACGATGGCCTTGAACTGCTTCGTCAACACGATCGACCCTGCGACCGGTCAGCCGATTCAGCCCTGTCTGCTGTCGGTCCGCACTTCCCGCGACAGTTTCGTCGCTTTGAACCTCCGCCAGGTGGATCCTGTAGCCTGCCTCAGGGCCTTGGCTGCTGCAGTATCCGCCAGCCCCGCGGAGATGGCGCCAGTACGACCGGTCATCGAGTTGCGGATGATCGATCCGCGTTTCGTCGCCGAGCAAGACGTCCTCTCCGAGCTGGACGCACGTCCGAATCTGATGGAGCTGTCGCCCTACGAGTTCGAGAGCTTGATCACGAGCCTATTCATGAAGATGGGCCTCGAGTCACGGCAGACTCAACCCTCCCGGGACGGCGGAGTAGATTGCGTGGCCTACGACCCCCGGCCGATCTTCGGCGGGAAGGTCGTCATCCAGGCGAAGCGCTACAGCAGCACCGTGGAGGTTGCCGCAGTTCGGGATTTGTACGGCACAGTGCAGAACGAAGGCGCCTCCAAAGGCATTTTGGTTACGACGTCCGGTTACGGGAAGTCGGCTTACGAGTTCGCTAAAGGCAAGCCGCTGGAGCTGCTATCAGGAGCGAACCTGCTGCACTTGCTTGAGGAGCATGCGGGCGTCCAGGCGAAGATCATCATTCCGGCCAGGCAGACGACGCAGACCGAGCGGACAAGTCCGGTGGGGTCCGCCCAGTGCTCCGGCCGAGCCCGGGACGAGCCCGCAGCACCTTCCTTTCCCCCAGCCGAGCAGCGGTCGCGGGTGAAATCCGGGATGACAACAAGAACGTGCTCGACCAGGGCGGCCGCCCTCCGGGACGACAACCCCGAGGGCGCAGAACGCGGTTTCCGTAGAGCCCCCCGGACACCGCGCTGGGGGGCGCGGCGGCGTCACTCGCCTTGGTAGGTCCCGAAGCTCCAGAGGTTGCCTTCCGGGTCACGCACCGTGAACCCGCGAGACCCGTAGTCCTCGTCGGCCAGGCCCCGCACGACCACGGCGCCGGCCGCGACCGCCCGGGCGAAGAGCGCGTCGGCGTCGCGGCACACCACGTACACGGCGTCGCCGCCGGGGGCGCGGCGGCCGAACTCGCCGCCGTCCTTCCCTGCGGTTCCGAACATGATCCCGCCGCCGAGCGGCCAACGCATCTCGGTGTGCTCCACCACGCTCGCGTCGTCGTCCCGGGCGTACACGGCCCGGGTCTCGAAGCCGAACGCGGCGCCGAGGAACTCGATCGCGGCGTGGGCGTCACGGTGGGACAGGATCGGCCAGACCATCGTTGCTGGTGTCGCTGTTGTCATAGCCGGAGGATCACAGGTCCTCGGGCAGGCGGTCTTGGAAAGATGGAAGGCGCTCGTCGGCGGCCCAGCGCGACGGGCTGGCGCCGGCGAAGGCCGCGAAATCGCGGTTGAGGTGCGCCTGGTCGTAGTAGCCGCACGACGCCGCCACCTGGGCGATCGTCACGTGGGCGGGGACGGCGCGCAGCATGCGCCGGGCCCGCTCGAAGCGAATGACCCGGGCGGCGAGCTTGGGGCTCAGGCCCAGCTCGCGCCGGAACCGGGCGGCGAGATGCTGCCGGGTCCAGCCCACGTCGGCCGCCAGCGACCCGATTGGCGCGGCGCCGCCCGAACGGGCGAGCAGGCGCCACGCGTGCGCCAGCTCGGGCGGGGCCGCTCGGTCGGGCGCCGCCAGCCGCTCCAGCACGTCGTCACAGGCGGCGAACACCTCCGGCCAGGTCGCGCCCTGGGCCCGCTGCCAGAGCTCGTCGCCGAGCGGTCCGGCGATGTCGGCGAGCTCGTAACTCGTGTTCCACAGCGCCGCGGCGGGCATCCCGAGCAGGTTCCGCAGGCCCAGGGGGCTCAGCTCGATCGCGACGCCTGCGCCGTGGCCTGGATCGGCGATCAGCGCCGGCGACGCCTGGAGCCCGCTCAGCACCGCCCGGTAACGGGCTGGGGGCTGCGCGCGGTCGGTATGCGCCGCCACCTCGATCGGCGGGCCGATGCTCACGATCATCGTCAAGAAACGAGACGGCAGGCCCCGGTGCAGGCGCGGGGCCTGTCCGACGGTCCGGTACCCGACGTAGCTGCGCACGAACGCCCTGAGCGACGGGGCCGGCAGCCCGACGACCCACTCGTCCTCGGCCATGTCGCCCTCGGCCACGCCGCCCTCGACCACCCTGCCAAGGTACTGCCGCCCAGCAGCGGCCGGGCGGGCGGGCGCTCCTGTCACACCCGGTCCCTAGAGTCCACCCCCGTGACCGCGCTGCTCGACCCGGCTGCCCCGCCGCTGCACCCTGCGCTCGCCCCGCTGCACCCAGCGGTGGCGGCGTGGTTCATGCGACGGTTCCCCTCCGGGCCCACCCCGCCCCAGATCGAGGGTTGGCCCCGGATCGCCGCCGGCGAGCACACGCTCATCGCCGCGCCGACCGGGTCCGGCAAGACGCTGGCCGGCTTCCTCGTGTGCATCGACGCGCTGTACCGGGCCCACGAACGGGGCGAGCCCATCGAGAACGCCACGCAGGTGGTGTACGTGTCGCCGCTAAAGGCGCTGGCGGTCGACATCAAGGAGAACCTCGAACGCCCGCTGGCCGAGATCGCCGAGGAGGCGGCCCTGCTCGGCCTGGCGCCGGCGCCGATCCGGGTGGCGGTCCGCTCGGGAGACACCTCGGCCGCCGAGCGCGCCGCGATGGCGCGGCGCCCACCGAACTTCCTCGTCACCACCCCCGAGTCGCTCTACCTGCTGCTCACGGCGGGCAAGACGCGGGCGGCGCTGGGCACGGTCACCACCGTGATCGTCGACGAGATCCACGCCGTGGCTCGCGACAAGCGGGGCTCGCACCTCGCCCTTTCCCTCGAGCGGCTCGACGCCGCAGCGCAGCGGCCGCCGGTGCGGATCGGCCTGTCCGCCACGCAGCGCCCGATCGAGCGGGTGGCGCGGCTGCTCGTCGGCGCCGGCCCCGATCGGGACGGGCCGGGAGGCGCGCCGCGGTGCGCGATTGTCGACACCGGCCATCGCCGCGCGCTCGACCTCGCCATCGAGCTGCCCGGCGGCGAGCTCGAAGCGGTGGCGTCGGCCGAGCAGACCGGCGACGTGCTCGACCGCATCGCCGAGCACGTCGCCGCCCACCGCACCACGCTCGTGTTCGTCAACACCCGCCGTATGGCCGAGCGGGTGGCCCACCAGCTCGGCGAGCGGCTGGGCCACGAGCTGGTGGCCGCGCACCACGGCAGCCTCTCGAAGGACCGCCGCCTGCGGGTCGAGAACCGGCTCCGGGCGGGCGACCTGCGGGCGTTGGTGGCCACCGCCTCGCTCGAGCTCGGGATCGACATCGGGCCCGTCGAGCTGGTCTGTCAGCTCGCCTCGCCGCGCTCGATCGCCACGCTGCTCCAGCGGGTCGGCCGCTCCGGCCACACCCGGGCCGGCACCCCCAAGGGCCGCCTCTACCCCCTCACCCGCGACGAGCTGGTCGAATGCTGCGCGCTGCTGGGTGCGGTGCGCGCCGGGCGTCTCGATGCGATCCTGCCGCCCGAGGCCCCGCTCGACATCCTGGCCCAGCAGCTCGTGGCCGAGGTCGCCGCCCAGGGCGAGGAGGCCGTGCCGGTCGATCGCCTCTACGAGCTGGCCGTGCGGGCGGCGCCGTTCGCCGGGCTCGAGCGCGCCCGGTTCGACGAGGTGATCACGCTCGTCAGCGAGGGGGTGCTCACCGGCCGGGGCCGGCGAGCGGCGTGGCTCCACCACGACCGGGTCAACGGCGAGGTGCGGGCCCGGCGCGGCGCGCGCCTCGCGGCGGTCACGAGCGGCGGCGCCATCCCCGAGGCAGCCGACTACCGGGTGCTGGCCGCGCCCGACGATGCGCTGGTGGGCACGGTCAACGAGGACTGGGCGATCGAGTCGATGGCGGGAGACGTGTTCCTGCTCGGGTCCACCTCGTGGAGGATCCATCGCGTCGAGCCCGGCGTGGTCCGGGTGGTCGACGCCAACGGCGCGCCGCCCACCGTGCCGTTCTGGCTGGGCGAAGCCCCGGCGCGCACGTGGGAGCTCTCCCAGGAGGTGTCGGAGCTGCGAGGCTCGGTCGACGCGGCGTTGGCCGCGGGCGGCCTCGACGCGGCGGAGGCGGTGGTGGCGGCGCGCTGCGGGGTCGACCGCGACGCCGCGCAGCAGGCGGCCGCCTACCTCGCGGCCGGCCGGGCCGCGCTGGGGGTGGTCCCCACCTGCCGCGATGTGGTGTTCGAGCGCTTCTTCGACGAGTCGGGCGGCATGCAGCTCGTGGTGCACGCCCCCTTCGGCGGGCGCATCAACCGAGGCCTCGGCCTGGCGCTGCGCAAGCGGTTCTGCCGGAGCTTCGACTTCGAGCTGCAGGCGGCGGCGAACGACGACGCGGTGGTGCTGTCGCTCGGCCCGCAGCACTCGTTCCCGCTGGAGGACACGCCGCGTTTCCTGCGCTCCGACGCCGTGGAGGCCACGTTGCGCCAGGCCGTGCTGGCGTCGCCGATGTTCACGGCCCGCTGGCGCTGGAACCTCAACCGCGCCCTGATCGTGCTGCGCTCCAAGGGGGGCCGGAAGAACCCGCCGCCCATCCAGCGGATGGAGGCCGACGACCTGATGGCGGCCATCTTCCCGGCGCTGGCGGCCTGCCAGGAGAACGCGGTCGGCCCGATCGAGATCCCCGACCACCCGATCGTCGACCAGACCATGCACGACTGCCTGCACGAGGCGATGGACGTTGCCGGCCTCGAGGCGCTGGTGCGCGGCTTCGAGCAGGGCGAGGTGCGCACCCACTTCGTCGATCTCGCCGAGCCCTCCCCATTGGCGCACGAGATCCTCACCGCCCGGCCGTACACCTTCCTCGACGACGCGCCGCTCGAGGAGCGCCGCACCCGCTCGGTGCCGCTGCGGCGAGGCATCCCGGTCGAGCTGAGCGAGATCGGCCGGGTCGACCTCGCCGCCATCGAGCGGGTCCGGGACGAAGCGAAGCCCGATCCTCGCAACGCCGACGAGCTGCACGACCTGCTGCTTTCGGTGGTGGTGCACGCGCCGGTGGCGGAGTGGGCGGCCTGGTTCGGGGAGCTGGCCGCCCGCGGTCGGGTGAGTCAGTCGCCCTCGGCCTTCGGGCCGCGCTGGTGCGCCGCCGAGCGGGCCGAGCTGGCCCACGCGCTGTTCGGCGCACCGAGTGCGGCGGCCGACCACGCCGCGGTGGCCGCGGTGCGCGGCCACCTCGATCTCCTCGGGCCGGCGACGGCCGCCGAGCTCGCCGCCCGGGGCGGGGTGAGCGAGGCCGCCGCCCTGGCGCCGCTCGCCGCGCTGGTGCAGGAGGGGTTCGCGCTGGAGGGGCGGTGGTCCGAGGGCGGCGGCGGGCGCGAGTGGTGCTCGCGCCGCCTGCTCGCCCGCATCCACGCCTACACGCGGCAGCGCCAGCGGCGCGAGGTGGAGCCGGTCAGCGCCCAGGAGCTGATGCGGTTCCTCCTGCGCTGGCAGCACGTGGCGCCGGGCGAGCAGCGCCAGGGGCGTGACGGCGTGCTGGCGGCGATCGAGCAGCTCCAGGGCTTCGAGGTGGCCGCCGGCGCCTGGGAGCGCAAGGTGCTGGCGGCGAGGGTCGCCCGCTATCAGCCGGCATGGCTCGACGCCCTGTGCCTGTCTGGGCACGTGGCGTGGGCGCGGCTCACCCCTCGGCCGGATGCCGGAGCCGTCGACGACCCTGCGAGCGGGGCGGACGGACCCGCCCTTCCCCGCTTGAACAGCCCGTCGCGGGCCACGCCGGTGGCGCTGTTCGTGCGGGAGGACCTCGACTGGCTGCTGCACGCCGCACGCGGCGCCCATCGCCCGTGCCCGCCCCCCAGCGGCGCGGCGCGGGAGGTGCTCGATGCGCTGGCGGCCCGGGGCGCCCGCTTCCACGCCGAGCTGCGGGGCGACACGGGGCGGCTCCCGAGCGAGGTGGAGGACGCGCTGTGGGACGGCGTGGCGCGCGGCCTCGTCACCGCCGACGGGTTCTGCGCCATCCGCTCGCTGTTCGAGTCGCGGGCTCGGCCCGATCCGCGGCGCGACCGCTGGCGGCGGCCCGATCCCACGCGGCTGCGCCGGGCCGGCTCCAGCCGACCGATCGTCGACGGGCGCTGGGCGCTCGTGCCCGAACCGGCCCCGTGCGCCGATGCCGACGCGCTGGCCGAAGCCGTCGCCGAGCAGCTCCTCGCCCGCTGGGGGGTGGTGTTCCGAGATCTGCTGGCCCGCGAGAGCCTGGCGCTGCCCTGGCGGGAGATCCAGTGGGCGCTGCGCCGCCTCGAGGCCCGCGGGCTCATCCGCGGCGGTCGCTTCGTCACCGGCTTCTCCGGCGAGCAGTACGCCCACCTGGAGGCCGTCGAGCAGCTCAAGCGGCTGCGGCGCACGCCGCGCAACGGGGAGCGGGTCGAGGTGTCGGCGGCGGACCCGTTGAACCTGGTCGGCGTGATCCTGCCCGGGCCCCGGCGTCCCGCCAACAGCCGGGCCCCGGTCGTCTACGTCGACGGCGCGGCGCTGCCGGCGCCAGGCGGGTGAGGATCGAACCGGGCCGACAAGCACGCTCGCGGGGCCGGAGAGCGGGGCGGGGCCTCCTACAGTAGGAGTCCGGCCGCAGCGGAGGCGAACGGATGCGCCGAGGGGGAAAACTGCTGATCACCGCGCAGGCCGGCCTGGCCTGCGCGGCGCTCCTCGGCCTGGCCCTCGCCGTCCTGCGCACCCACGGCCTGGCCGACGCCCGGGTGAGCCTCGGCGACGGCGCAGCGTGGCTCGCCAACGCCTCGCGGGGCGACGCCGTGCTCGTGAGCGCGGCGAGCGGCGAGGTGCTCGCCCGGGCGTCGGTGGGCGCGCCCGGCGATCCGATCACGCTCGTCCAGCACGGCCCCCACGCGTTGTTCCTCAATGCCGCCACCGGGGTGGTCGGCCGCCTCGACGGGGCGGCGCTGACCGTCACCGCCTCCACGGCGTTCGGCGCCGGCGCCGGCGCCGGCGCGAAGGTGTTGACCGGCGGCGGCGGCCAGCTCTACCTGCTGGACCGCGACCGTGGCGCGGCCCAGGCGCTGAACCCGGCGAACCTCGCCACGCTGCGCACGAGCGAGGTCCCCCAGGGCGCGGCGGCTGCGGTGGTCGACGCCGCCGGCGCCCTGTGGGTGGCCGACCGCGCCTCGGGGACCGTCATCTCCCTGCGGCGCGGCGGGCCGCCGCGCCGGGTCGCCGTCGCCGAACCGGGCGACGAGCTGGGCCTGGCGGTCGTGACCGGCCACGCCGTGGCCGTGAACGGGTCACGGGCGGTGGTGCAGGCGCTGCCGGGCGGCGCCCAGGGGCGGGCCTGCCTGCCCGTGGGCGGCGAGACCGGGCTGCTCGTCACGGGGGACGACGCGGCGCCCGCCGCGGAGGGCGGCCGGCGGGCCTACGCGTTGACCCCGGCCGGCGGGGAGCTGTTCGTCGCCGACCTGGCCGACGGGAGCTGCTCCTCGCTCCCCCTCGGCCCCGGCCGGTACGGCCAACCGCGGGCGGTGGACGGCGCCGTCTACGTGCCCGACCTCGCCACCGGCCGCGTGCTCGTGCTCGACGCCGCCTCGGGCCAGATCGAGGCCACGCAGGTGCTGCCGGCCGACACCGAGTTCCGCCTGTTCGTCGAGGACGGGCTGGTGTGGTTCGACAACCCGGCCGGCCCCGAGGCGGGCGTGCTC
>JBJXGF010000115.1:0-18942 GCA_046153015.1 Acidimicrobiales bacterium | reverse complement strand
GGTAAGGTAGGCCGCTGGCTGGTCGGCGTGGCGGTCGAGTACCGGGCGCTGGCCCTCGGGTTTCTCGCTCGTCGTCGACTGTTGTCCGTTTCGCCAGCGGCCCCCTGTCAAACCGTGCATGCGGGTTTCTCGCACACGGCTTTCCGACATCGTTCATCAGGTGGCATGCGCAGGTCCGGGTCGCATGGTGGCGACCCGGTGGAGCCCGGTGCTGCGACACCAGGCGTAGTTGTAGCGGCGGCCCCAGCCTCGGCCTCGTTGGGCGTGCTTGTTTGACATCCATGTCGCCAGACGGCGGTGGGCGTAGGAATCGATCGCGGTGAACTTGTCGTGTGAGTTGCCCCATTTGAAGTAGTTCCCCCAGCCGTTCAGGGTGCGGTTCATCCGTTCCACGGTCACGGCCAGATCGATGCCGACGTTGCGTCGGTCGGTGATGTCCCGCAGACGGGCACGGATCGAGCGCATCGCCCGGTCCGATGGCCAGCGGGCCAAGAAGCGACGTCCGGGTTGTTTCCAGGCTTTCACCATGTGATGGTGGAACCCGAGGAAGTCGAACCCGTTGTCGCCGTCACGGATGTTGCGGACGCTGGTCTTGTCGGGATGCAACCGCAGCCCGACGGTGCTCAGCGTCGTTGCCGCCAGCCTCCGGGCGTGTTCGGCCCGTTCGCTGGTGGCGCACACCACGATGAAGTCGTCGGCGTACCGGATCAGTGATCCGATCCGCCGGCCTGAGCGTTCCCATTCCTTGTCCAAGACGGTGAGCGCGATGTTGGCCAGCAACGGCGAGATCGGTGACCCTTGGGGGGTTCCCGACACTGTTGCGGTGACCGACCCGTGCTCCAACACCCCGACCTTCAACCAGGCCCGGATCAGTCTCAACGTCGACCGGTCCGACACTCTGGCCTCAACGAGGCGCATCAGAGCGTCATGATCGATCTGACCGAAACAGTCCGACACGTCAGCGTCGAGAACCCACATCTGTCCCCGGTTGATCTCGACTCGAACCTTGTCGAGCGCTTCGATCGCTGAGCGGCCGGGCCGGAACCCGAAACTCACCGGAGCGAAGTCGGCCTCGAAGATCGGTTCCAATACGATCTTCGCTGCCGCCATGATCACCCTGTCAGCGATCACGGGATACCCAACGGGCGGGTCTGGCCCGGTTGACCTGGCTTGGGGATGTGCACACGCCGCAACGGTGCAGGCCGATACTGGTGGGCCTGAAGTTGCGACGCGAGCCGGTCAAGGAACGCAGGAACCCCGATGACGTCGATGACATCACGAATCGTGACCCATCAACCCCAGCGGCGCCACCATTTACAGCCACCGCCATCCACGCACGCTTCAACACGTCCCCACGGGACAACTTGTCGTAGAGCGCATGGAACCGGCGGCCACCATCCTGCTTGGCGGCCTGATACAGCCCCTGTTGAAGAGCATGGACCCGGTCGACAGCCCCCGGCACGGGAGCGTCGGTGAAGGAAATAGCTTTCGCACTCTTCACGATCACGTCTCTTTCACAAAGGCATCGATGAAGCAGAGGCCCTTCGCCATGCGGACGGCTTTCCCGTCCTCGGACTACTACGACCCCCTCCGACTTCCTCCCGGCCGACCACCACTTCCCTCTCGGTTATAAGCGACCAAGCTTCCCGGGCATATCCCGGGGCCGGGGAGGACCTCTCCAGTTCCGTTGCCGACTGTCTGAACATTCCGCGTCCCCTACGCCGGAGGGTTCTTCGGCATCCGCTCCAAGATCTGAGATGCCTTCCATGGCCCTCGCCCATAGTTAAAAGGCTCGGCTCCCTCTTGTCCGACCTCACGGCCGGTCCTGTCACGACGCTGCAGACTTCGCTTCATGCTGCGGACTGCCCAGTTGCCACGCCCTCAACGACGTGTCGTTGTCCCGCTTCGACGCCGGCCTCTCAACCGACGCCGGGGACCGCGCTACCAGGGACCTTGGCGTCTCCCCAGACTGGACTCACACCAGCAAGCCGACAACAGCTTCACGCTCGGACATCACAACATCAGGAATCTCCCTTCAATCCATGGCGCCCGAGCATCTGGACGCACTAACCAGTCAGGTTCGATCGCGCGGAGAGCGGTGGTCCACCACTTTACGCGCGCAGTGGGTTAGAACGGTGGTGTGGACGCGCTGGCGCGGGTCGCCGAGTTGGAGGCAGAGAACGCGGCGTTGCGAGAGCGTGTCCGGTTGTTGGAGGACCAGCTCGCGTTGGTGTTGGGCAAGGTCGCCGAGTTGGAAAAGCAGTTAGGCCGGAACTCGTCGAACTCGTCCAAGCCGCCCTCGACCGATACCGGCACGGCGAAGACGGGCCGTGCGGAGAACGCGAACCGGGCAGCGCGGCGGGCGTTGGGCCGCAAGCAGGGAAAGCAGCCAGGGACGCCGGGGTCGAACTTGTCCCGGGTCCCAGGTCCTGATGTGGTGGTCACCCACCAGCCCGAACGGTGCCGTGGCTGTGAACGACCGTTGAGCGACGCCGCCGTGATCGGCCAGACGCGCCGGCAGGTGTTCGACGTGGCTGACCCCAAGGTGATCGTGACCGAGCACGTCGCCCTGCGCCGCCGCTGCGTGTGCGGGTGTGAGACCACCGCCGCGTTCCCGCCTGAGGCGACCGCGCCGGCGTGTTACGGGCCGGGGATCAAAGCGCACGCGATCTATCTGATGTGCGCCCAGCACCTGCCCCGCGAACGGTGCGCGCAGACCCTGCAGGACCTGTTTGGCCTGAACGTGTCCACCGGCACGTTGGACAACTGGATGCGCGACGCCGCCCAGGCGCTCGTCGGGTTCTTGGCCGCGGTCGCCGCCCAACTCCAAGCGGCGCCGGTCGTGCACGCCGATGAGACATCGGTGCGCTCCGGCAAGGCCGCCGTGTGGGTCCATGTGACCTGCACCGCCCTGCTGACCCTGCTCCACGTCGGCCGCCGCGACAAAGCCACCATCGAAGCCGGACCGCTCGGCGGCTACACCGGCACGATTGCCCATGACCGGCTCGCCATGTACTTCGGCTACGGCTCCGGTCACGTGCTGTGCAACGCCCACATCCTGCGCTCCCTCAACGAACTATTGGCGAACAACCGCCACCAGGGGTGGGCGAAAGCATTCATCGATCTGATCATCGACACCAAAGGCCGCACCGACCGGGCCCGCGCCGCGGGGAAACCCGCGCTGTCCGCCTATCAGCAGCGCAAGATCGCCAGACGCTGGGACGACCTGTGCGACCAAGCAGCCCGCGCCGCCCCGCCACCAGTCCCCGCCACCCACCTCTACGGGACGAACAAAGACGCCCGCCTCCTCGCCGCCGCGCTCGCCGAGCACCGCGACCTCTTCCTGGCCTACACCCGCGACCTCGACCTGCCGTTCGACAACAACCAAGCCGAACGCGATCTACGCATGATCAAACTCCAAGCCAAGATCAGCGGCGAATTCCGCAGCCACACCGGAGCCGCCCGCTACGCGACCATCCGCAGCTACATCTCCACCAACCGCAAACAACACCAGCCCCTCCACCACCACCTCAAAGACCTCTACACCCCCACCGGCGCCTGGCTACCCACCTGACTGGTTACAGCAAGTTCGCGCCGACGAGCGGAATCGCGAACCCCAACAACGCTCCGGCGACGTACCACACGGCCACGTCGCGGCGCTCCGATCGCGGCGGGGCACTCGTCAACGAAGGCGGCTCTGCTCGGCGAATTGGAACAGAAGTCATCCCAGCCACCTCCATCACTGTGGGCTGTACTGAGAGGCTGGAGGACACACTCGGGCTCTGCTAGGGCCGAACGTACGTGTCCGGACCGACAAGTCGATCACATCTCGCCTACGCAGACCTGGTGCCGCCGACGCGCGACACGTCTCCGCGTTGCAGCCGCGCATGGCCGCCTCGATAACAAGGACGGCCGCTCGAGCCCAGTGCCGAAACGCTGGAGGACAGGCCACCGATTCGGTGTTGGGCGCTGCGCGTTGCGAGCGCGCGTTCTGGGCGAGCTTGCGTCTTGAGGCCTGCTGTACAGTGGGCCTCGTGGCTATCGCGGTAGTCATCCGACCCCACGAACCTCGTGACGAGGACGCGCTGCTCGGCTTGGTCCGAGAGCCGCAGGCACACGATGCGCTCCTGTACGACCGCATGATCCCGCCCGGCGAGTCCGTCACGCTGAGCGCGAGGGGCCGGCTACGAACGCGGCGACGATGTAGGCGGCGCGCCAGTCGAGCGAGGGCGCGGTCGCCGCGCATCGTGGTGCGAGGGTGTCGGCGTGGCTGGCTTTTCTTGAACGTCCCGGTCGCTTGTTGGCATCCCTGCCTGCTGTTGCTGCCGCGAGAATCTGGGCCGGATCGCCCTTCTGTGGGCAACACTTGCCCCGGGCTGACTTCACGCCGCCGATCCGCCGACACTGATGGCACGTCCGACGGGGTGAGTGTCGATCAAGAAGCAGGATGCGCGAGTCCGCTCGCAGCCGGCTCTGTGATGAGCGGACCGGCAGGTGGTGTTCGTGTCGCATCGTCTCGTGAACGAGAACACCCGCTACGCCAGGCGCGCCTCCGTCCGGACGCACGTCCTGACCTCGTCGAGAAGTGGATCGGCGAGGGTCTCGGCATCGCCCAGATGCCATACCCGGAGTAGCGCGTGGGGGGGGTGTTGAAACGACTGTTGGTGGCCCAGCAGGAATGTCCAACCACATCGAAGCCCGCGCAGCATCTGACGCGTCCAAGACCCGGAGCGATTATGGTGAGGCCGTTCGGCCCTAGCGACTCTACTTACTCGCCGGGCACGATGGGTCGATGTACATCGGCGTCGGCACGCTTGTCGTGATCCTGATCATCGTGTTGATCATCTACTTCCTTCGTCGTACCTAACAGAACGTGGGTCCAGGGCTGACGACTTCAAAGGTCGAACGAAGGAAGCTGTGGGCGATTTCACCAACGACGACTTGAAACGCGGAGGTCAGGCGGACCACGCGAGCGGGAAGCGAAGACGTCATCGACAATCCTGGTGAAAAGGCCAAAGCCGTCGTCGACGGCATGAAGGACAAGGTTCAGCGCTCCAACAACGAGTCCGTACTCTGGCGCACTCCTGGCGAGCATCGTCCCGTTTGACGGTGGCTAGCGCATGGGCGTTGGCGGGTCTCTGGAGCCTGGGACGGCGTTCGCGTTCTTGCATGTCGAGCACGGCTGGGGGCAGCCGCTCTTCTACGCGATCACCGATTGCGGGGGCGCGTTGGTGGGCGAGGGTTTCCTCACGCCCGAGGTCGGGTTGCTGGTCGAGGCCGGGGTCGCGGTGATGGAGGAGGCAACGCGGGTGATCGCGGCCGCGCAGGCCGACGAAGCCCAGATGATGCTCCTGGCTTTGGCCGCACCAGCCCAAGCGGTCAAGGCGAATAGCGACCCCGAAGCGAACCCCCGCGGCAGACGCCATCCTGGGCGCTGGTCACCGCAGGCATCGTGGAGGAGCAGCCGCCCCGAGGCCGTAGAGGCCCAGACCGCCGCTGGCGTCGTCGCCGCGGCAGCCAATCAGATCGCGACGAAGACTGTCTCGGAAGCCGCTGTCACCGTCAAGGCCGCATCGATCACGATGGCTCAGGCAAGGGTCCTCCGTTACTTGCTCACGCAGTCGAGCTTCGCGGTCATCGCCGACAGGCTGTGGATCTCCCGCGCCGCGACTGAGGAGCGCGCCGAGCGCGTCTGCAAAAAGCTCCGGCTACACAGCCGCACCGACGCCGTCGTCCGAGCCCGCGCGCTCGGAATCATCGAGTGACCCTCGAATCGATCAAGGCTCACCACGCACCTGTGAACTGGCAGCGCGGGGCAGCGTCGGAGGGTCTGTGCGTCCAGTGAAGTACGTCGTCGCGCGCCGCGCCGACACGACAGACCTCAGCACTGCTGGCTCCCGGCTCGACGGGGCGGGACGAGCCTGATGCGCCGGACGAGGTACTCACGAAGAACACCGCCGTTGCCGCCGTTGCCGGTCGGCTCGGCGCCCTGGGCAGCGGCTAGCGTGGTCCTCGTGTTGTGGGCATGGGTGTTGGCGATCCTGCTGATCGTCATCGTGGCGCTCAGCGCTTTCGTGGTCGTCCGTGCGCGTCGGCGTTCGGGCGGGGTAATCGCGAGCCGCCGTCGGGAGCCGAGGAGGAAGCCATGACTGAGCTTGTCCGGGCGACCGATTTGATCGGACGGCCGGTTGTCACGATTGACGGCGGCGACGACGTCGCCGAGGTGAAAGACGTGGTCTACGACGCGGAGGCACGACGACTGGTCGGCTTCACCCTCAACAAGCGCGGCTGGTTTCGCGGCCGGATGCGAGAACTCCTGACGGCGGAGTCCGTGGCGGCGATTGGGAACACGGCGGTCATGGTGAAGGACGAGCGTGCGTTGAGCGCGCCCGACGGTGCTCCTCCGGAGTTGATGAGCGTGACCGCGACGCGCGACGTCCTGGGCGATCGTGTGATCACTGAAAGTGGTGTGGACCTCGGAGAGGTCAGCGGTCTTGTCTTGATGGTTGGTGCGCAGGTGGAGGTCGTGGGCTACGAGCTGGCGGAGCGATCGGGAGGCCGGAAGTTCATCCCGATCGACGCGCAGATGGCCGTGTCGGGCAATTCGCTGGTGGTGCCGGCTCGCATCGCCGAGTTCATGCGCCAGGACCTTTCGGACTTCGGTAGCGCCGTCGAGCGGTATCGAATGCTTCACGGGGGTGGGCGATGAGCGAGTTGCTGAGCGCGGCCCATGGGCGCAAGGTGCTCAGTCGCGACGACGCCGAGGATGTGGGTGACGTCAAGACGGCCGTCTTCGATGATCGGGTCCAGCGCATCGTCGCGCTCCATGTGAGCGGGGGGAGGCGCAAGGCGCAGCTCGTCGCGTGGGAGGACGTGGTCGGCTTTGGTCCCGACGCGGTCGTCATCACCAGCGCCGAGCGGCTCCGGGAAGCCCATGACGACGAATCCGCTGCCGTGCGACGCAAGATAAACCCGATCGGCGCCCTTGTGATCGATGATCACGGTGACCAGCATGGGGTGGTCAACGACATACGATTTGACCCGGAGTCCGGCAGCGTCGAGGCGATCATCGGCGACGATGCTGACTGGCGCCCGAGCGAGGTGTGCGCCCTCGGCTCTTTCGGTCTCGTCGTGCGCCACCGCTGACCTAGCTAGCGCACGCAGCACGGTCCTATGGCTGACCAGCACCTCGTCCGACACGGGGGGCGGTTTGGCACGCGGTCGAATGACGACCGTCCCCTGGCCGAGTTGAGGGAAACCGGGCTGAGCATCAGAAGCACGACGAAGCGAAAAGGGGCGGCAGGCCGTCGGGCAATCTAGAGGAATTCAGCCGACGTTGGGAGGAGGCCTACAGCCGGCACGACCTCGCTGCCGTCAGGGAGCTCCTGTCCGACGACGTCGTGGAGATGTCACCCAATAAACGCTGTCTGGGCGGGACGCCGTGCTCGCTGACTTCGCGGACCTGTGGACGGCCTGTCCCGACGCACACATAGAGTTCTCGGCAGTGTTCGGCGACGGTGAAGCCTCGCTATTGAGTGGACGTTCCACGGCACCGGCCAAAGGCCGCGCACCCTGGCGGGGGCCGCGTTCTCGGCGGTGGGTATCACGCTCGATCTCCGGGGTGCCAGAATCGGCCGGCTGCGGGACGGCCGGATGTGCGTGATGCATCTCTACTGCAACGTGCCAGGCCCAGTTGGCGCAACCCGGGCCGGGCCGCGGGTGTGATCGTTGACGAGTTCAGCTGATTTGACGGCCGTACGATACGCGGAGGCCCCAAATAGGGACTCCCTGCTTCGGCAGCGGGCATCAGTACCAATTCCCGGCACTCCCCTCAGCCCGCGATTCCGAGTTGCTGCATCCAGCCCAGGACGTCGAAGTAGTCACGTTGGCGCGAGATCTTGCCGTCACGCAACTCAAAGAACGTCCCGCCCTGAATCTCGATACGGCGGCCCGTGGCGGGCAGCTGCTGGCCGTCAGGCATTACGTAGGCTCCTGTGTGCTGGCCCCGAGCCGTCCACTCGTTGGCGAACCCGTACTCGTCACCGACCGCAACTGGGCCCATCTCGAACTCGAGCTCACCGAACGCGGACCACATCTGCTGAAAAGACGCCATGATCTGGTCGAGACCGCGCATGACCCGGGTCGGATCAATGTTGACGGCATCCTCGTGGTACAGCGCTCGAAGCGCCACCGAGTCGCGCTCATTCGTTGCGCGATTGTGCAGTACCGCTATCTCCGGAGTCACATGCCCCACGACGAGCCTCCTCTGCTACCACTCCACCATGCAGAGGACATCCTCAGCCTGCCTGTGACGCGGCAACAGTGCCAGACGGCCTCCGGTGGTGCCGCCTCTGACACTTCAGATAGCCGGAGAAGGCATATCCGGAAATCTCGGATGCCTGGTCGACCGTGCCCAGCGGACGACATCGCGCCGGCTGGCGCGAACCAGCACCTCGTCGAGCTGCTCTTCAAAGAGGTAGAACTCACTTGCCGTTGATGCAATGAAAAAGCGGGGTCTCCGCTCCTCGTGAGATCCGAGTCGGCGAGTCTCGGGGCGTCTCACCGCCAACCGACGACGAGGGAGGCCCCTGGTGTCAGCGTACGTTCCGATTGATCTTCACCGTCACCGCAGCGTGGTGATGCACATGGCCGCCGATGGGGAGGTGTTGGGCTGGACCCGTTTGGCGAATGACCTCGAGGCGCTGGTGGCGGAGGTCCTCAAGGCCGGCGAGGCGCCCGAGGTGGCGAGGTATGACCTGAACCTGGCGAGGCCCACACCAGCGACCACCTGGCGACCGGCAACCCAACCCCAAACAAGATCACCGGACACCCCAAACCGGTCAGCCCGCACGCGCCCAACCAACGGACTGCCTACGGCAAGACGACCTTGGCAAGCCGCTCTCCTTCAGAGATGACACTCGTCGTCGGTGGTCACACGAGAGCGGGGTGCTCAGCGAAGAGCACGATACGTTCTACACACCTCCTTCGGACGATTGCTCCAGAGGCCCGGGATGAGCGACGCGCCCAGCAGCGGACGACCAAGCGCTGCGGCTCGCGGCCGTTGACACGCGGATCGAGGCAACGCGGACCCGCCCGACGAGCCGGGGTGGTCTCGCGTCCGCCGGATCCGGTCTATCGGCCGGGCGCGGTGTAGCTGGTGGAGGCCGCTTGGCGGCACAGCTCCGCGAATTCGGATCCGGTGAGAACGCGCGTGGCTCGACTCGAGGGTTCTGTCGCGCCCGTGGCCGAGATCGCCAAGAGCAACGCGCTTGCGGCCGTCTCGTCTTCGAACGTACTGATCGCGAAGACCTCGCCCGTCTCTGGAGCGTAGTACCAGCCTTCGAGCGTCCCCCCAGCCGCGCTAATGGCGGCCCTCGTCGCCGCCTCGCGGTCAGATGGCGACTTCAGCAGGGCCTGCACCGTAGCGGCCGTGTATTTGCCGATCGTGACATACCTTGCCATGGTGCGCTCCTCCGGCGTTTTTCGAGCGTTGCCCCGACGAGCTGCAGCCTGCGTCAGCGTCGTCCTCGCGGTGAAGGGCCCTTATGCTGAGCCGCTTCGGGCCGCACGGCACCCGGTCAACGGCGATCGTCGAAGCAGCCGAGAAGTCGTAGGCGCTCAGCAACGCTGCTGTCTCGGCGCCCGACATCGACGACATGGCCTCGGCGAAGAGGGCCATGGCCGGGGGGTTCTCCTTGAGGAACCCGAAGAGGTCTCGGCCGAACGCGTGGTCGAAGCCGGGCTCGCCGGTGGTGACGCTATAGCGCAGCTCAGCCCACGCCCCCGTGAACCACCGTTCGCCTCGCATGGCGCACATCGCTCGCACCGACCCCGGCACATCGCTGCGAAGCGCCTCGGCCAAGGGTGTCAGCTCGAATCGACCGGCGGCTTCTTCGGCGAAGACGCCCACGGCGGCCAGTGCCCGTAACAGCCGATACAGCGACGGCTCGTGCGTGCCCGAGGCGGCGGCCAGCTCGGCGACGCTCTTTGGCGCCATCCGCCAACAGATCAGCCAGCTCGAGCCAAGCTGCTACCGAGATCGCCTGGGCCACCCAAGCGCTCGTCATTAGAGAGAGATTCCTGCTCGGTGACAGCCCGTGCCCGCCTCACCGGGAGAGCTCAGTCGGCGTCGGTGCTCACCATGGGACAGACAACGCCAGCCGCTCGCTGGTGGACGAACCAGGTTCAGCTCGAGCTCGCCCGTCGTTGCTGGTCTGACGACGAGACGCCCGGGACGAGGAGGCCCGCGGGCTGTGGCGTCTGATCCGGGGCCGGCTCACGGACTCGCCGAACGAGTGGATACGCCCACCACAGCACGGCCGTGATGGACCAGGTGGAGACGCCAGCGACGATCGCCGCCCGCGTGCTGAACAGTACGTCGGTGATGAGAAACAGGACGCCGGAGACGGACAGCGCGATGAAGCCGAGCGCGATGATCACCTCGGTGTTGGCGGCGCGCATCATCGCCTCCTTGTCCCCCTGACGGAATCGGAGACGATGGAATGCCGACGGCGCGAGCAGGAGGATGAGGGCCGCGCCGGCGCACATCAGGGTGCCGTAGTAGACGTTGCGTTGGGTCGAGGTGAGCCCCTCGAACCGCTCGCTGAAGGCGACGGTCAGCATGAACGCGAAGAGAACCTCGGCGCCGGGGATGATCGCTCGCAGCTCCTGGAAGAGCTGCTCGTGCTCTCGATCGAGGCGTTCCTGCGGTGACTCGTTCTCGGCCATCTGACACCCCCTCCGGCGGCGGCGCAGCGCACTTACCCTCCCCACCCGCCCCGAAAACGTTGCCGCCACGCGGGGTGCGGGAGGAGGCATGCCGCCCCGCCCCTCGCGCAACGGCAGCGCCGTCCCACGCCTAGCTTTCGGGGGCTGCGCTATTCCGGTTGATCTGCCGAACGACGCACGCCGCGAGCGTGAGCATCCCGACCGTCAACGCCCCAGAGCGCAGCAGGTTCGCTTGGAGCAGCCGGTCGATCGTGGCGGCAGACTGGCCGGCGCGGTCCAGCTTGTCGTGCGCGGGGATGGCCCACGCCACCGTGCTGAGCAGCGCCGTCAGGCTGGCGACGCTCACCAGCGCCGCCGCAGCGAGGCTCACTGCTCGGGGCCGTGTCCACGGGAAGGCCGCTCCGGCGAGGAAGCAGACGAACCCGGGGACGACAACCACCCAGGGGATCGCCTCCTTGTAACGGGCGTGGTAGGCGGCGAAATCGGCGGCGCCGACGGCGCGGTACAGCGGGTAGGACACCAACTGGGCCTGCCAACCGAGCGCAGTCGAGTAGGCCATGAGGCACATCAGGGCCACCTGATGCGGATTGCGCCACGTGCGGCCTGTTCCCGACGAGACGGCGACGACGTGCGCCCGGTGGGGGAAGTTCGAGGTGGTGGTCATGAGCAGCGGATTCTCCTTGGGTGCGCCGTCTGTCTCAGACGGACCATGCGGGCGGGGCCACGTCACGTGGTGTGGCCTCATTTTGTTGGTCACAGAGTATGTTCAACAGTGGCTGAGTACATCTAATTTGAGAGGCGGCCCCCGGCGACGACTCGACCTCGCCTCCCGCCAAGGCGTCGACCGCCCACCACGAGACATCGGCATCGGCGCCTGCCTCGCCCAGTGGGTCGACGTAGACGCAGCCGAGCAGCGCCGACTCGGTGTGGCCGGTGAGCAGCGCCGCCCAAGTCGGGTGCGCCCAGCTGGGCGACCGAGTGAGCGCGCCAGGCGGGAGGGGCGACGTCCCGATGGCGGCGTACTGGACGGCCGCGCACCGGGTGGTGAGCCTCGCCCACCTCGGCCGGCCGGCCCGCACCGCGGAGGCCGTGTCCGAGCTGCTGGGGCGCTGCCCGCACTTCACGCTCGACTTCGCCCGGCGGAAGCTCTTCTACCTCGCCCGTTCCGAGCAGATCGAGCGCTACCTCGGCGGGTTGGCGATGGCCGGGATCCCGGCGCACTGACTCCAGCCGATCCCCACGACTCCCCCACCCGCACCCCAAGACCGCCGGCCGAGGATCGCCCATAATCGACATGCCCAACCCGACCGGCCGCAACGAACGCTCCACCCCCGTGGACCCGACGCGCTGCGCGACGAGGTCCGCGCGAAGTACCGCGCCGTCGCCGAGACCCCGCAGGCGACGTTCCACTTCCACACCGGACGCCAGCTCGCCCGCCGCTGCGGCTACGACATGGCCCTCGTTGACGAGTTGCCCGACAACGCAGTCGAGTCGTTCGCAGGGGTCGCCAACCCTTCCAGCTCCGCCAGCTGAGGCAGGGCGAACGGGTCGTCGACGTCGGGTCCGGCGCCGGCCTCGACAGCTTCCTCGCCGCAGCTTCCTCGCCGCCAACGCCGTCGGCTCCACCGGTGCGGTGATCGGCGTCGACATGACCCCTGCGATGCTCGCCAAAATCACGCCGCCTCGCCGAGCGCCTCGGCATCGCCAACGTCGAGTTCCGCGAGGGCATCGCCGAGTCCCTGCCGGTCGAGGACGGCTGGGCCGACGTCGTGATCTCCAACGGCGTCTTCAACCCCTGCCCCGACAAACGAGCCGTGTTCGACGAGGTCTTCCGGGTGCTGCGACCCGGCGGCACGCTGCAGTTCGCCGACATCGCCAACGGCGAGCCCGTACCCGCCGAGGCGCTGCGAGAGATCGACCTGTGGACCGGTTGAATCGCCGGTGGCCTGCCGTGCGCAGGCTGGACCCAGATGCTCCACGACGTCGGGTTCCTCGACGTGGTCGTCGGTGAACCGATCGACACCTTCGCCGGCGCCGGCGGCGAGGCTAACGCCCGCGCGTACGATGTGAAGGGCTACCCGTTCCGCGCCCGCAGACGCTGACGCTGACGCAGCGCGGGCCGGCACGGTTCGGGCTCAGGGTGTCGGCCAGTTGGGCGCCCGCCGCTCGATGAGCGCCCGCACCCCCTCGGCGAAGGCCGGGTCCTTCACCATGTCCAGCACGAGCTGGTCGGCGTCACGAACGGCACTGCCGATGTCTCGGTGCAAGTCGGTGTAGATCTGCCGCTTCGTCTCGCGCAACGACCGCGGCGACACGTTCGTGAGCAGCTCCTTGACGAAGCGGTACGTGTGGGGCAGCAGCTCGCCGGGCTCGCAGAGGGCGTTCACGAGGCCGATTCGCTCCGCCTCCTCGGCGAAGAACGGACGGCTCGTGTACAGCAGCTCGTTCGCCCGGCCCAGCCCGACGAGTCGCGGCAGCAGCCACGAAAGGCCAGCCTCGGCCGGCAGGTTGAGCTTGCCGTGAGCGGTCGTGAACTTGGCCCCCGTGACCGCGAAGCGGATGTCGAGGAAGCACGCGAGCACGAGGCCGATGCCGGCGGCGGCGCCGTTGATGGCGCCGATCGTGGGCTTGGTCAACCCGAAATGGAACGCGTACGGGTGGTCGAACTCCGGCCGCACACCCCAACCGGGACGGGCGAGGCTCTCCCGCACCCCGGAGTCGTACTCCCCCTTCGCCGCGTGCCCCTCCAGCGCGCCGCTGTCCGCCCCGGCGCAGAACCCACGCCCGTCGCCGGTAACAACGATCGCTCGCACCTCCGGATCACCCTCGGCCTGCTCGAGCAGCCAGCGGTACTCGGTGTGCATTCGCCCGGTCCACGCGTTCAACCGGTGAGGCCGCGACAGCGTGATCGTCGCGATCTGGTCCTTGACGTCGTACTTGGTCGCCTTGAGCTCCACGAGCCGACCGTAGCTGCGCATCGAGCGCCGCGCCCGTCCTGGGCCACCGACGGCGGGCCGGGTCGGCATCGGGCTGACTCACCACATGCTGATGTCGATCAGCGGCGGACTGAACTGGTCGAGGTTCGGCTGGGCCGAGGGGAGGCGACGCACCGAGGCACGCTCGCGGCGCCGGCGCCGGACCGCCTCGACGCAGCGTCGAGCGGCCCGGGCCGCGGCCGGCTTGAACAGGTGGATTCCCTTGCCGGCCTCGTTGGGCTGGGTGGGGATGGCTGCGGTGACATTCATCGGGGTTTCCTTTCGTGCCGGGCGGGGGGAATCACCCCGTCCGCTGTTGTCGTTGTGGGGACGGACCGAGCGGGAACCCGGCTCGTCCCTTCAGGGCCGGTCACGCTCCACTGCGATCACAGGGTCGTGGGCGGACCGTGCCGGCGCCGACGCCCCCCGCCCGACCGGCGTCGCGCCGCGGCCGGCTCGGCGGCTCACCGGCGGGCGAGCGGGTCGGCCGGGTCGATCCCGGCGAACGCGAACACCGCCGCGGCGGACGGGTCCGGCGGGGTGAGGTAGGGGCGGCGGGCCCGCGCCTCGAGATGGCCGACGAGATGGGCGGCGAACGCGTCGATGTCGTGCGCGCCGGCCAGCAGACGCGGCCGGCGGCCTGGCTCGGGCCGCTCCGCCGCCCAGGCCGCCTTGATGGCGGCGTTCAGCTCCCCGACCCGGTCGAGGTTCTGCCCCAGCCGGCGGCGCAGACGGTCCCGCAGCGACTGCAGGTCCCGCGGGTCAGGGACCAGGTCGGCGACCGGACCGGCGCAGCGAGAACCGGTCCACCGCGAAGGCGTCCTGACCGCAGAGATGCGACAGCGCGTGGCTGCCGGCCAGGTTCTTCGGCAGCCGCGCCCGCATGGCCGCCAGCCGCTCCTCGGGCGTGGACCCCAGGCCCGCGGCGTGGGCGTTGGCCCAACGCAGGAACGGCTCGGTCTTGTCCCACGCCCGGCGCAGGAACACCAGCTCCGCGATCTCGTGCCGCACCCCAAGGCTCAGGGGACGGTCGTCGAAGTCGTCGCCCACCGGCGCGGCGCGCAGCGCAGCCCGAGCCTGGCCCCGGTCACGCCGATGGGCCCGCTGGCGGGGCTGACGGACGTTGCCCCGCGACATCAGGATGCTGCGGGCCATCTGCAGCCGCTTCTCGTCCCCGTAAACCGGCATCGCTCACCTTGTGTCGTCTCTCAAGGTCCCGTCGAACCACAGGGTCCCGAGTTGGACGCCGGCCTGGACCTACCTGGTTCCGTGAGCGATCGGGGTCAGATGTTCCGGATCGCGTGCATGAGACAGATGCGGCCTTCGTCGTCGAACTTCGCGACCGCGGCAACGGAGCGACGAGAGCCGTCAGCGAACTCGTTCTGCCCGATGATCGTCATCAACCCGTCGGCTGCACTGGCGCTGAAGGTCTTGTGCGATTGCCAACCTGCCTTCCGCGCCGCCTGGAGCGTGTTCATGATCTCGTCGCGGTTGTTACCCCAAACACCATCGTCGGTGGTGAACACACAGTCCTGCGCGAACAGCTCCGACATCGGACCCGAGTCGTCGCTGTCGAACATCGCCCCCACCGCGGCCATCCACACCACCACGTACTCGTCCTTGCCGGCCATCTGACGCTCCTTCAGACTTTTCAGCAGCTCCCGTCGAGCAGTCGTTCGGACTCTATGCGTACGCAGCGGCGCCGAGCTAGGGAAACAGTGCTGGCCACCTCCATCAAGTGAACACGTGCACCGGCGCGACGTATTGGCCCGAGTTCATGGGGCGGCAACTCCAGCCGCGAGCCGTCCGGGTTAGACTCGCACCCAGGAGAAAGGGGAAGTCGATGCCGAGGTTCGTGATCTACGCGAAATATACGCCTGCCGCGCTGACCGAGGTCCGCAAGGCCGGCTACGCGAGCCGGGAGGCCCAGATGCGCGCCTTGCCCGAGTCGTTGGGAGGCAAGCTGGAAGCGGCGTATTTCATGCCGTCAACACAGTGGGACTTTATGGCGATCATGGAGCTCCCCAGCTCAGCGGCGGCGTTCGCCATGGCGAGCCTGGGCAACGCCTCGGGCAGCTTCGAACGCGCCGACTACGCCGAGCTGTTCAGCGCTGACGAAGCTGACGCCGCGATCGCCGCATCGACCACGTGGAGTCCGCCCGGACGGTGAGCGCAGCCGTGGTTGAGCTCCCTTTGTCCTGAGGGCGGGCTCGTTCCCACCGGCATGACACCTCGCCCAACCACGGGGGTCTGGCCCCTTACATCGGTCCACGTCCCCGTGCCGGACCCACGGCCCATTTCTTCGCCTCAGCGGGCGCGGACGCAGACCCTATGATCGATCGCCTGGGCACAAGCCGGCCGGGCGATCGGTCCGGCCAACGGAAAAGCTGCCATCGGCAACCGCGAGGGGTCTATGCGATTCTTCAGGCGAGTACGGCTGCGGCGGGTGGGCAAGGCGGCGATGCTGTCCGCCGCCGCGGCCGCCGGCGGCCCAACGGCGGCGGCGGCGATCGCCGGCGTCGTTCCCGGCGGGCCGAACAACAACTACGACGGCGCCGGCCCGCCCGGGCTCGCCGCCCCGCTGGACCACGCGCGCGGCGCGCCGCTCGAACCCGACGCTCACCACGCTTTCGCGCCCGACCTCACGGAGTAGTCAAGACTGCCGCCGCCGAATTCCGGACTGTCACTCGCATCGCAACGATCGAACCCCGAGGAGCCTCCGTGTCCCTGACCCACAAAGCGGTCACGTTCGACTGCGCCGATGCCGGCGTGGTCAGCCGGTTCTGGTCGGCCGTTCTCGAGCGGCCGGTCGATTCCGAGCCGGCGCCGCCCTCCCCGTACTTCGCCTCGATCGGCCTCGGTGACCCCTCACGGGTCGCCTACATGTTCATTCAGGTCCCGGAGCCGAAGACGGTGAAGAACCGGGTGCACCTCGACCTCGAGGCGAACGATGTGGCCGGCGAGGTCGCCCGGGTGGTGGCGCTCGGCGCGAGGCACATCCACGACAAGGAGGAGCACGGCGTGCAGTGGACCACCCTCGCCGACCCCGAAGGCAACGAGTTCTGCATCGCCGGCCCGCACCACTGATCATCGCCGAGCCTTGACAACTGATACCAGCGATATTTGAATACTGCTGGTATGGAGGCGCGAGCGACCGGGACCCGCCGTACGCGCGGGGAACAGACCGAGGCGAACCGCGCCGCGCTGGTCTCGACCGCCATGGCCGTCTTCGGCGAACGCGGCTACACCGCCGCAACGCTCGACCAGATCGCCGACGCAGCCGGATTCTCCAAGGGTGTCGTCTACTCCCAGTTCTCGAGCAAGGCCGATCTGTTCCTGCACGTGCTCGACCGGCGCATCGCCGAGCGGGCGGCCGAGAACCAGGCCGCGGTCGAGCGAATCGACGGCGACGACCTCGACGCGATCGTCGGGGAGCTGCAGCGGCTGATGAGCCGCAGCGACCCCGCGTGGCGCCTGGCTGTGACCGAGTTCCGCATCGCCGCCGCCCGCGACCCTGCGCTGCGCGCCCGCTACGAAGCCTCACACCGCCGCACCGTCGATCGTCTCGCCTCGGTGCTCGACCAGATCTACGCGAAGACCAGGCGCGTCGCCCCCGTCCCCACGGGGCACCTCGCGGCCACGATTCTCGCGCTCGACGTCGGGATCGTCGTCGAGGACGCCACGACCGGAAGCCCGCTCCCAGCCGAGTCGCTCGACGTCGTCCTCAGGCGGATCGTCTTCGGCCCCTGAGCCGCCGCCGCCAGCCGCACCACCTCACGCTCGAACCCTCGTGGAGGAAACCCATGGCCGTCCAAGCCCTCACTTGTCGCGCCCGCCAACTCGAGACCGTGCTCGCCGAGAGCGAGTCGTGGCATCGGCGTCTGCACTGGAGCCGGCCCGAGATCGAGGCCCACCAGCAGCGTCTCCTGCGCCGTCTGCTCGCCCACGCGATCGACCGGTCGCCGTTCCACGCGGAACGCCTCGGCCCCGTCGACCCCTCGACGTTCACGCTCGCGCAGCTGCGCGAGCTCCCCACCATGTCGAAACGCGACCTGATGGACGAGTTCGATCGGGTCGTCACCGACCCGCGCGTCACGAGAGCGGCTGCGGAGGCGCATCTCGCCACGGCCGGCCGGGAGCTCGCTCACCTCGACGACGCCTACGTGGTGATGGCGTCGGGCGGCAGCTCAGGGGTGCGGGGCGTGTTCGTCTACGACGACGAGGGCTTCACGTCCTTCGTGCTCACGCTCGTTCGGGAGACGCTCCACGCCGTCCGCGCCCTCGGGGTGACCGCTGAACGACCGGTGAACGGGGCGATCGTGGCCGCCGGTTCCACCGTGCACGCCACCGCCGCGGTGGCGCGCCTGGTCGGCGTCGCACCGTCCCCCGTGCGCATTCACCTCGCGCCGGCCACCCTGCCCTTCGACGAGCTGCTCGCCCGGCTCGAGCAGATCCAGCCGGTCTCGCTCGTGGCGTACGGCTCGATCCTGCGCCGGCTGGCCGCCGCCAAGGCCGACGGCCGGCTGTCGATCTCCCCCTTCGCCGTGGGCTCCACGAGCGAACCGTTCCCGGCAGAGCTTCGGGCGGAGGTGGAGCGGGCCTTCGGCGTGCCCGCCGGCAACACCTTCGGCTCGACCGAGGGGCTCGTCGGCGTCGCCCCGCCCGGCCAGGACGCCATCCGCTTCGCGGAGGACACGAGCATCATCGAGCTTGTCGACGCCGAGGGTCGTCCGGTTGCGCCCGGCCAGGAGGCGGCCAAGGTGTACCTGACCAACCTGGCGAACCTCGCCCAGCCGCTGATCCGCTACGAGCTCACCGACCGCTTCCGCCAGGCGTCGGGCGACTGGCCGGACGGGCACCTCCGCGCCGTCGTGGCGGGCCGCGCCGACGAGGTGCTGCGTTGGGGGCCGATCGCGATCCACCCGCTCGTCGTCCGTTCGGTGCTCGTGAAGCAGCCCGCCGTGCTCGAGCACCAGGTGCGCCAGACGCCCGCCGGGCTCGACGTCGCGGTGGTCACGAGCGAGGCGGCGGCCCCGCTGGTCGAGGAGATCGCCGCGCAGCTGCGCGCCGCGCTGGCCGACGCCGGCCTCCGAGGCGCCGATGTGGTGGTGCGGCTGGTGGACCGGATCGAGCGCGACCCCGACACCGGCAAGGCCCGGCGCTTCATCCCCCTCCCCTGAGCAGGCGAGGCGACCGGGCGGCGCGGCTCAGGAGGCGGCGGGGCTGGCGGCGGCCGGCG
>JBJXGF010000114.1:0-3720 GCA_046153015.1 Acidimicrobiales bacterium | reverse complement strand
GGGACGAGGACCGCGCCGACCTCCTGATCGAGCTGGCGGCGGCGGCGGCCCGCACGGGGGCGTCCGGCCAGGCCAGCGCGGCCGCGCTCGACGCGGCGGCCCTGGCCCGGGGGCGGAGCGACCACGGCCGGCTGGTGCGCGCCGCCCGGGCGATGAGCGAGGCCACGTGGCTGGGCGCCCTCTACGGCGGCCCGGCGGTGGCGCTCCTGGAGGAGGCGCTGGTCGGCGAGACCGACCCGGCCCAACGCTGCCTGCTGCTGGGGGGCCTGTCGGCGGCGCTGGCCTTCGCCGGGCGCGACGCCGAGAGCGCCGCCGCCGCCGACGCCGCGGTCACGCTGGCCGCCGGGCTGGGCGACGACGCGCTGCTCTGCGAGGCCATCCACAACGGCCTGTACGTCAACGTCACCCCCGAGCAGGCGGCCGACCAGCTCGCCTTGGCCCGCAGAGGCATCGACCTCGCCCGCCGGCGGGGCGACGAGTACGACGAGCTGCGCCTGCGGTGCAAGGCGTTGCTCCGCCAGTTCGTGGTGGAAGGCGCGGCCCGGCTGCGCGAGGAGATGCCCCGCCATCACGAGTTGGCCACGCGGCTGCGCCTGCCGTACTACCTGCGCATCGACGCCGGGATGAGCGCCGCCCTCGCCGTGGCGGAGGGCCGCTTCGCCGAGGCCGAGGCGGGGGCCGAGCGCAGCCAGGGGTGGATGGAGGCGTGGGGCGCGGCCGACAACAGCGGGTACGGCATCCAGATGTTCTCGATCCGCCGGGAGCAGGGCCGCCTGGCGGAGCTGCGCCCCGTGCTCGAGCTCGGCCGCCGGCTGGGGCGCAACGAGCCGGCGTGGGGGCCGGGCCTCGCCGCCATCTACGCCGAGGTGGGCATGCTCGACGAGGCGCGCTCGCTGCTCGACGAGCTCACCGCCGACGACCTGGCTCGGCTGCCTCGCGACTCGCTTCTGCCGGGCGTGCTCACCTACCTGGCCGACGCCGCGCTGGCCGTGGGCCACGAGAAGGCGGCGGGCGCCGTGGTCCAGCTCCTGTCGGCGCACTCGGGCCTGCTCGTGCAGGTGCCGGGGTACGCCTGCTACGGCGCCGCCGACCGCTACCTCGGCAAGGCGTACGAGGCGCTGGGCCGCCACGAGGAGGCCCATCAGCGGTACGCGGCGGCGCTCGCGCTCGACGAGCGGACCGGTTGGTCCTGCTGGATCGCGCACTCTCGGTTCGCCTTCGGCGCTCATCTCACGAGCCGGCGCCGCGAGTCCGAACGCGCACGCGGCCGGGAGCTGGTGGCCTCGGCCGCCGGCCTGGCCGACCAGCTCGGCATGGCGGCGCTGGCGGCTCGCTGCGCGGCGGTGCTGAGCGACGCCGCCCCGCCCGCCGCGCCCGGCGGTGCGTTGACCGCCCGGGAACGGGCCGTGCTCGAGCTCGTGGCGCAGGGGCGCTCCAACCGGGAGATCGGCGCGACGCTGAACGTGAGCCGCCACACCGTGGCCAACCACGTGCGGGCCATCCTGGCCAAGACCGGCGCCGCCAACCGGACCGAGGCGGCGGCCTGGGCGCTGCGCACCGCCGGCGGGGCCCGCCCCGCGCCACGTTCGAGCTGAGCGCCGGCCCAGGCCGCGCGGCCCTAGGCGGCGCGGCCCCGTGCGCGAGCATGCGTCCGTGCGGCGCGTGTCGGTCGTGGGGAACAGCGGCTCGGGCAAGTCGACGCTGGCGGCGCGCCTCGCCCGGGCCCTCGACGCGCCGCATGTGGAGCTCGACGCCGTGTTCCACCAACCCGGCTGGACGCCCCTCGACCTGCACGAGTTCCTCGCCGCCGCCTCCCGGCTCTCGGCCGGTGAGCGCTGGGTGATCGACGGGAACTACCGCGAGGTGACGATGGAGGGGCCGGTCTGGGCCCGGGCCGACGCCGTGGTGTGGCTGCGCCTGCCTCGCCGCACGGTCATGCGCCAGATCGTGGGGCGCACGCTGCGGCGCACGCTCACCCGCCAGCCGCTCTGGAACGACAACCGCGAGCCGCTGAGCGGCCTGTGGCGGTGGGACCCGGAGCGCAACATCATGCGCTGGGCCTGGACCCGGCACGCCAAGTACGAGGCCCGCTACACGGCCGCCCAGCAGGACCCCCGCTACGGGCACCTCGAGTTCGTGACCCTGCGCTCCCACGACGAGGTCGAGGCCTGGCTGGCCGGGCTGTCCGGGCCGGCCTGAGCGAGTCGAACGTATCCGGCGGGCTCGACCGGGCTCGTCTCGCTCGTGAACCTCGCCGCTGCGCTGCTGGCCCGCTCAGCCGCCCCGAGCCGTGGTCGGCCCGTGGACGACGCCCCGACGGTGCAGCTCGGCGATGCGCTCCGCCGAGAGGCCGAGACGCTGCGCGAGCACCTCGTCGGTCTGCTCGCCCAGCTCCGGCGCCGTCAGCTCGGGCAGCTCCTTCCAGCCGCTGAACTTGAACGGGAAGCCAGGGATCGGGATCGACCCGAGCACGGGGTCGGGAACGGTGCGCACCATGTCTCGTGAGCGGAACAGCGGATGGTCGAGCGCGTCGATCGGCGAGAGAACCGGCCCGGCGGGGATGTGGTGCGCCTCGAGCCGGTCGAGCACCTCCTGGTCGGAGGCGAAGCCGGCCATCCACGCCTCGGTCAGCTCGACCAGCTCGAAACGGCGCTCGCCCCGCAGCGCCAAGGTCGCGTAGCGGGGGTCCTCGGCGAGCTCGGGCCGGCCGATGCAGCGGCAGAACGCGGGCCACTGGCGGTCGAGTCCCAGCACCACGATCCAGCCGACCGGGCCGCGGAACACCCCGGCGGGAAAGGCGTACGGCGAATGGGCGCCGTAGCGCAACGGGCTGAGCTGGCCGCCGCTGAGCTGGGGCAGCGACAGCTGGAACTCGTGGAGGTGGAACAGCGAGTCGACCATCGCGATGTCGAGGTGCTGGCCCAGGCCGGTGCGCTCCCGGCAGTACAACGCGTAGCCCAGCGCCGCGAAGCCGTGGACCGCGCCGACGCCGTCGCCCACCGCGCTGCTGACGAAGAGCGGCGGCCCGTCGGGCTCGCCGTTCATGTGCATGAGGCCAGACACGGCCTGGGCGATGTAGTCGTAGCCCGGCTTGCCCGCCCACGCCGAGTCCCGCCCGAAGCAGGACACCGACAGGTAGATCACGCCCGGGTTGACGGCCCGCACCGACTCGTAGTCGAGGCCGCGCTTGGCCATCACGTCGGCGGTGGCGAAGTTCTCGCACACGATGTCGGCGTCGCGGGCCAGCTCGGCCAGCAGCTCGACGCCCTCGGCCTCCGCCCAGTCCACGCAGAGGCTCTTCTTGCCCCGGTTGTGCTGCACGAAGAACCCGCCCCGGCCGCCGGCGAGGTAGGGCAGCAGCCGGCCGGGGTCACCGATCCCTGGCAGCTCCACCTTCACGATGTCGGCCCCGAGCTCGGCCAGCATGCGGGTGACCCCTGCCCCGGCCAAGTACTGGGTGAAGTCGAGCACCTTCAGGCCCTCGAGCATGAACCGTGTCTGGCCGTTCTCGCTCATTTTTCCTCCTGGGGACTGCGCCCCCAGACCCCATCCGGGCCCGGCTCGCTGGCGCTCGCTCGTGCCCACCGACTCGCTGCGCTCATCGGCGTTCATCCTGGGGGCTGCGCCCCCAGACCCCATCCGGGCCCGGCTCGCTGGCGCTCGCTCATGCCCACCGACTCGCTGCGCTCATCGGCGTTCATCCTGTGGGCTGCGCCCCCA
>JBJXGF010000107.1:0-8404 GCA_046153015.1 Acidimicrobiales bacterium | reverse complement strand
ACTGCGGGTTCGGCTTCGCTCCGGTGAAGCCCGATTTCCGTGAGCGGTCGATCCTCACGATGGTGCGCACCGAGGCCATCCCGTACGAGTCGATCAAGCAGGGCATGATCTTCGACTGGGAGACCATCCCCGAGTACCTCGACAGCCTCGACCGCACCGCGCTCGGCGTGAACTGCATCCAGTACATGCCGACCGCGTCGCTGATGACCTACGTGATGGGCCTCGAGGCCGCGAAGACCCGCCCGGCCACCGAGGCGGAGCGCAAGGAGATGCAGCGCCTGCTGCACGAGGGCATGGACGCCGGCCTGTCGGGCTTCTCGATCCAGCGCCTCGGCCACAACTCCACCCAGGCCGATTACGACGGCACCCCGATGGTGACCGACACGATGGTCGACGAGGACATCCTCGCCCTGGCCGAGGTGCTGGCCGAGCGGGACGAGGGCTTCATCCAGATCACCCAGGCCACCGGCAAGATCAAGGCCGACCTCGCCTTCGTCGAGAAGCTGGCCGAGGTGTCGGGCCGCCCGGTGATCCACAACGCGATCGCGCCGACCCGGCGCAACCCCGACCCGCACCGCAAGTCGCTGGCGTGGCTGCAGCGCTGCTGGGACAAGGGCCTCCAGGTCTACGGGCAGTGCGGCCTCAACCGGGCCGGCTTCGCGTTCACCCTCGAGCACTGGAACCTCTACGACTTCTCCCGCCCGTGGCGTGACGCCACCACCGGCACCTTCGAGGAGAAGATGGTCAAGCTGGCCGACCCGGAGATCCGGGCCGCCATCGTCAAGGCCGAGACCGAGAAGGGCGACCGCTACCGCAAGCTCCGCGCCGGCGTCGGCGGCCCCATCGAGAACCTCATGGTGCAGGGCGTCAACCGCAAGCCGGAGCTGCAGAAGTACCTCGGCCGCTCGCTCAGCGAGATCGCCGCGGAAGAGGGCAAGCACCCGGCCGAGGTCATGTTCGACATCTCGCTGCAGAGCGACCTGAAGGCCGAGTTCCTCGGGCCCGACAAGGGCTCGAACGCCGAGTTCATGAAGGAGCTGTTCGACTCGCCCTACACGCTGCCCGGCGTGTCCGACGGCGGCGCCCACGCCAAGTTCTTCACCGGCGGCGCCTGGACGACCGACATCCTCAGCTGGCTCGTGCGCGACGAGCAGAAGTTCACGCTGGAGGAGGCCCACTACCGCATGTCGGCCCTCGCCGCCCACGCCGCGGGCTTCCGTGACCGCGGCGTGCTGCGTGAAGGCGCGGCGGCCGACGTGGTCGTCTACGAGCTCGAGGAGCTCGACGTGGAGCCGAAGTGGATCGGCGAGATCGTGCACGACCTTCCCGGCGGCGAGTGGCGTCGGGTGCAGCGGCCCAAGGGCTACAAGTCGATCATCGTCAACGGCCAGGAGACCTTCGTCGACGGTGAGTGCACCGGCAACACCCCGGGGCGCCTGCTCCGCCACGGCCGGGGCTGACCCAACCAGCTCGATCGTCCGCAACGAGGGAGCCGTCTTCGGGCGGCTCCCTCGCCGCGTGCTAAGCCATGCGCGGCCGACAACGAGGAGGACCACCGTGGCTGACGTCGAGGTCGTGGCAACCGACCTGCTGTTCCCTGAGGGGCCGATCGCCCTGCCCGACGGGAGCGTGATCCTGACCGAGATCGCCGGGCGCCGGCTCTCCCGCTGCTATCCGGACGGCAAGGTCGAGGTGGTCGCCGAGACCGGCGGCGGCCCCAACGGCGCGGCGTACGGGCCCGACGGGCGGATCTACGTGACCAACAACGGCGGCTTCGACACCGAGGAGCGCGACGGCAAGGTCCGCATCCTCGACACGCTCACGAGCTACCAGGGCGGCTCGATCCAGGCGGTCGACGTAGCCACCGGCAAGGTCGAGACGCTCTACACCGAGGTCGACGGCGTGCCCCTCAAGGGCCCGAACGACCTCGTGTTCGACCGCAGCGGCGGGTTCTGGTTCACCGACCACGGCAAGACCTACGAGCGCCAGGTCGACAAGGGCGGCCTGTACTACGCGAAGGCGGACGGCTCCGAGGTGCGGGAGGTGATCTTCCCCCTCGAGGGGCCCAACGGCGTCGGCCTGTCGCCCGAGGAGGACTGGGTGTACGTGGCCGAGACCCACACCGGCCGGGTGCGGCGCTGGCGGGTGAGCGAGCCCGGCCAGCTCGACGCGCCCTACGGCAAGGGCACCCGGGGGGATCTCGTGGTCGGCCTGCCCGGCGAGCAGCTGCTCGACAGCCTGGCCGTGGACTCCTCCGGCCACGTGTGCGTCGCCACCATTCGCAACGGCGGGGTGACCGACATCGACCCCTCCGACGGGTCGAGCGTGCACGTGCCCACCGGCGACCCGCTCACCACCAACGTGTGCTTCGGGGGGCCGGAGCTGCGCACCGCGTTCGTGACCTGCTCGCGCACCGGCACGCTGAAGAAGCTCACGTGGCCCCGCCCGGGCCTCAAGCTCAACTTCAACCCGTACTGAGCACCCGATCCCCGGCGGCGGGCCGGCCGGGTTTGATCAGTACAGTTTCGCTGGGGTCGGGCATGATGCAGTCATGCTCGATCCGTCCGGTCCCTTCACCGTCGCCGAACGAGACGTGGTCTACGCCCGTCCGGACGGCTTGGAGCTGGTCGTGCGGCTCTACGACCCGGTCGAGGCCCCCCGGCCGCGTCCGGTGCTGGTCGAGATCCACGGCGGGGCGTGGAGCTCGGGCGACCGCACGCTCGGCGCGCCGTATAACCGGGCCGTCGCCGCCTGCGGCGCGCTGGTGGCCGCCCCCGAGTTCCGCGACGGGCGCAACGCCGCGCACCCCTCGGCCGCCGCCGACGTGGCCGCCGCGGTGCGCTGGGTGCGGGCCAACGCCGCCGAGCTGGGCGCCGACCCGGCCCGGGTGGCGTTGGCCGGCAGCTCGAGCGGCGGCCACCTCGCCCTCTACACGGCGCTGCGGCCGGGCCTGACGGCCCTCGGGGCCACGCCGATCGAGACCCCGCAGGGCTTGCGCGCCGCGCCCGAGCTCGGCGCCGGCGTGGGCTGGGTGGGCGCGTTCTGGCCGCCGGCCGACCCGCTGGCCCGCTACCGCTACGCCCAGGGCGAGATCGGCAAGCCCGTTCCCGAGGGCCAGCAGTTCTCGGCCAAGGGCCTCGTGAAGTTCACCGAGGCGTACTTCGGCAACGAAGCGGCCATGGGCGAGGCGAGCATCGCCCGCATCGTCGCCGCCGGTGAGGCGGAGGCGCTGCCGGCCGTGTGGCTGGTGCAGGCCGGCGCCGATCTGAACGTGCCGGCCTCGATCCTCGACGAGCTCGAGGCCGCCTACCGCGCCGCCGGCGGGGCGCTGGAGCGGACGTTCTACGAGGGCGAGGTGCACGGCTTCGGCCGGGGGGACACACCCGGCGCCGAGCGCTTCCGCGCCGACCTCGTCGCCCGGGTCGTCAAGGCGCTCGGGTAGGGGGCGACCTGGGTCGCGGGCTCGGGTTTGTCACGGCTTCGGCGCCTTGAGCCGCAGGCGCCCCGTTCAGCAGCATCTTTGTACCAGGGCGTGCAATTTTGCCTAGCGCCTCGTAACGTGGCCGTCACTTGATCGTCACGTAGTGGGGTGCAGCATGAGCGTGCGGCGGAGTCTGGCGATGATCGGTGCGGCGGGAGCGATGATGCTCGCGTCCACCGGGACGGCGTATGCGGCGCCCTCGTCGCCGATGAACGACGCAGAGGCGAACGAGATGCTGCGCCTCGTGAACGTCGCCCGCTCCACGCCCCGCCAGTGCGGCGCCCAGGGGTTCGGCCCGGCGGCCGCGCTGGCCATGAACGGCGCGCTGGCGCTCTCCGCTCAGTGGCACTCCGACGACCTCGCCAACGGCGCCCCGTTCGGCCACACCGGCTCGGATGGCTCGGCGCCCTGGGACCGCATGCTGGCGGCGGGCTACACCTGGAGCGCGGCGGCGGAGAACGTGGCCGCCGGGTACTCGAGCGTCAAGGCCGTGGTCGACGGCTGGCTGAAGAGCCCCGGGCACTGCGCGAACATCATGAACCCCGCCCTCACCGAGTTCGGCGCGGCCCGTGCGTACAACGGCGGCTCGAAGTACCGGTACTACTGGACCCAGGACTTCGGCGCCCGCTGAGCGGCGCCCCCTGAGCCCAGCCGGGCGAAGGCCCGGAAGGTAGGGTGCGGCCCCATGAAGATCCTCGTGATCGGGGGCACCGGCCCCACCGGCCCGTACATCGTGAACGGCCTCCACCAGCGGGGCCACCAGGTGACGTTGCTGCACACCGGCAACCACGAGGTCGACACGATCCCGCCGCAGTCGGTGATCCCTCACATCCACGCCGACCCCTTCGACGACGGCTCGTTCCGCGACGCCATCGGGAACCAGACGTGGGATCTGGTCTTCGCCATGTACGGCCGCCTCCGCACGATCGCCCCCGCGCTCCAGGGCGTGACGCCCCGGTTGTTCTCGATCGGCGGCGTGCCGGTGTACGCCGGCTACAACGAGGGCTCGAACCTGTTCCCGACCGGCATGGCCTTCCCCGCTCGGGAGGACAGCGCGAAGGTCGGCGAGCGCGACGCCGACAAGCCCCGCAAGATCCTCCAGAGCGAGGAGCTGGTGTTCCGGCTCCACCCCGACGCCACCCATTTCCGCTATCCGTACATCTACGGCCCGAATCAGGTGATCCCGCGTGAATGGCCGATCGTGCGGCGCGCCCTCGACGGGCGGCCCGTGCTGATCCTGGCCGACGGCGGGCTCACCCAGCACACGGCCGCGTACGTGGAGAACGTGGCGCACGCCGTGCTGCTCGCGGTGGACCACATCGACGAGTCCGCCGGCACGGCCTACAACGTCGGCGACGACGTGTGGTACTCGCTCGCCCAGGTGGCCGAGGTCGTGCAGGACGAGCTCGGGCACCGTTTCGAGATCGTGAACCTGCCCGGCGAGCTGGCCCGGCCGGCGTTCCCACTGCTCATGCACCACAACACCGAGCACCGCGTGACCGACTGCAGCCTGATCCGCCAGGAGCTGGGCTACCGCGACGTGGTCGCGCCGCTCGAGGGCCTGCGGGCGACGATCCGCTGGCAGGTGGCCAACCTCGCCAAGGACCACGCCCGGGTCGACGAGATGCAGCAGGACCCGTACGACTACGCCGCCGAGGACCGCCTGGCCAAGCTCTACCGCGATTTCGCCGCCGCCTGCCGGGCCGTGCCGTTCGAGAGCGAGCCGGGCTGGACGTTCGGGTATTACGGCTCCCGCACCAACCCGGGCGGCGCGAGGGGCAGCTTCCGCGCCGGCTAAGCCGGGGTTTGCGCTCCGGTCAGATTGGAAAAAGCCGCGTCGCTTTCGTACCAACGCAACGGGAGGCGCACCGCAATGCTCGGCTTCATCATTGGTTTGCTCATCGTCGGGCTCATCGCCGGCGCGGTGGCTCGTCTGCTCGTGCCGGGCACGGGCGGGATGAGCATTGCCCTCACCATCGCCATCGGCGTGGTGGGGTCGTTCATCGGCGGCTTCCTCGGCTGGCTGATCTTCGGGAACGACCTCGACGAGGGGGCCTTCCAGGCGTCGGGCATCTTCGGCTCGATAATCGGCGCCGTGATCGCGCTGCTGATCTACCGGGCCACCGCGGGCGGCCGCACCGGGCGGGCCCGGGTCTGACACAAGGGCGATACGCCGGCGGGGCGGAGCCTCCGCCGGCGCCTCGGCTCACATCTTCTTCTCGGACGCCACCTCGTACATCGTGATGTCCCGGCTGTTGATCTTGAGCGGCTTCAGCGCCGCGCCGAACGCCCGGATGTGGTCGGCCTTCATGTGCGGCTTGAGGTGATCTGCGGACTCCCACCGCTCGAAGAGGTGGACGACGGCCGGGTCGGTGATGTCGGGCGTGAAGCAGTACGCGTGGCAGCCGTCCTCCTTGACCGTTTCGGCCATGACGGCCTTGGCCGCTTCGAGGAAGGCCTCGCGGTCTGAGGGTTCGACGTTGAACGTGCCGGCGATGACGAGCATGGCTGCACTGTAGGCGAGCGGAGCGAGCCTGGCCGACCGTGCGAGCGCCAGCGAGCCGGGCGGCGAGGGGTCTGGGGGCGCAGCCCCCAGCGAGAGCTAGGCGGCGCCTGTCGGGGGCCGCTCGGCCGTGTCGAGGAGCGCCGCGCCGGCGTCGGCGTAGCGGGCGGCGGCCACGACCGTGTTCTGGCTGGCGGCGCGCAGATCGAGCAGCGCCCGCCTGAGCGCCGAGCCCGGTTCGAGCACCGACATGCCCGCCCGCTCCCACAGGGCGCCCACCGCCCCGGCGCCCAGCGCCGCGCTGGCGCAGGCGGCCAGCGTGAGCTCGGTGGCCGCGTGCGCCTCGTCGGCCCCGTGGCCGGACGCGATGGCCGACCAGAGCCGCTGTACCGTCCGTTCCAGGTAGGCGCGGGCCGCTCCGGTCTCCGCCGCTGCTCGGCCGAGCGCCTCTCTCGCCGCAGCCGACTCGCCCAGCGCCTCCGCCGAACCGTGCGGGCGCTTGGCGCGAGCGAGCCGGGTGAACTCCTCGACGGCGCGGGCCGCGCAGCCGAGCGACACCGCCGCCATCGTCGCCTGGGCGAAGGACAGGAACGGCGTCCGGAAGACCGGTTCGGGGCGGACCGGCGCTGCCGGGTCGACGACGAAGGTCCGCCGGCGGGGGACGACCGCCTCGTCGAGGGTCACGTCACAGCTGGCGGTGGCGGCCAGGCCCGGCGGATCCCACGTGGCGGCGTCGATCCTGGCCTCGGCGGCGGGCACGGCGAAGGTAAACGCCCGGCCGTCATCGCCGAGGGCGTTGAGCGTGAGCCACGAGGCCCACGGCGCGCCGCTGCACCACCGCCAGCGGCCGCTCACCCGCCAGCCGCCCGGCACGGGGGTGGCGTCGCCCGCCGCCCCGGAGCCGGCCACCGCCGCGCCGCCGAGGAACACCTCCCGCGCCAGCTCCGGGTTCATGTGGCCGGCGAACCAGCCCGGGCCGGCGCCGATCATCACCGCCCAGCCGGCGGCGCCGTCGGCCTGGGCCACGCGGCGGATCACCTCACACGCCTCGGGCAGCGAGGCCTCGAGACCGTTGAGCTCGCGCGGTAGGTGGAGGCCGAAGAGCCCGGCGCTCGCCAGCGCATCGACCACGCGGGGCGTGAGCCGCCGCGCCTCGGCGCCGGCCGCCGCGTCCTGCTCCGCCGCTGAGCAGACCTCATCGAGCGCCGTGTGGGGCGCTGTGTCGCCGATCATGGCCTCGATGGTGGCGCCGGTCCCGCCGCAGTGGATCGCGTACGATCGGGCGCCCACACTGCAACCTGGAGGCGCGATGAGCGAAGCGGCACGGCAGGCGCGGGCGGCGGGCGACGCCGCCGGGGACGGGGTCGAGGCGGCTGCGGTCGAGATCGTCGAGGTGTCGCCGAGGGACGGTCTGCAGAACGAGGCCGTGCTCGTGTCGACCGAGGTGAAGGCCGAGCTGATCGCGCGGGCGGCGGCGGCGGGCCTGCGCCGCATCGAGGCCACCAGCTTCGCCCACCCCCGGCGGGTGCCGCAGATGGCCGACGCCGAGGCCGTGCTCGCTGCGCTGCCGGCCCGTCCGGGCGTCACGTACACCACGCTCGTGCTCAACGAGAAGGGCTACGAGCGGGCGCTGGCCGCCGGCGCGACGGAGATCAACATGGTGATCACCGCGTCCGACACCTTCGCCGATCGCAACCAGGGCGCCACGATCGACCAGCTCGTGGCGGGCTGGGCGCGGATCGCCGCCCGGGCCCACGCCGACGGGGTGCGGCCCACCGTCGCCCTTGCCGTGGCGTTCGGCTGCCCGTACGAGGGCGAGGTGCCGGCGGCTCGGGTGGTGGAGATCTGCAGCCGGCTGCTCGAGGCCGAGCCGGCCGAGCTGGGCATCGCCGACAGCATCGGCTGCGCCGCACCCTCCGACGTGACCGAGCGTTTCGCCGCCGTCGGCGAGCTGGCGATGGGGACGCCGCTGCGAGCGCACTTCCACAACACGCGCAACACCGGCCTGGCCAACGCCGCCGCCGCCGTGGAGGCCGGGGTTCGCCGCCTCGACGCCAGCCTCGGCGGCATCGGAGGCTGCCCCTTCGCGCCCAACGCCACCGGCAACATCCCCACCGAAGACCTTGTGTGGATGCTCGAGCGCATGGGTTACCGCACCGGCGTCGACCTCGACCAGCTGATCGACTCGGCCGTGTGGCTCGGCGAGAAGCTCGGCAAGCCGGTCCCCGGGATGATGAGCCGCGCCCGGCCCTTCCCGCAGGTCGCCGCGGTCAGCTGACGGCGAGAGCGGCCGGGCCGCTCGCCGTCGCCGTTGCCGATTCCGTCGAGTTTCTCCGGTGACGGAATCAGTGACGGGCCGGGCGCGAGCGCCTTCGGTCGGCGGCCGTTCCGGATCCCGTCGGGTTTCTCCGGTGACGGAA
>JBJXGF010000080.1:0-24987 GCA_046153015.1 Acidimicrobiales bacterium | reverse complement strand
CGACCGCGCCGCGGCCGGGCGCGGCGCAGCCGCGCCGCGGGCGTCCTCTCCCGGTTCGTCGCTGCGGGCGGCGGGCTTCATCCGGCGAGCACCCCCGCCAGCGACTCGGCCTCCTCCCGCACGCGTTCGACGATCGAGCTCAGCCGATCGGCCGCCAACGTCAGGGAGGCCAGCTCGTGATCGCCCACCACCGGCTCGTCGTCGATGGGGTTGGCGATCGCCACCACCGCCTCGGCCGCCACGATCAGGCGCTCCAGCGGCTCGCTGTCGAGCTCCGGCCGGTCGTGGTGCAGCGCGATGGCCGCGGTCATGCCCGGCGGGAACCGCCACGCCACCAGCACCCGGGCCGCGGCGTCGGCGTGGGTGAGCCCGAAACGCTCCCGCTCGAGGGCCAGGCGGTCGCCGCCCTTGGCCACCGCGGCGTCGACGGCGGCGCTGCCCTCGCGGTCGGCCTGGAACAGCAAGCCTCGCCCGAGGTCGTGCAGGAGGCCGAGGGCGAACGCCTCGCCGCTCTGAGCCCCGTAGCGCCACGCCAGGAGCTGGCAGGCGTTGGCCGCCGCGGCGGCGTGCTCCCAGAAGCCCTTCGGCGTGGCCCCGCGGCCCGACAGCCCGCACGCCGCGGTGGTCGCCACCGTGCGCACGGTGGCGAAGCCCAGAACCGTGATGGCCCGCGACACGTTCGACACGTGGCTGCGCGGCGAGTAGTACGCCGAGTTCGCCAAGGCCAGGAGGCGGGCGGTCAGGGCCGGGTCGGCCTCCACCGCGGCGGCGAGGTCCGCGAGGCTGGTGGTCGGGTCGTCGGCCAGCCACAGCACCCGCAGGGCGGCGTTGGCGCGGCTTGGCAGCTGCTCCATCGCCGCCAGCAGGCGCTCCACCTGCGCCGATCCCGCCGGACTCACCGCTGCGCCCTGAGCCATGCCCCGGTAACGGCGCCATCGCCGCCGAACTTGACCGGTCCGAGGCCCGCGGCCGGCCGAGCCGCTGAGCTGGCCTTAGCCGTCTTCTTCCTGGGGGCTGCGCCCCCAGACCCCATCCACGCCCGGCTCGCTGGCGCTCCCCGGTCGTGCCGGCTTCGCTGCGCTCAGCCGGGCGGGATCCAGGAGGGGTCGCGCCGCTCACGGAACGCGGCGACGCCTTCGCGAGCCTCGGCGCTGTCGAACGCGCCCTTGCCGAGCTCCTCACCGCGGGCGATCGCGTGCTCGAGGTCGATCCCGGCGAACTCGAGCACGAGCTGCTTGGTGGCGGCGAGCGACGCCGGCCCGCCCCGCAGGATCCCCTCGACCACCCGGGTCACCTCGGCGTCGAGCTGCTCCTCGGGCACTGCCTGGTTGATGAGGCCCATCTCCACTGCCCGGGCGGCGGGCACCATCTCCCCGGTCAGGAATGCCTCCAGCGCGTGGCGGGTGGTCATCCGGTGCAGGATCATCGCCGCCACCCCGCTCGGCGGGATGCCGATGCGGACCTCGGTGATGCCGATGCGGGACGTGTCGGACGCGATGGCGATGTCGCACATGCACACGAGGGCGGCGCCGCCTCCGGCGCAGTGGCCTGCCACCCGGGCGATCACCGGCTTCGGCGACGCCACGATGGCCCGCACCATGTCGGGGAAGCCGAGGGGCACGCCCTCGATCTGCGAGCGGTCCTGCTTCAGGTCGGCCCCGGCGCTGAAGGTGGTGCCGCTGTTGGCGAGCACCACGCAGCGCACCGATTCGTCGGCCAGCGCCTGCTCCATGTGGTCGAGGAAGCTGCGCACCATGAAATGACCGAGCGCGTTGCGGCGCTCAGGCATGTCGAGCGTGATCGTCGCGACCCCGCCGGCTGCTTCGTACCGCGTGGGCGTCGTCATGTCTCCCCCTCCAGGTCCCGTGCCCCGCTGCTCGGCGGGCGGCCACAGGGTAGCGGGGGCGCGCGTCGGCGGGGGCGGGCTCAGGCGGCGGTGCTGCGCGAGCGCAGCCGGGCGGCGTCGGGCTCGACCCGCTCCGGGCGCCGCTCGCGACCGTCAGGGTCGCCGCGCTCGGCGTCAGACGCCGTCCGGGCGCCGCTGACCGAGTAGCCGCTGTCTGGGTGCGCGGCGGCTGGGCCGGCGCTGGCTGGGTCGGCGCTGTGGTTGTACCAGGCGTCCTGGGCCGCTCCGGCCGCGTAGCCGGCGGCCGCCGCGTCGTCGATGCTGCGCCGCCGCGCCGACTGGCTGACCGTCACGGTCACCACCGCGATCGAGACGCCGAGCAGCAGCGTGATCAGGCGCTCGGCGAAGTCCTCCGGGTGGAGCAGCACGAACGCCACGGCGAGGAACGCGGCCACCACCACGACGATGACCGCGAGCGGCCCCAACTGATCGGTCGCCCGGGGGGCGGGCGGCCGCCGCGTCCCGCGTGTGGCCATGCCGTTCTCCTAGCCGCCTCGCCGCCGCCGCAAACGCCCCGGTCAGAGCAGTCGACGGCGGGCCCGCGCTCGTGGCGACGCGAAAGGCGCGGGGCTACTGTTCGCGGCCAGTGCTGTGCTGCGCCGCGGGGTCAGCGGCGCAGCCACATCCGAGGGCGGGCTCAGGGGTAAGGGCTCCGAGGTAAGGGCTCAGAGGAAAGGCAACGGCCCCATGGCAACCGGAACCGTGAAGTTCTTCAACGACCAGAAGGGGTACGGGTTCATCACCCGGGAAGACGGCGACGACGTCTTCGTGCACTTCTCGAACATCGTGGGCGCCGGCCGGCGGACCCTGCTGGAAGGCCAGCGGGTGGAGTTCGAGATCGCGAAGGGTCGAAAGGGCGACGAGGCGCAGAACGTCAAGGTGATGTAGCCGGGCGGCGCTCACCGGCCCCGGTGGTCGCGCTCCTGCCCGGCGGTCTTGGGGTGCGCATACGGATGCGGCGCGCGCCCGGGCCGCTCGACGCCCACCGCCAGCATCAGCTCCAGGCTCTTGCGCGCCGCCTCGATCAGGCGGTCCTCGACGGCGTAGTCGAACGGGTCGGCGAGACGCGTCTCGATGTCGCCGCCGGGCTCGGGCGGGTTGTCCACGTACCACCGGGCGGTCTGCGCCAACGCCTCGCGCACGCCGAGCACGTCGCGATAGCCGAGATCGGCCTGGATGCGGCTCGTGTCCATGAGCTGGTGCGCCCGCCCGCCGAGCGACAGGATCCGGGCCGGCCCGGCCACCTGGGAGGGCACCGAGACGATCTCCACCTCCCGGCCGAGGGCGGCGGCGATCACCTCGACCACCTGGCGGATCGTGAGCTGCTCGAGGTCGCCGACGTTGTAGATCTTGCCGGCCGCGGCGGCCGGCTGATCGACCGCCAGCAGCACCGCGTGGGCGAGGTTGCCCGCCCAGCCGTGGGTCGACAGCGTGAGGCCGCCGTTGGGGAGGATGATGGCGGGCCGCCCGTCGAGCAGGCGGCGCACGATGCTCCACTCCCGGGGCACGAGCTGGTAAGGCCCGTACACGTACGGGTAGCGGAACACGGTGGCGCTCGGGTGGTGGTGGAGCACAGCGCGCTCGGTCTGCACCATCAGCGCGGCGAAGTGGTTCTCCTCCTCGCTCTCCACCAGCGGCGCGTCTTCCGGCACCGGCGCGGTGAGCCCGCTCGGGAACTGCTTGGCCCCCTGGAAGAACCCGCGGTAGACGGCGACGCCGCCGACCGCGAGGAAGCGGCCGCTACGCCCGGCCAGCGCCGCCGCCAACAGCCGGATCCTGCCGTAGGTGGCGACGGTGAGGTCGTAGCTGCGCCCGGCGAGGGCCTCGTCGATGGTCTCGACGAAATGCGGGTCGCCGTGGATGTGGTCGACGTCGTCGGGGATCTCGGGCACCTCGTGGGTGCCCCGATGGAAGATCGTCACGTCGTAGCCCCGCTCCCGCAGGCCGTTCACGATGAACGGCCCCGTGGGCCCCGTGCCGCCGATCACCAACGCCTTCTCGCCCATCCGCTCCCCCCTTGGCTCGGCGGCGCAGCGTAGCCCGGGGCGTCGGCGGCTCGTAGGGTGTGCGGCCGATGCCCGAACCGACCGCTGACATCCCCCCGCTGCTCGCCAAGGTGCACGAGGCGCGGGCGGCCACGCTCGACGCCGCCCGCCCCGAGGCGGTGGCCCGCCAGCACGGCCGGGGCCGCTGGACCGCCCGGGAGCGCCTCGCCGCCTTCTTCGACCCCGACACCTTCGTGGAATACGGCCAGCTCGCCGTGCCCGCCACCCGCAGCCTAGGGGAGGGCCCCGCCGACGGGCTGGTGCAGGGCGTGGGCCAGTTGCAGGGCCGTCCCGTGTGCGCGTTCTCCTACGACTACACCGTGTTCGGCGGCAGCCAGAGCCCCCGCAACCACCGCAAGATGGACCGCCTGCTGGCCCTGGCCGAGCGCAACCGCTGGCCGGTGGTGTGCTGGTCGGAGGGGGGCGGCGCCCGGGCCACCGAGCTCAACTACCAGGGCGGCATGGTCACCACGTTCGTGCAGTTCCCCCGCCTGTCGGGCCTGGTGCCCATCGTGTGCGCCCTGTCGGGCCCCAGTTTCGCCGGGCAGGCCAACATCGCCGGCTGCTCCGACGTGATCATCGCCACCAAGGCCTCCACGATGGGCCTGTCCGGCCCGCCGCTCGTGCTCTCGGCCACCGGCGAGCGGCTCACCCCCGAAGAGCTTGGCCCGATGGACCTCCACGACAAGATCGGCACGGTCGACGTGCTGGTCGACGACGAGGCCGAGCTGGTCCACGCGGTGCGGCGCTACCTGTCGTACTTCCTCGGCGACGCCGCGCCGGGCGAGGCCCCCGACCCGGCGCCGCTGCGCACGCTGGTGCCGGAGAACCCCCGCCGCGCGTACGACGTGCGCAAGGTGGTGGAGGGCCTGGCCGACGTCGGCTCGGTGCTCGAGCTGCGGCCCCGCTTCGGGCGCTGCGTGTCGACGTCGCTCGTGCGTCTCGGCGGGCGCACGGTCGGCGTGCTGGCCAACAACCCGATGTTCGGCGCCGGCGCCATCGACCGCGACGGCGCCGACAAGATCAGCCGCCACGTCGAGCTGTGCAACGCGTTCGACATCCCGATGCTGTTCCTGTGCGACACGCCCGGGTTCATGATCGGCACGGCGGCCGAGGCCACTGCGCTGGTGCGTCACTCGGCCCGCACGATCATGGCCCTCGCCGCGGCCGACGTGCCGATCATCTCGGTGATCCTGCGCAAGGCGTACGGCCTCGGTTACTACGTGATGGGCTCCGACGCGTTCGAGCCCGATCTGCTGCTCGGCTGGCCGACCGCCGAGTTCGGCGGCATGGGGCTCGAGGGAGCGGTGAACATCGTGTTCCGCGACGAGATCGAGGCGGCGGCCGACGAGGAGCAGCGCAAGGAGATCCGGGCGCAGCGCACGCAGGATCTGAAGGAGCGCAACACCGGGCTGCGGTACGCGCAGGGCTTCGCCCTCGACGACATCGTCGACCCGATCGACACTCGCGACGTGCTGCTCCGGGCGCTCGCCTCGTTCCCGGCGCCGCCGCCGCGGAGCACCCGCAAGCACCCGATCGACCCCTGGTAGCCGGCCGCGCCCGAGCCGGCGGGCCACCGGGCTGCTGTGCCGGCCCGGCGCCCTGCGTGAGGGGTCCCGGGGCGAGCGCCGCCCATGCTGAAGAACCAAGGAGGGACCGTGCTTCAGCGAAGCATTCGATTCGGCGCGCTCGCGTGCCTGCTCGGCCTCAGCGCCGCCGCCTGCGGCAGCGACGGGGGCGACGAGGGGGCCCAGCCGACCACGGCGTCGACCGCGAAGGGGGCCGCCGCGGCGGCCGACGAGAGCGACCCGAGCACGTGGGGTGTGAAGGACAAGAAGCTGGTCGGCCCGGCCGGGTTCACGATCGATCTGGCCAAGTGCCCGTCGAAGTGGGACGATAAGGCCGGCCTCACCGACTCCGAGATCCGCCTCGGCCAGACCTTGCCGCAATCCGGCGCGCTCGCCGCCTACGGCGGCATCGGGCAGGGCATGAAGGCCATCTTCGACCACGTGAACGCCACCGAGGGCGGCATCGCCGGCCGCAAGATCAACCTCGTGCAGAAAGACGACGGGTACGAAGCGGCCCGGGGCAAGGCCAACGTCGACGAGATGCTCGAGACGGGCAACCCCTTCGCCATCGCCTCGTCGGTCGGCACCCCGATCGTGATGGCCACCTACGAGAAGATCGACGAGTCCTGCGTGCCCGACCTGTTCGCCGGCAGCGGCCACCCGCGTGGGGCGACCCGGTGAACCACCCCTGGGTGATCTCGGTGCCGGCGCTCAGCTACTCCACCGAGGCGCTGCTGTGGGGCGACTACATCCTCGCCAAGTACGGCAAGGGCATCACCGTGGCCGGCCTCGTGAACAACAACGAGTTCGGCGCCGCCTACCGCGTGGCCTTCGAGAAATGGGCGAAGGACAACGGGGTCACGTTCAAGTACGAGCTGCACGATCCCCAGGCCGCCTCGGTCACCAATGAGATGACCACGCTGGCCGCCACCAACGCAGACGTGGTCGTGCTGATGACCGCCGGCAACTTCTGCACGATGGGCATCAAGGCGGTGGCGGAGAGCTCGTGGCGTCCCAAGGAGCGGCTGGTGTCGAACACCTGCAACGGCCTCACGTTCTTCAAGCCCGCCGGCGCCGCGGCCGAGGGCTGGGTGTCGGTGTCGGACCGCAAGGACGTGTCGGACCCGGCCGACCAGAAGGACCCGAAGATCGCCGAGTTCCGCGACATCCTGAGCAAGGCCGGGCTCGACCCGAACAACACCACGATCGGCGGCGGGATCGGCCAGTACGGCTGGTCGATGGTCGATCTCCTGCAGCGGGCCTCGAAGCTGCCCGGCGGGCTCAGCCGCACCAACGCCATGCTGGCGGCGCGCAGCGTGAACACCGTGCACCCGTACTTCCGCGACGGGATCAAGTACCGCATGAACGGCAACAAGGACGCCTACCCGATCGAAGGCGCGATCACGGTCCGCTGGACGATCCCGCCCGGCCAGGAGAACGGCTCGAACGTGCCCTTCGGCACCCTGAAGGACCTCGACGGCCAGACCCCGAACTGCGCCTGGGACGGCAAGACCTGTAAAGACGGCTGAGCGAAGCGAAGCCGGGCGGACGAGCGAGCGCCAGCGAGCCGGACGCCGATGGGGTCTGGGGGCGCAGCCCCCAGCACAAAGACGGCTGAGCGAAGCGAAGCCTGCCGACCATGCCTTGCGGGGGGTGACCCACGTCGCCCCCCGCCCTGGCATACGCTCGCCCGCTTGGGTCCGGGAAGAACACTGTAAGTGACGATCGGGAGAGTTGCGTGAGCATCGGCAGAAGAGCGACGCGCTTCGGCGCGCTGGCATGTGTGGTCGCACTGGCCGCAGGGGCCTGCGGCAGCGACGGTGGCGACGAGGAGGCGGCCCCCACCACCGCCAAGGGCACGGCCACCACGGCGGCGGCCGGCGCCGGCCCGGACGACCCCTCCACCTGGGGCGTGAAGGACAAGAAGCTGACCGGCCCGGCCGGGTTCTCCGTGGACCTGTCGAAGTGCCCGGCGAAGTGGGACGACAAGACCGGCCTCACCGACACCGAGATCCGCATCGGCGCCTCGATGGCGCAGTCGGGCAGCTTCGCCGTGTACGGCCCGATTAGCCAGGGCATGAAGGCCTACTTCGACCACATCAACACCACCGAGGGCGGCATCGCCGGCCGCAAGATCAACTTCAACCTGAAAGACGACGGCTACGAGGCGGCCCGCGGCAAGGCCAACGTCGACGAGCTCCTCGAGACCGGCAACCTGTTCGCGTTCTCCGGCACCCTCGGCACCCCGATCGTGATGGCCACGAACGACAAGGTGAACGAGGCCTGCGTGCCGAACATCAGCGTCTCCACCGCGCATCCGGCGTGGGGCGACCCGGTGAACCGCCCGTGGACCACCGCCACCACGCAGCTCAACTACTCCTCCGAGGCGCTGCTCTGGGGCGACTACATCCTGAAGAAGTACGGCAAGGGCGTCACGGTCGCCGCGTTGGCCATCAACAGCGAGTTCGGCGCCGCCTACCGGGTCACCTTCGAGAAGTGGGCGAAGGACAACGGGGTCACGCTCAAGACCGAGCTGCACGACCCCGCCGCGCCCAGCATCACCAACGAGATGACCACGCTGGCCGCCACCAACGCCGACGTGATCATCCTGATGACCGCCAGCGGCTACTGCACCCAGGCGGTGAAGTACATGGAGGAGAGCACCTGGAAGCCGAAGGAGAGGCTGATCTCCAACACGTGCGCCAGCGTGAGCTTCTTCAAGCCGGCCGGCTTCGGCGCGGGCAACGGCTGGGTGTCGATCAGCGACCGGCGCGACCCGGCCGACCCGACCGACCAGAAGGAAGAGATCATCAAGCTCACCCGTGACCTGGCCACCAAGAACGGCGTCGACCCGAACCTGGGCGCCTGGGCGGCCGGCGTCGCCCAGATGGGCTGGCACACGGTCGACGTGCTGAAGGACGCGGCCAAGCTCAACGGCGGCCTCACCCGCACGAACCTGATGATCGCGTCGCGCAACATCAGCAAGACCCACCCGTTCTACCGGCCCGGCATCAAGTACGAGATGAAGGGCAACCTGGACGCCTTCCCCTCGGAGGGCGGCGTGACCGTGAAGTACACCGTCGAGGCGGGCAAGGAGACGGGCGTCAACGTGCCCTTCGGCGAGGTGCTCGACCTCAACGGCAAGACCCCGAACTGCGCCTGGGACGGCAAGCAGTGCAAGTAGCCATGCGCTGAGCGCACGGGGGCGGGCCGCAACGGCCCGCCCCCGTTTCGCGTTCGCAACAGTTGAGTAGCAACCGGTTTAGGACGAGGCAGGCCGCCTGGCCCTCGGCGTAACGTCCCCAGCCGTCCTGGTCTCCCGCGTCCCGGCGGGGCCCGAGGTTCCTTGGGGAGGAGTAACGATGAAGCACGGCAGATCGGCCCGTGCCGGCGTGCTCGCGTGCCTGTTGGGCTTGAGCGCAGCCGCCTGCGGCAGCGACGGCGGCTCGGAGGAGTCCGCAGCCACCACAGCCAACTCGGCGACCTCGGCGGCGGCCGGCGCGGTGACCGGCGGGGACGAACCGTCGACGTGGGGCGTGAAGGACAAGAAGCTGATCGGGCCGTCCGGCTTCAGCGCCGACCTGTCCACGTGCCCCTCGAAATGGAGCGACACCGCCGGCCTCTCGAACAACGAGATCCGCCTCGGCCAGTCGCTGGCCCAGTCGGGCTCGGCCGCCGCGTACGGCCAGATCGGCGAAGGGATGAAGGCCTATTTCGCCCACATCAACGCGGCCGAGGGCGGCGTGGCCGGCAAGAAGATCGTCTACACCAACAAGGACGACGGCTACGAGGCGGCGCGGGGCAAGGCCAACGTCGACGAGATGCTCGAGACCGGCGACCTGTTCGCCTTCGCCAGCAACCTGGGCACTCCGATCAACATGGCCACGGCCGACAAGGTCAACGAGAGCTGCATTCCCGACATGTTCGTGGCCAGCGCGCACGCCGCCTGGGCGGACCCGACCAACAAGCCGTGGGTGTTCCCGGTGCCCCAGATCGGCTACGCGTCGGAAGGCCTGGTGTGGGGCCAGTACGTCGTCGACACGCTCGGCAAGGGCGCGTCGGTGGCCGCCCTGGTGGTGAACAACGAGTTCGGCCTGGCCTACCGCAACAGCTTCGACAAGTTCGCCAAGGCCAATGGGCTCACCGTCAAGTACGAGCTCCACGACCCGGCGGCGGCGAGCATCACCAACGAGATGACCAGCCTTGCCTCGACCGGTGCGAACGCAGTGATCCTCATGACGCTCGGCAACTACTGCACGCAGGGTGAGATCTACGTGGGCCAGAGCTCGTGGAAGCCGCAGGTCAAGCTGATCTCCAACACGTGCAACACCGTGCAGTTCTTCAAGCCGGCCGGCGCAGCCGGCGACGGCTGGGTCTCGGTGACCGACCGGTACGACGTGGGCGACCCCGATGCCCAGAAGGTCAAGTCGGTCCAGGAGGCGCGTGACGGGCTGGCGAAGGCCGGGCTCGATCAGAACAACTTCAACCAGGGCATCGGTTGGGGCCAGTACGGCTGGTCGATCGTCGACGTGCTGAAGCGCGCCTCCGCCCTCTCCGGCGGCCTCACCCGCACCAACGTGCTGCTGGCGGCGCGCAAGGTGAAGATGCAGCACCCGTTCGTTCGGGACGGGATCGTGTACGAGATGAACGGCAACAAGGACTCGAACCCGATCGAGGGCGGCGTGCTGGCGAGATACACCGTCGAGGCGGGCAAGGATGTGGGCACCAACGTGGCCTTCGGCAAGCCGATCGACCTGAACGGGCAGACCCCGAACTGCGCCTGGGACGGCAAGCAGTGCAAAGACTACTAATGCGACGACTACTGACGCGCTGAGCCCGGTCTGAACGGCGCCGGCTCGGGCCCCGAGCCGGCGCCGGCTCCGGCGAGTAGCGTCCCCCTCCATGCTCGAGGGGGTGCGGGTGCTGGACCTCGCCGACGGCGGGGCCACGTTGTGCGGCCAGATCCTGGCCGACCTGGGGGCCGAGGTGGTGCTGATCGAACCGCCGGGCGGGATCTCGCTGCGGCGGCTGCGTCCCTTCGTGGACGACGTCGCCCACCCGGACCGCAGCCTGGCGTTCTGGGCCAGCAACCGAGGCAAGCGCTCGGCGGTGCTGGACCTCGACACCGCCGAGGGCGCCGCGGCCCTGCTTGCGCTGGCCGCCGAGGCCGACCTGGTGATCGAGTCGCTGCCGCCCGGACGGCTCGACCACGCCGCCCTGCGGGCCGTCAACCCCCGCCTCTCGGTGATCTCGATCAGCGCCTACGGCGCGACCGGCCCGAAGGCGCACTGGCCGGCGCACGACCTCACGGCGGAGGCGGCGTCGGGGGCGCTGACCTTGACCGGCGACGCCGACCGGCCGCCCTGCCAGCAGTGCGTGGTGCCCCAGGCGTTCCGCCAGGCCGCGGCCGACGCCGCGGTGGCGGCGCTCGCCGCGTTGGAGCACCGGGAGCGCACCGGGGTCGGGGTGCACGCCGACATCGCCGCGCAGACGGCGCAGATGCTCGGCGCCCAGCAGCTCGTGCTGAGCGAGGCGTGGGGGGACCGTGTGGTCACCCGCTCGGGCGGCGGGGTCGTGCAGGGCGGGGCCGCGTTCCGCTTCATCTACCCGTGCGCCGACGGGTTCGTGTCGGTCACCCTGCTCTTCGGCTCCACCTTCGGGGAGTACTCGCGGCGCCTGTTCGAGGTGCTGGTGGAGGAGGGCTGCGCCGAGCCGTCGCTCTTGGAGCAGGACTGCGCGCTGTTCGCGGTGCGGCTGCGCAGCGGCGAGGCGGACCCCGCCGAGCTCCACACCGCGCAGGAGGCCGTGGCCCGCTGGGCGGCGTCGCACACCAAGGCCGAGCTCACCGAGCTGGCCGCCGCCCGGCGCCTGCTGATCGTGCCGGTGGCCAGCACGGCCGACGTCCGGGCCTCGGCGCAGCTCGCCGCCCGCCGGTTCTGGCAGGAGGTGCACCACGACGAGCTGGGCCGCACGGTCACCTACCCGGGCCCCTTCGCGCAGTTCAGCGCCGCCCCGGTGGGGGCGTGGCGGCGGGCGCCGCTGCTCGGCGAGCACACCCGCGAGGTGCTGGCGTCGGTTCGCGCCGGGCCGCCGCCGGCCCCGACCCCCGCCGCCGCCGCGGTCCCCGCGCTGGCCCCGCGGCCCCTCGCCGGCCTGAAGGTGCTCGATTTCACGTGGGTGGTGGCGGGCCCCATGGCCGTGCGCTACCTCACCGACTGCGGCGCCAGCGTGGTGCGGGTGGAGAGCGCGGCCCGGCCCGACTCGCTGCGGGCGGTCACCCCCTTCCACCGGGGCGTGCCCGACCCCAACCGCTCCGGGGTGCACGCCAGCCTCAACTGCGACAAGCTCACGATCGCCCTTGACCTGCGCAACCCCGCCGCCCGGGAGGCGGCGCTCGACCTCGTGCGGTGGGCCGACGTGGTGGTGGAGAACTACTCGCCGAAGGCGATGCGGGGTTTCGGGCTGGACTACGAGTCGCTGCGGGCGGTCAAGCCGGACCTGGTGATGGTCAGCAGCTGCCTGAACGGCCAGACCGGGCCCGACGCCGGGCTCGCCGGCTACGGCACGATGGGCGCGCAGCTGGCCGGTTTCGGGGCGCTGGCCGGCTGGCCGGACCGCGACCCGGCCGGGCCGTTCGGGGCGTACACCGACTACGTGGCCCCGCGCTTCGCCGCGTTGTCGATCCTCGCCGCGCTGGCCCACCGGCGGCGCACGGGCGAGGGCCAGTACATCGACCTCTCGCAGTCCGAGGCCACCCTCCAGCTGCTCGGCCCGGCGCTGCTCGACCTCGAGGTGAACGGCCGGGTGGCCGAGCGCCTGGGGAACGCGTCGCCCGACGTCGCCCCCCACGGGGTCTATCCGTGCCGGGGGGAGGACCGCTGGGCGGCGATCGTCGCCGACACCGACGAGCGCTTCGCCCGACTCGACAAGGTGATCGGCGCCGGCTGGGCGAGCGACCCCCGCTTCGCCGACAACGACGCCCGCCTCGCGCACCGCAGCGCGCTCGACGCCGACATTGCGGCGTGGACGGCGCGGCGCCCGGTCGAGGAGGTGGAGGCCGTGCTCACCGCCGCCGGCGTGCCCGCCCACCGCGCGCTCACCGCGTTCGAGGTGCGCAGCGACCCCCAGCTCGCCGCCCGCGAGCATCTCACCGAGGCCGAGCACCCCGAGCTCGGGCCGGTGTGGGTGGAGAACTCCCGGCTGCGTTTCGACGGCGTCGACACCCGGCCGCGGCGGGCCGGGGTGCTCATCGGTCAGCACACCGAGCAGGTGCTGCGCGAGCTGCTCGGCTACGACGAGGCCCGCATCGCCTCGCTGGCCGCGGCCGGCGCGCTGCGGTAGGCGGCGGCGGTGGAGTTCGGGGTGAAGCTGCCCGACTTCGGCAAGCTGGCCGATCGGGAGGGCCTGGCTCGCACCGCCGTGCTGGCCGAGGAGCTCGGCTACGACTCGGTCTGGTCGAGCGACCACATCGCCTGGCCCGACCCCGCCACGCTCGAGTCGCGCTACCCGTACGCCGACGACAACTCCTCCTTCATGCCGGCCGGCACGCCCTGGCTCGACTGCATCGGCTCGCTCACCTTCGTGGCCGCGCTCACCGAACGGGTGCGGCTCGGCACGACCGTGCTGGTGCTCGGCTACCGGCCGGTGCTGCAGCAGGCCAAGGCGTTGGCCACGCTCGACCACCTGTCGGCGGGCCGCACGATCCTCGGTGTGGGCGTCGGCTGGATGCGCGAGGAGTTCGAGGCGCTCGGCCGGCCGTGGGACCACCGCGGCCGCCGCGCCGACGAGATGCTCGAGATCTTCGAGACGTTGTGGCGGGATGACGAGCCCCGCTTCGAGGGGCCCTACACCCGCTTCGGCCCCGTGGGCTTCGCCCCCAAGCCGCCGCGTGGCCGGATCCCGGTGTGGGTGGGCGGCCACAGCGAGGCGGCCTTCGCCCGCACCGCCCGCTTCGGCGACGCGTTCCACTCCCCCCGCATGACCCCGGAGGCGCTGGCCGCCGAACGCGACGGCGTGCGCCGCGCCTGTGAGGCGGTCGGCCGCGACCCGGCCGAGGTGGAGCTCACCACCGCGCTCAGCCTGCTCTTCGACTCGGAGTCGCAGCGGCGCGACCTGCTCTCGGGCAGCACCGAGCGCATCGTCGACCAGCTCGGGGCCTTCGCCGAGGAGGGCGTGACCCACGTGACGCTGTTCCTCTTCGCCCGGGGCGGGCTCGAGGGCCGGCTCGACGTGATCCGACGCTTCGCCGCAGAGGTCATGCCGAGCTTCGCCTGACCGGCCAAACAGGCGGCGCCGGCCAGGCAGGTACAGCCGGCGGCGCCGGCAAGACAGATACAGTCGCCGCGTGATCAGACTGGTGGCCACCGACCTCGACGGCACGCTGTGGGACCGCACCTGCGAGCTGCGCCCCGACGTGCGGGCCGCGCTCGCCGAGCTGGAGCGGCGCGGCGTGGCGGTGGTGGCCGCCACCGGGCGGCGGCCGCGCAGCGCCCGCACCGCCCTCGAGGCCAACGACATCCTGCTCCCGGCCGTGCTGCTCGACGGCACCCTCGGCGAGGACTTCTCCCTCGGGCAGCGCTTCCACGAGCTGTTCTTCGAGGCCGCCTCGGCCGCCGCGGTGCTCGACGCGTTCCACGCCCACCAGCTCGAGCCGAACGTGTTCGTGGACCACCCGGATGTCGACGTGCTGCTCGCCGAGCGGCCCTCGACCGACCCCGGGCACGCCGATTACCTGGCGCAGTGGGCGTTGATCGGCCCGTTGCGCCCCGCCATCGTGGGCCACTCGATCACCGCGTTCACGATCATCGGCGGCGACCGGGATCAGCTGGCCCCGGTGGCCGAAGCGGTGGCCAGCGCCGGCGCCGGGCGGGCGACGCTGGTGATCGACTCCCTCTACGGAGGCACGTCGCTGTCGGTGATCCCGACCACCGCCCACAAGTGGGCCGGCGTGGCCGCGTTCGCCGCCCGCCTCGGCATCACGGCCGACGAGGTGCTCGCCGTCGGCGACGCGGCGAACGACGTGGAGCTCCTGGCCGGCGCCGGGGTGGCGGTCGCGGTGCGGGGCGCCGCCGAGGAGGTGCTGGCCGAGGCCGACCACCTCATCGACCCGCCCGGCAAAGGAGGCTGGACCGCCGTGCTCGACCTGCTGTAGGCGTGCTCGCGGGCGCGACCTACGTGCAGGGGGCCCGGAACTCGCTGCCGTTGGCGCCGGCGCTGAGCGTGACGCCGCCGGTGGCGGCGCCGGCCTGGACCGGCACCGCGTAGACCTCCCAGTCGAAACCCGGACCGTGGGCGAACACCGTGTAGGCCCGGCCCGGCAGGAGGCGGGGGATGTCGAACTGGCCGGCGCCGTCGGTGCTGGCGCTGCCCCAGCCGTAGGCCTGAGCCCAACCGGGCGTGCAGTACTGGGTGTCGAACGCGTCCACTCGCACCCCGGCGGCGGGCGCTCCCGACCGGTTGAGCACGGTCCCGCTGATCGATCCGGTGGCCCGGTTCAGCTCGAAGTGCACGTTGGCGCCGGGGGCGACGCCGTAGAAGAGCTGCGCCGGGAACACCAGGTTGTTCACGGTCGGGTTCTCGGGGTGGTACTCGCCCACGTGCACGTCGTAGCGGCCGCCGGAGGGCACGCTCACCCCGTAGCGTCCGTTGCGCAGGTAGGAGTCCGTGCCGAAGTTGTTCCACACGCCGTCGCCGCTGCTGCTGTTGATCGGCACGACCACGAGCGTGCCGTTCGGGTTGTTCTCGGGCGCGCCGGTGTAGGGCGCACCGTCGTTGTTCACGAACACCTCGATGCGGCCCGCTCCGGCCGGGCCGGGCGGCGGCGAGGTGGTCTTCACCGACGGCCACGCGCACCCGCCGGCGCCGATCATGATCAGCACGCCGAGCGCACGACCGACGGACCTGCTCCTGCCTCCAGCCATGTCATAATTGTAACATTACGTACGGCTGGTTCCAGCGCAGCGGCGGGGCGGGGGCGGGGTCACCGCCCCTGGAACGGCCCCGCCGGGCGCTTCTCCACGAACGCGCGGGCCGCCTCCTGGAAGTCCTCGGTGAGGTAGAGCCGGAGCGGGGCGGTCTGCATGGTGATCTCCCGGCCGATCTGGTCGAGGTACCAGCGCCGGGTGCGCACAGTGGCCCGCACCGACAGCGGCGGATTGGCGCACACGGCGCGGGCCAGGTCGTACGCGGTGTCGAGCAGGGCCCCCTTGGGGGCGAGCCGGTTGATGACCCCGTGCGCGAAGGCCTCCTCGGCGCTGAAGTACCGCCCGGTGAGGGCCACCTCCGTGCCGAAGGCCGCTGCGCCCCGGAACTGCATGAGGCCCCAGTACTTGGCGCCGCCGAGGCCGCGGGAGGTCTCGGTGATCTGGAACTGCGTGCCCTCCTCGGCCACGATCAGGTCGCTCTCGAGCACGATGCCGGTCGCCAGGCCGAGCACGTAGCCGTGGGCGGCGGTGATGACCGGCTTCCAGTTGACCGAGTGGGTGAACAGGTCGCCGGCGTTGGCGCCGAAGCCCTGCGGGCCGCCGAGCCGGCGGAACTCCTCCTGCGAGCGGAGCTGGCGCTGACGCACGTCGGCCCCGGTGGAAAAGGCCCGGCCGTTGCCGCAGAGCACGGCCACGTGCGCGTCCTCGTCGGCGTCGAAGCGCCGCAGGGCCTCGGTCAACGCGATCACCATCTCGTCGCTGAACGCGTTGAGCTTCTCCGGGCGGTTGAAGCGGATGGTGACGATGTTCCCGTCGCGCTCGTACTGCATAAGTTCGCGATCCTGCTCAGCCATGCTATGAACCTAGCTGCTGGCGCCTTGGCGCCGGCGGGGGTTTGCTGTGCTGCTAGTGTGCCGGCCCTATGGCGAAATCAGACGACAACGCAGTGACGCCCGAGGCCGCGGTGCGCCTCTACTTGTTGTTTCTCGAAGATCCCAGCAAGCTCGTCGATCCTGCCGCCGTGAAGAAGCTCGAGCAAGACGTCAAAGCAGCCAAGGATCCCATCGAACGTCTTAAGGCCATATCGGCGCTCCAGCGGGCGCAAGCGGTGGACGGCAACTCGTTCAAATATGACTTCATCAAACACGCCCGGCGCTGGGCCGAGGCCGAGGGCATACCGATGGCGGCCTTCGCCGAGATGGGCGTGCCGGCCGACGTGTTGGCCGCCGCCGGCTTCGAGGGCTCGGCCGGGCGCAAGAAGAGCTCGGGCAAGGCGCCGGGCGCCCCCCGGCGGGGCCGGATGCGCCCGGAGCAGATCGAGGAGGGCGTGCTGCGCCTGCCCGGCGCCTTCACGGTGAAAGACATCATGGAGCACGTCGGAGGCAGCCCCGCCACGATCAAGGGCGTGCTCGACCGGCTGATGGCGCAGGAGCGGGTGCGCTCCGCCGGCGAGCGCAAGGCCGAGGACGCGCGGGGCCGCGCCGCGCGCGCCTACGAGGTGGTGGGCTCGGGCCTGGGGTGACCGTGGGCTAACCGCAGCGCCCGCGTGCATCGCTCTGGTGATCCAGCGCCGTCGCCGGCGGCGAACACGCCCCGACGGTTCCGCCGGCAACCCGGCAACACGCCGGCAACGACACGGCACGACTAGGAGCGCATGATGGCGATGGCCAATTCCCTCATCAATCAGACCCTGCGGGTGGTCGGCGACGAGATAACGGTGGTGGCCGACGGCCCGGTCACCGGCGGCGGCTTCGAGCTGTTCGTCCTCGACGGGCCCGAAGGCTCGGGCCCGCCCCCGCATGCGCATCCATGGTTCGAGAGCTATGTAGTGCTCGAAGGGGAGGTCCTCGTGTCGGTCGACGGGTCCGAGCGCCTGCTGACCGAGGGCGACACCGCGATCGTGCCCGCCGGCGCGGTGCATACGTTCACGATCCGGTCCTCCCGCGCCCGGTTCAGCGTGGCCACGAGCGGCGACAAGGCCAGCGCCTTCTTCGCCGACCTGTCGGCCCGCGTCCCGGGTGCGCCCACTCCGGAGACGCTGCCGGGGGTCATCGAGGTGGCGAAGCGCCACGGCTTGTCCTCCCCGCTGTTCTGAGCGGGCGGGGCTACGGTTGGGCGCGTGGCGCAGCCCAGCTCTGTGGAAGCCGCCCGGTCCGAGGCGGCGGCGTGGTTCGAGGCCAACTGGAACCTTTCGCTGACCCTCGGTCAGTGGTGGGCCCGCCTGGCCGACTCGGGCTGGGGGTACCCCACCTGGCCGCTCGGGCGGTACGGGCGGGGCCTGTCGAACGAGGCGGCGGCCGCAGTCACCCGGGCCCGCGTGCAGGCGGGAGCGCTCGGCCCGCCTCGGGGCATCGCCACATCGTTGGCTGCGCCCACGATCATCGCCCACGGCACGTCCGAGCAGCAGGACCGCTTCCTCCCAGGCATCGTGCACGGCGAGCACATCTGGTGCCAGCTCTTCTCCGAGCCGTGGGCCGGCTCCGACCTGGCGTCGCTGCGCACCCGCGCCGAGCGTGACGGGGACCGCTTCGTGGTGAACGGGCAGAAGGTGTGGACCTCCGGCGCTCACAAGGCCGCGTTCGGCATCCTGATCGCCCGCACCGATCCCGAGCAGCCCAAGCACCGGGGCATCACGTACTTCCTCATCGACATGCGCCAGCCCGGCGTGGAGGTGCGGCCGCTGCGGGAGATGACCGGGCGGGCGGTGTTCAACGAGGTGTTCCTCACCGACGCGGAGGTTCCGGCGGAGAACGTCCTGGGCGACCTGCACGACGGCTGGCGGGTGGCGCTGACCACGCTGGCCAACGAGCGCAGCAGCCTCGGCTCGAGCGCGTCGGGCGGCGGCGGCCGGCTCGACGTGGGCGATCAACTGCTCGACACGCCGGTAGCGCTGCTGGTCGAGCGGCGCGCCGCAGCCCAGGCGGCGCGGGCGGCGCAGGCGCCCCGGCCCCGGGGCTGGAGGCTGGCCGCGCAGATCGCCGCGGAGGCGGGGCGGGCGTCGGAGCCGCTCGTGCGCGCCGAGCTGGCCGCCAACGCCCAGGCCGGTGAGACCGCCCGCCTCTCCGAGCTGCGCATCAAGGCGCTGGCCGAGGCGGCTCGGCGGGCCGGCCGCCGGGACCAGGCCTCGCCGATCGTCTCGGTGCAGAAGATGGCGGCGTCGAAGAACCTGCACCGGCTGGGCCGGGCCGCGTTCGACCTCGCCGGCCCGTACGGGATGCTCTCGGGGCCCGACGCCCTCGGCGAGGACCGCGCCATGGAGGTGATCGCCACCGCCTACATGATCTCGATCGGCGGCGGCACCGATCAGATCCAGCGGAACATCGTCGGCGAGCGGGTGCTCGGCCTGCCCGGCGAGCCCCGCACCGACAAGGACCTGCCGTTCAACCAGCTCCCGGTCACCGGCTAGAACCCAGCCGAGCGCGCTACTGGCGGGTGACGGTCAGGGTGTAGGCCCCCTTCGGCCCCTCCACGGTGATCAGGTGTTGGCCCTCCACCGTGACCGTGCCTTCGAGCGTGAACGTGCTCGTGCCCCTCCCGGTGGCCACCGGGGTGTAGCCGTCGGACAACGTCACCGTGAAGTCCGAGGCCGCCGCCTTCTTCGCCTTGAACTGCACGGAGGCGGCGCCGGTCGAGGCGCCGATCCAGTGATAGCCGATCGGCTTCTTCTTTGTGAGGCCGCCCCGCAGCGTCGAGACGGCGGCCGGCAGCGGGGTGGTGCTGGGGTTGACGAGGAACCGGCTGTTCGCCGCGTTCCAGCGCGTGGCCAGGTACGAGCCGGCGGCCGGGTTGGTGTTGAAGTAGTCGTCGTTGTTGCAGTCGAAGAGCGCTTCGCCGCCGGCGGTGGTGCACACCGCCTTCATCTTCTTGCCGCCGTCCCTGTAGCACATGCGGTCGGACTCGTCGACGCAGTGGCCCTTCTTGCTGCTGTTCGGCGAGGTGTTCTGCACCCCGCCCAGGTTGTGCATCAGCTCGTGCGCCTCGACCGAGTCGGAGAAGCCCCAGCAGCCGCTGTCGATGCGGGACATCATCGAGTAGCGGCCGTTGTTGTCGTTCGCCTGGCTCGCCGAGTCGTCGGGGTACATCTGGGCGATGCCGCAGAGCGCGGTGGCGTCGACCCACACCATGTACTTGCGGGTCGGGTCGGTGTAGCCCATGGCCCGCAGCTCGGCCTGGGTGGCGGCGAAGCTGTTGTCCCCCGCCGGGCTGAGCACCACGGTGTCGACGTCGAGCGCGCAGCTGGCGCTGTTCGAGTGCACCCAGCGCACGTGGCGCACGCCGCCGGTCTTCTCGGCGCTCCGGCTGAACACGCGCTCGACCGTGCCCGCCCAGGCGGGGATGGCGGGGACTACCTCGTCGGCACGGTTGGGCCGGTCGCTGGCCACGGCGTAGATGGCCTTCACGCGGTGGCCGCTCGTGCCGTTGCCGTCGCAGTAGATCCGGTCGGCGGTGGCGGGGACCACGATCGGCGCCGGCTTGGTGTAGTCCACCCCGGGCGGCGCCGGATCGGGCCCGTGCCCGTCGTCGGGGGCGGCCACCTCCGCGGGGGCGGCCACCGGCGCCCCCGGCTCGGCCGGTGCGGCGGCAGGAGCGGGCCCGCCCGCGCCGAGGGCGAGGCCGATGGCGGGGAAAGCCAGCATCGCCGCCCAGGCGGCCGCCCTCTTCAGGTCGAGCATTGCGTGTCTCCCACGTCCAACGCAGATGTCAATCATCGTTCATAACACGATCGTTTGATATTTCAGCTCGCTCATCTGGGGGATCGGCGGCGTTCTATGATCCGCAGGCAGCCATCCGAGGGGGGATGTCACACATGGACCTGTTCACCGCGGCGCGAGCCGCCGGCATCGCCTTCTCCCAGGAGGTGCTGCCCGAGGACCGCTACGTCACGGCCAACGGGATGCGCCTCCACTACCTCGACTGGGGCAACGCCGGCCTGCCCAAGCTGCTGCTGCTCCACGGCGGAGCGCAGAGCGCGCACAGCTGGGACTTCTTCGCGTTGTCCATGCGCGACCACTTCCACATCGTCGCCCTCGACCAGCGGGGCCACGGCGACAGCGACTGGTCCGAGAACGGCGACTACGAGGCCGAGCACCACGTGGCCGACGTGCACGCGTTCACCGACGCCATCGGCTTCGACCGCTTCACGCTGCTTGGCCTGTCGATGGGCGGCCGCAACTCCTACGGCTTCGCCGCCGCCCACCCCGAGAAGGTCGAACGCCTGGTGGTGGTCGACGTGGGGCCCGACGTGCAGGCCGAGGGCCGCCGCCACATCCAGGAGTTCCTGGAGGGCACCGAGACCTTCGAGACCTTCGAATGGCTGGTGCAGCGGGTCAAGCAGTACAACCCGCGCCGCGAGATCGAGCAGATCCGGGGGAGCCTGCTCAACAACCTGAAGCAGCTCGACGACGGCCGCTGGACCTGGAAACACGACCGCCGCCGCGGCATCCGCCGCGACCGCGGCATGGAGATGAACGAGGAGGCGTGGGCCGACCTGGGGAAGGTCAAGGCGCCCACGCTGATCGTGCGGGGCAAGGAGAGCGACATCCTCTCCCCGCAGACCGCGGCGAAGATGCAGGCGGTGCTGGCCGACTCCCGCTTCGCCGAGGTGCCCGGCGCCGGGCACCTCGTGCCTGGCGACAACCCCGTGGTCTTCGAACGCGTCGTGCGCGAGTACCTCGGCGTATGAAGGTCCGGATCGCGGTGTCGCCCGGCGGCGCCGCGCCGACCCGCTCGGAGTTCCTCGCGTTCATCGACGGGTTGGAGCGCCGCGGCTTCGACACGGTGTGGCTCTCCGACGTGCCCCTCGGCCGGGTCGTCGACCCGCTGGTGGGCCTGGCGCTCGCCGCCGGGCGCACCGAGCGGCTCAAGCTCGGCGCCAACGTGGTGGGGCCGGGCCGCAACCCGCTGCTCCTGGCCAAGGAGCTGGCCCAGCTCGACCGGCTGAGCGAGGGCCGCCTGCTGCTCTCGTTCGTGCCCGGCCAGGACCAGCCGGCCGAGCGGGAGGCGCTGGGCGTGGCCGACGACGACCGCGGCGGGCTGCTCGGCGAATGGATGGGCCTGTGCCGGCGCTGGTGGGCGGGCGAGACCGTCGACCACCACAGCAAGCGCTTCTCCGCCACCGGGGTGCGCCTGGAGCCCCGCCCGGTGCAGGACCCCCTCGAGATCTGGCTGGGCGGGATCGGCCCGCTGGCGCTGCACCGCGCCGGGCGCCTGGCCGACGGCTGGCTCACCGCCCGCGCCACGCCCGAACAGGCCGGCGCCGGGCGCGAGACCATCCTCGTCGCCGCCGCCGAGGCCGGGCGCTGCATCGACCCGGAGCACTTCGGCATCTCGATCCCCTACGCCCGGGTGCTGCCCCCCGAGGCGGTCGTGGCGGCCACGCTGCGCCGACCCGGCCAGCCGGCCGACACGCCCTCGCCGGAGCGGGCCGACATCCTGCCGGTGGGCGCGGAGGAGCTGACCTCGCTGCTCCGGCGCCACCTCGCCGCGGGGCTCTCGAAGTTCGTGCTGCGCCCGCTCGACCCGGCGGTGAGCGAGCCCGGCGGCTGGGACGCCGAGCTCGACTGGCTCGCCGCCGCCGTGCTCCCCCTGCAGAGCTGACGCAGCCCCCGGCCCGATTGCGTACTATCGGCGCCGCTTCGAGGTTCTGACTCCGAGGGGGAAGCCGCATGCCGACCGCGCCGACCGAAGACGTGGTGCTCACCTGGTTCGACGAGCTGTCGAACTGGACCCGCTGGGGCGCCGACGACCGCCTCGGCACGCTCAACCACATCACGCCCGAGAAGCGCGTCCAGGCTGCCGGCCTCGTCCGCGAGGGCGTGTCGGTGTCCTGCGCGTGGGATCTGCGCACCGGCCGCCAGCCCGGCGCCACGGTCGAAAACCAGCGCTACATGCTCTCCACCGGCCTCGGGCTCGATGAGGAGGGTCGGCGCGGCCTGCTCTCGGGCGGGCGGGGCGGCGGCGCCCAGGAGTTCATCGGGATGGTGTTCCACGGCCTCGACGTGACCCACCTCGACTCGCTGGCCCACCTGTTCTGGGACGGCAAGATGTACGGCGGGGTGCCCGCCTCCATGGTTTCGGACCGCCAGGGGGCCCTCAAGCACGACGTGCTCGCCGTGTCGAACGGCGTGACCAGCCGCGGCGTGCTGCTCGACGTGGCCCGCCTGCGCGGGGTCGACGTGCTGGCCGCCGACGACCACGTGTTCCCCGAGGACCTCGAAGCCGCCGAGGAGGCGGCCGGCGTGCGGGTCGAGCCGGGCGACGTGGTGCTGCTGCGCACCGGCGAGAGCGGCGCCCGGCGCACCGAGGGCCGCAACTACAACGCCAACAAGCCCCGTTCGGGGTTCCAGGCCGCCTGCCTGCCGTGGCTGCACGAGCGCGGCGTGGCCATGATCGGCTCCGACGTGGCGCAGGACATCACGCCCTCGGGCTACAAGGTGGTCACGATGCCGATCCACATGGTGGGCATCGTGGCGATGGGCCTGTGGCTGATCGACAACTGCCAGCTCGAGGACTTGGCCGACACCTGCAACCGGCTCGGGCGGTGGGACTTCCAGTTCGTGCTGGCCCCGATCCGCTTCCAGGGCGTGACGGGCAGCCCCACCAACCCGCTCGCGATCTTCTGAGCCGGCCGGTGCCGGTCACGATCGACACGCCGCTGCTTGTGGTCGGGCCCGGCCCGGGCGCCTTGGTCGTGGCCAAGGTGGCCGGCGGCTGGGGTTTGCCCACCCTGCTCGTGGGGCACCGCTCCCTCGGGCGGGAGGAGCCGGTCGAGCTCAGCGCCGACGCGATCGCCGTGCTCACCCCCCACGGGGTGCTCGAGGTGATGCGCCCGTACCTGGCGGCGCAGTCGCCGCCGATGATCGCGCCAGCGGTGTTCGAGGAGGGCCTCAAGCACCACTGCGTGGTCGACATGAACGTGACCGTCTACGACGGCATGGACCTCGTCGACGCGCAGCCCGAGGGCGAGGGCGTGACCGGCGTGTTGACCGACGGGAAGATCCGTTGGCCGCTGCGGGCGGAGGTGTTCGTCGACGCGGCGGGCCTGCCGAGCGAGCTGTCGGCGGCGATCGTCGCCGGCGGCGCCGTCGCCGACCGGGTGCTGGCCGCCCGCCGGGAGCGGGCCCGCTGACCGGCGTTACAGCGCCCGGGCGGTGATCCGGTCGAAGTGCACGTGCACCCCGGCGGCGTCGAGGTTCTCGAGGAAGAAGCCGACGTCGCCGGTCGGGTGTTGCCGTGAGAGCCGGAACTGGCCCACCTCGCCGCCGTTGATGCGCATGACGAGCGCCTGGCCGCGCAGCTCGACGCCGAGCTCGTCGGGCTTGGTTTCGTCGCTCACCGCCACCCCCTCGGGCAGCGCGCCGGAGGCCACCACCCGGAACGGCGCCGTGTCGGTGTGGAGCAGCTCCCACTGCTGGGTCGACGGGTTGATGGCGAACGCGTAGAAGTTCTCCTGGCGGGCCGCGGCGTCGGCGGTGTTCGCCGGGTCGAAGGGGTGGGCGCGGAACACCAGGCCGTACCGGAACGCGCCCGCCTGCGCCTGGCGCAGCACGTAGGCGGTGACGGTGAGCTCGGCGTCGGCGTAGTTGACGCCGCGCAGCAGCACCTCCCGCTGTCCGGGCTGGCGCATCTCGAGGTGATACCACGAGGGCCCGTGGTACCCCACCGTGATCCCGGCTGCGGTCTCCTCGGCGCTCGGCCGGCGAGGCCAGCCGCTGGCCGGGTCCTCGAAGGAGTCGTCGATGTCGAACCCGGTCGACGCGCTCACTGCCGGCGCGGCGGGCGCCGCCTCGTGGGGCACGTCGGTCTGAAACACGTCGGGCTCGGCTGCGGGGTCGACCCGGGCCGCGGCGCAGCGGAAGCCGGTCTCGGCGTCGGCCGAGCGGTTGGTCTGGTCGACCGTCTGGCGATCGAGCGCGCCCTTGAGCTGCAGGCCGCTGCGCCCGCCGCGTCGCACCACCTGACGCTCGGGGGCCGGCTCGTAGGGCTCGCGCACCCACTCCCAGACGTTGCCGACGAGGTCCTGCACGCCCTCGGGGGTCACGTTGCCGGCCACGCTGCCCACCGGATACGGGCCCGTCGGCGGCAGCGCCACCGCCGCCAGGTCGTCGCCCCAGGGCAGGGGCCGACCGGCCGTTCCGCGGGCGGCGGCCTCCCACTCGGCCTCGGTCGGGAGGTCCTTGCCCAGCGCCATGCAGTAGGCCTTGGCCCACGTCCAGCCGACGCCGACCACCGGCCGGTCCTCCTGGCCGCCGGGAGCGGCGCGGCGATCCCAGTCGGCGGGCAGGGCGGCCCCGTCGACCGCCTGCAGGAAGCGGGCGTACTGCGCGTTGCTCACCTGCAGCCGGTCGAGGTGGAACGCCTCGAGCTGCACGGAGCGGCCGCCGACGCCGAGCGGGTAGGCGCCGGCGGGCACGGCAGCCATGCCGGCGGCCGAGGCGACCACAGGCCGGGCCGCCGGGCCAGCGGAGGTGGTGGGGGACGGCTGGCTGATGTCGTCGCTGTCGCCTCCGCCGCGCGACACGGCGACGCCGACCGCGCCGAGCACC
>JBJXGF010000067.1:0-4518 GCA_046153015.1 Acidimicrobiales bacterium | reverse complement strand
AGCAGCCCGGCGCCGGCGGCGGCGTCGGCCCCTCCACGAGAGGCGGCCCCGGTGGCAGGCAGGGTCGCCGCCCGCACCGCGGGGCGAGGCGTCTGCGCCACGCCGGCCACCTCGATCAGCGGCGCCGTGGTCACCGTGGTCGGCGCCGCCGCGGTGCTGGTGGTGGTCGGCCCCGCAGCCGCGGTGGTGGTCGTGGTCGGCGCCGTCGTGGTGGTGGAGGTCTGCTGGGTCGAGATCTCCTGGCACTCGGGCAGGGAGCGGTCGCTCGGCGTGTCGCCGCCGCCCATCCCGAGCGGGCCGTTGTGCTCCGACGGCGAGTCGATCGAGGTGAGCGGCTGGGTGGGTCCGCCGAACATGGCGACGAGGTCCATCTGGATGAAGCGGGCCTCGGTGCAGCGCATGCGGGTGAAGGTGACGGTCTTGCGTTCCGCCCCGGTGATGCTGAAGATCGGCCACTCGTTGCGCAGGTAGGGCGTCTCCCCCCAGTCCGGACCGAGCGCCGGGTTGTAGCAGCCGGTGTCGAGGCAGGCCAGGCCCTGCAGCACCCACCACTGGGTGGGGCAGCCGGCCACTCCCTGGAGGGTGACCGACGCCTGGAGCGGGCTCCAATCGATGACCCGCGCCGTGCACGCGCCGTACGGCTCGAACTGCGGCAAGGTCGGCGGGTCGGCGCTGGCGGGGGCGGCCCAGGGAAGGAGCGCAGCGGCCGCGACGGCTGAGCCGACCACGAGGGAGCGACGACGAAGCATCTGCACAGTCAAGCATCCGCAGAGCGGTCGCGTCCTCTCGGACGGTGTGCTAATGGGTAGTCAGCTCTGCCGGCCGGGTTGGTCGGCGACCCGCTCGGGCACGGTGAGGCGGGACCACACCGCCCGCAGCGGCAGCCAGTAGAGCCGCAGCACACTGTGATAGTCGGCGTCGCGGCCCTCGCCGGTCCCGAAGCGCAGCGCCTCCCGCCGCTCGGGCACGTAGAGCGTGCCGAACAGGCGGTCCCACACCGCCAGGTAGAAGCCGAGGTTCTTCTGCCAGTGCCGAGGCTCGACGCTGTGGTGGATCTGGTGCTGCGCCGGGCTGATCAGCCAGCGCTCCGCCCGCCGGCCGTAGGAGAGCCACACCGGCGAGTGGCGAAGGTTGGAACCGAGCAGGTCGAACGCGAACACCAAGGCGTTCACGCCGTAGACGCTCCAGAGGTCGAGCCCGGCGGGGAACAGGTGCAGGGCCGCGCCGGCCACGACGCCGGTCACGCCATTGGCGCACACCGCCATGACCACGAGGTCCACCGGGTGCACCCGCCCGCCGGTGAGCGGCACCAGCACCTCGGCGGAGTGGTGGACCTTGTGGAACTCCCAGAGCAGCGCCAGCCGGTGCTGGATCCAGTGGCCGAACCACCGACCGAAGTCCCGGGCGACGAAATGCACCACGGTGTAGGCGCCCACCACACCCGCTCCCGACGCCGCCAGACCCGGCCCCTCGCCGAGCCCAGCCTCGAGCAGCCGACGAACGCCGCCGGCCACCGCTGCGGTGGTGACGAGCCAGGGGCCCACGAGCAGCACGTAGAGCACGCCGTTGACCAGGTAGAACTGGTAGTCGGCCCGGGCCGAGCGGTGCCACCACACGGCCGGCGAGAACGCGGCCCGCAGGAACGGGCCGAGCGGCCGGCGCCGCACCGCGGCCTGCACGAGCACGGCGATCGCCAGCGCGCCGAGCAGGTGGGGCCAGAAGAAGTCCGACGTCGGCTGGAGCGGCGCGAGCGCGGTGTCGCGCAGCGTGGACAGCACCCGGTCGGCCAGCTCGCCCATGCGGCGGCCAGCGTAGCGAGTCGGGGCGGCGCGGCTAGGCTCGCCCGGCGGGCCCACGTAGCTCAGGGGATAGAGCGGTCGCCTCCTAAGCGATAGGCCGCAGGTTCGAATCCTGCCGTGGGCGCTGCGCTGGCCCTCGAGCTCCCCGCTCAGGCGGCGTCGCGGCCCGCCCGCGGCGGATAGGCGACGAGGAACAGCACGAACAGCGCACCGAGCAGCCCGGCGGAGATCAACCAGTTGACGCGGTAGCTGGCCAGCGCCGCACTGGCGGTGGAGGGCCGGCCCACCACCGCCACGCCGACGGCCACCCCGAGGGCCTGGGCGAGCTGGAACGAGGTGGTCCGCCCGGCGCCGGCCATGCCGTAGCGCGCCGGGGGCACGTCACGCATCGCGGCGCCCACGAGCATGGCGAACAGGATCGCCATCGACAGACCGAGCAGGACGTTGGGCAGGAAGAGGCCGACCCAGAACCGGGGCTCGGTCCGCATCAGCAACGCGAACCCGCCCCACCCGAGCGCCCCGAACAGCCCGCCGAGGGCGACCACCCGGCGATGGCCGAAGCGGTCGACCACCGAGCCGATCGGGCCCGAGAGCACGGCCGAGATCAGCGAGCCCGGCATCACGGCGAGGCCGGTCTTGAGCACCGACCAGCCCCAGTACCGCTGGATGAAGCTGGGCAGCAGCACCCAGCTCCCGAAAAAGCCAGCCGAGAACAGCAACGCGCCGATCAGCGCCACCCGGTACGAGGGCACGGCGAAAAGCCTGAGGTCGAACAGGGGCGCCGGGTGGCGGAGCGAACGCACCACGAACAGTGCGATCAGCACCGCCGACGCCGCCAGCGCCCCCACGATCGAGGGCGAGCCCCACCCCCACTCTCGGCCCTCGGTGATGCCGAGCACCAGGGCCCCCACCCCGAGCGACGCGCAGGGCACGCCGAGCACGTCGACCCGGCGGCTCACGCCCTCCGCCCGCGATTCGACGAGGACCGACAGCCCGAGGGGCAGGGCCAGCCCGGCCACCGGCACGTTGATGAGGAACACGGCCCGCCAGCCGAACGCCTCGATCAGCAACGCGCCGAGGGAGGGGGCGAGCGCGCCGGCCAGGCCGCCCGTAGCGGCCCAGATCCCGATGGCCATCTGACGCCGGCTGAGGGGGAACACGGCGAGCACCAGCGCCAGCCCAGCCGGGAACAGCAGCGCGCCGCCGAGGGACTGCACGACCCGCGCCGTGATCAGCCAGGCGACGCTCTGCGCGGCGCCCGAGCCGAGCGAGCCGACGGAGAAGATGGCCATGCCGGTGAGGAACAGGCGCTTGCGGCCGAACAGGTCGGCCGCCCAGCCGGCCACGAGCAGCAGCGACGCCACGCCGATGCTGTAGGCGGTGAACACCCAGGACAGCGTGGCGGTCTCGACGCCCGGGAACGCGTCCTGGATCGCGGGCAGCGCCAGCGAGATGATCGTGACCTCGAGGGCCACCATGAACGCCGCGGTCGACGCGATGGCGAGGGTGAACCACGCCTGGCGGGGAACCAGCGGCGCCGCCTCCGGGGCGCCGGCCGCCACCCGTTCCGCCGCCGGGGTCACGCGGCGCTCGGCGCGGTGCTCATCGCGCCGCGGCCCGCAGGCGGGGCGCGACCTCGGTGGCGAATCGCTCGAGCGGGCCGTTCATGACCGACGGGGCGAGGCCGGGCGGCGCCCCCCAGGTGACGAGGTCGGTCACGCCGTGCTCGGCGATGAGCTCGGAGAGCTCCGCCACGCAGTGCTCGACGTCGCCCACCGTCCACACGAGCGGGTTGAGCGGCATCGGCGCCCGCGGGGCGGCGATGCTGCTCGCCTGCCGCGTGTGGTCCTCGCTGGCCTTGATGAAGCCGACGTACACATCCCGCCGGTACTTCTCCGCGGCGGCGACCGGCGGCCAGTCCCGCTCCACGTCGTCGGTCACGAACACGCCGCGGATCAGGCCCACGCGGTAGTCGGCCGGGCTGCGCCCGCTGGCCTCGAGCTCGGCCCGCCACGGGTCGAGCACCGCGTGCCGGGGCCCCTGGGGCAGCAGGTGGGTGTCGAACCGGGCGGCCCGCAGCGCGCCGGCGCGGCTGGTGGCGGCGACCCACAGCGGCGGCCCGCCCGGCTGCACCGGGTCGGGCGTGACCCGCAGGCCCTTCGCCTGGTAGCGCGTGCCGGCAAAGCTGAACGCCTCGCCCGACCACGCCAGGCGCAGGATCTCGAGGCCCTCCTCGGTGAGCGACACGCGCCGGCTGCGAGGCACGCCGAAGCCGGCGAACTCGTGGGCGGCGTAGCCCATGCCGGCGCCGAGCTCCATGCGGCCGTTGGAGATGTTGTCGAGGATGGCGAGGTCCTCGGCGAGGCGGATGGCGTTGCGGAACGGCAGCAGGCAGATGTCGGTCGAGAACCGCATGGTCGTGGTGCGGGCCGCGGCCGCGGCCGCCACGGGGACGAAGTTCGGCAGGTAGCCGTCGTCGACGAAGTGGTGCTCGGTGAACCAGCACAGCTCGAGGCCCCACTGCTCGGCCAGCTCGATCTGCTCGAAGGTCTCGGCGTAGACGCGGGGCATGGGCACGGCGCTGCCGGGCGGGCAGCGGAAATCGTGGACGATGCCGAAGCGCAGGGGCGGGGCCACGGGCGACACCGTAGCCGGGGGGCGCCCTCCCGGCGCCGGTGCCCGCCGCGCGGCGGCGGCCGGCTCAGCGCGGCAGGGTCGG
>JBJXGF010000060.1:0-9682 GCA_046153015.1 Acidimicrobiales bacterium | reverse complement strand
CCCGCCGGCCCGCCGCGGCCCCGGCGCCGCCACGCGCCGAAGCCCAGTCGGGCGGGCCGGACCGCGCCCTGACCGGGCTGAAGGTGCTCGATTTCATGTGGGCGGTGGCCGGCCCGTCGTTCACCCGGGCGCTGGCCGACCACGGCGCCACCGTGGTCAAGCTCGAGTCCCAGTCACGCACCGACGGCGCCCGCACGGTCGGGCCGTTCCTCGGCGACGACCCGGGCCCGGAGAACACCGCGCTCTGGCACAACATGGGCGCCGGCAAGCTCGGCCTGGCCCTCGATCTGCGCAAGCCCGAGGCGCACGCGGTGGTGCTCGACCTCGTCCGCTGGGCCGACGTGGTGACCGAGTCGTTCTCCCCCCGGGCCATGCGGGCGATGGGCCTCGGCTACGAGACGCTGGCCGAGGTGAACCCCGGCCTGATCATGGTGTCGAGCTGCCTGATGGGCCAGAGCGGGCCGATGGCGCAGTACGCCGGGTTCGGCACGATGGCCGCCGCCATCTGCGGGTTCCACCACCTCACCGGCTGGCCCGACCGGCCCCCGGTGGGCCCGTTCAGCGCGTACACCGACTACGTGGCGCCCCGCTTCACGCTCGCCGCGTTCCTCTCCGCGCTCGACGAACGCGAGCGCACCGGGATGGGCCAGCACCTCGACTTCAGCCAGCTCGAGGCCTCGCTCCACCTGCTCGGGCCGGCGCTCCTGGACTGGACGGTGAACGGCCGGGAGGCGCAGCGCGCCGGCAACGACGACCCCCGCTTCGCCCCCCACGGCGTGTACCGCTGCGCCGGGCCCGACGCGTGGGCGGCGATCGCCTGCGAGACCGACGAGCAGCACCGGGCGCTCTGCGCGGTGATCGGCGCGGCCGGGCTGGCCGGGCTGGCCGCCGCCGAGCGCGTGGCCCGCCGCCGTGAGCTCGACGCCGTGATCGAGGCGTGGACCGCCGCCCGCCCGGCGGCGGAGGTGGAGGCCGCGCTGGTGGCCGCCGGCGTGCCCGCCCACCGCGTGCAGGACTCGGCGCTGTGCGTGGAGGACCCGCAGCTCGTGCACCGGGGCCATTTCGTGCGCGTGCCGCACCCGCTGCACGGGGAGACGTGGGTGGAGAACAGCCGCCTGCACCTGCACCGCACCCCGGCCCGGGTCGAGCGGCCGGGGCCGACCTTCGGCCAGGACGCGTGGGAGATCCTCTCCGAGCTGCTCGGTTACGACGACGAGCGGATCGCCGAGCTCGCCGCGGCCGAGGCGCTCGAGTAGCGGGCCCCGGGCCGGCTCAGCGGCCCTCGAAGGTGGGCTTACGCCGCTCGCGGAAGGCGAGGATGCCCTCGCGGTGGTCCTGCGAGGTGAGCGTGATGCTCTCCGCCGTGGCCGCGTAGTCGAACGCGGCGGCCACGTCGAGGTCCAGGCCCCGGTACACGGCGGACTTCGCCAGCGCGATGGCCAGGGGCGGGCCCTCGGCCAGGCGTGCGGCGAAGGCCTGAGCCTCGGTGAGGAGCTCGGCGTGGGGCGCCACCCGGCTGACCAGGCCGATGCGTTCGGCTTCGGCCGCGTCGATCACGTCGCCGGTCCAGATCAGCTCGAGCGCCTTCGCCACGCCGACCACGCGGGGCAGCAGGTAGGTGCCGCCGGTGCCCGGGAACAGGCCGATGCGGGCGAAGACCTCGCCGAAGCGGGCCTCGGTCGAGGCGATGCGGATGTCGCAGGCCAGCGCCAGGTCGCAGCCGCCGCCCACGGCCACGCCGTTGACCGCGGCAATCACCGGCTTCTCGAGCTGGCGGATGGCGAGGATCAGCCGCTGGAGGCCCATCAGCCCCGTCCGACGCTGGTACGCGGTGGGCGCCGCCTCGGGGGCGGCGGTGCTGCTGCCGCCCAGGCGGGCGATGTCGCCGCCCGAGCAGAACGCCTGGTTGCCGGCCCCGGTGATCACCAGCGCCCGGATGCCCGGGTCCTGGGCGGTGACGGCCAGCGCGTGGTGGAACTCCTCGACCAGCTGCGCCGAGAGGGGGTTGCGCTTCTCCGGCCGGTTCAGGGTGAGCGTGGCCACCGCCCCGGCCTGCTCGAAGATGATGTCGTCGTAGCTCGTCGCGTCGCTCATCGGGCCCCGCCTCAGCCGATCGCCGCACGGGCTTCGACGACCAGGTCCACCAGCTCGCCCCGCTCGGCGGGAGCCAGCGCCTCGTAGGTCGGCGCCACGAGCGAGGAGGTCAGCGCCTCGGCGGCGGCCCGTTTCTCCGCCAGCCCGGCCGGGTCGGGGAACGGCTCGGCCCACCCCAGGTCGGCCGCCCAGTCGGCGCCCCCCCGAGGGGGCGGCGCCGACATCGCCGCGTCGAGCGGCGTCATGCCGCTGGCCAGCACCGCGGTGATGTGCGCCCCGCCCCGCAGCTCGCGCAGCACGTGGAGGGCGAGCGCGGCGGCGCCCGGCGCGTCGCTGGGCGCGGGCATGGCCCGCCAGCCGGCGAAGAGCGCCCCGGTGGTGGGCAGCGCCGCGTCGACCACCCGCCTCGTGAGCTCGGTGAGCCGGGCGAGGCGGGCCTCGGGCACTGCGTCGAGCACCCCGCTGCGGGCCCAGGCGAAACAGCACTGCGCGTACTCGGCGGCCAGCTCCCGGGACGACGCGCCCGCCGGGCGGTCCTCCCAGATCTCGCGGAACTTGCCCGGCGCCATGAAGCCCACCGCCGCGCAGGCCACGTCGGCGTCCACGTCGCCCACCACGCCGGCCCGGCCGTTGACCCAGAACCCGCGACCTTTGCGCAGGCCCAGCTCGTCGCCGCGGCGGGTGGTTTCCTTGTTCAGCAGCCAGCCCCGTGCGAACTCGAGCACGGGCTGCGAGGCCTGGGCGACGGCGTCGGCGGCGGAGATCTCCGAGTGGGCCATGGGCGCAAGCTAGCCCGGCCGGGCGGGGCCGGGCCGGCTCGCGGGCGCCATGCTCTGGCCATGGCTGACGCAGCTGAGCAGGTGGCCGCCCTGGAGGCCGAGCGCTTCCAGGCGATGATCGACAAGAACGTGAAGCGGCTCGGCGAGCTGCTCGCCGACGACTTGGTGTACACGCACTCGAACGCCTCGATCGACACGAAGGACAGCTACCTCGAGGCGATCGCGTCCGGGAAGTTCGACTACCGAGCCGCCGAGCGCTCCGAGGAGGCGGTGCGGGTCTACGGCGACACCGCGCTCGTGACCGGACGGGCCGCGCTCACGCTCGGCGTGGCCCCCAAGGCGCGCTCGCTGGACCTGCGCTATCTCGATGTCTGGGTCCGCGCCGGGGAGGCGTGGCGGATGGTGGCCTGGCAGTCGACGGTGGTCCCGGCCTGAGCGGAGCTCCGGCCGGCTTCAGCGGCGGCAGGTCCACAGCCAGCGGCGCTGCAGCCCGGGCGGCGCCGGCACGTCGGCGTCCCGGTCGGGGTCGAACTCGGGGGTGAGCATGTTGCTCGAGCAGGTGTGGAACTCGAGCTGATACACCGGGCCGACCTTGGTCTTCTCGGCCAGCAGCACCACGCTCGCCGCGCCGAAGCGGGTCTGGATGATGTCGCCGTCTTGCAGGGCCCGGGAGGTGAGCTCGTCGCCGCAGCCCGCGCCGGCGAGCAGGACCGCCGCCGCCGCGAGCCGCCTGAGTCGAGCCATCACCGTGTGCATCGACGCGCGGGGCGCCCTGGTTGAGCCGCCCGGTCAGCGCCCGGTCAGCGCCCGGTCAGCGCGGTCGGCCGCCGGCGGGCCCGCCACCAGGCGACGGTCTCGCCGCAGGCGGCGTCGAGGCCGGTGGGGTGCAGGCCGAACTCGGCGCTGGTGTCGGCCGCGTCGATCACGAACGGCGCCGCGAGCTGGTGGTGCACCTCGCGCAGCTCCCTCAGCCGCGGCGACACGAGGCCGAGCGCGGCGAGCGCCGGGCCTGGGACCGTCGACACCTGCACCACGCCCGCGCCGGCGGCCTCGCCCAACGCGTGCACCAGCTCCCGCTGGGTCGTGGTGGTCGAGGGCACGAGCCAGGGCCGACCCCAGGCCGGCCCGGCCGGCGCCGCGGCGAGGGCCGCCACCAGCGCCGTCACGTCGGGGACGAAGCTGAAGCTGTGGGCCAGGTCGGCGGCGCCGAGCACCCGCACCGCCTTGCCGGCCAGCACGCGGGTTAGGACCCGCTCGCCCATGTGCGCGTCGATCACGCCGGGCCCGAAGAAGTTGCCGGACCGCACCTCGGCGGCCCGGACCCGGCCGGCGTCGTGCGCGGCCTTGGCCTCCCGCCACATCCCGGCCCGCACCCGGCCCTTCGCGCCGGGCGAGTCGAGCGGCGTGTCGGCCCGCACGGTCCGGTGCGCGGGGCCGTGGCCGTAGAGGTTCGACATCGTGAGCAGCGCCGCGCCGCTGCGGCGGGCGGCGGCGAGCAGCGAGGCGGCGATCGGGGGCCACCGGCGGGGCCACTGGGTGTACGGCGGGTTCGCCGCGTTGACCACCACGTCGGCGCCGGCGGCCAGCCTCGCCATCGCCCCGGCGTCGGCGGCGTCGGCCCGCTCACGGCGCACCCCGGGCCGCGCCGGGCCGCCGCCCGAGCGGGTGGCCACGATCACCTCGTGGCCGGCCTCGGCCAGGCGGACCGCCGTGCCCCATCCGATCGGCCCGGCGCCCACGATCAGCACATGGCCCATGGGCCCCTCCTCTGAGATAGGCGCTCTCTTCTGAGAGCGATGCTCTCAGCATGGCCCCGGAGGCAAGCGTTGTCAAGAGCAGTGCTCTCGAAGTCGACGGGTGCTTCCCTTCTCGCCGGCGAGCGGCCAGACTCCGCGTTGTGGGAGACACCGTGGCCGGAGGGACCCGCGCTCGGGTGCGGGCCGAGCTCACCCGCGACCTCCTGCGCATCGCGCGGCAGCACCTGGCCGCCGAGGGCGCGGCGTCGCTGTCGCTGCGGGTGGTGGCACGCGACGCCGGCATGGTGTCCTCGGCGATCTACCGCTATTTCCCCAGCCGTGACGACCTGCTCACCGCGCTGATCGTCGACGGCTTCGAGCAGGTCGCCGCCGTGATCGAGGCGGCGGACCGGACCCTGCCGCGGCGCGACGTGCGCGGCCGCTGGCGGGCGATCGGGCGGGCGGTGCGGCGCTGGGCGATCGAGCACCCCCACGAGTACGGGCTCCTCTACGGCACGCCGATCCCCGGCTACCGAGCGCCGGAGGCGACCGCCGCCCCCGTGCGGCGCGCCGCGGAGACCATGCTCGGCCTGCTGGCCGACGCGGTGGCGCACGGGGCCGTGCGCCGCGACCTGGCGCCGCTCGGCGAGGGGGCTCGGCTCGCCCTCGAACCGCTGCAGGCGGCCGCGCCCGGCGTACGGGCGCCGCTGCTGGCCGCCGGCCTGCTGGCCTGGACCGCGCTGTTCGGACACGTGTCCTTCGAGCTGTTCGGACACCTCCACAACGTGGTGGCAGACGCGGCTGACGCAGACAGGGACGCGTTCTTCGACCACCAGCTCGACCTGCTCGCCGACCTGCTCTTCGCCGGCGCGGCCCGCTGAGGGCCGGTCAGTTGTAGGGCCGGGACAGGTCCGGGGCGGGCGGGGCGGCGGCGGCGCGCAGCAGCAGCGTCGGCTTGGCGTTGCGGCAGCTCAGCTCCAGCTCGTCGAGCTCTGCCCAGGCCGCCGTCACCCGCTCCCCCTGGGTGTCGAGGTCGACCGGGGCCAGCGAGGGGTGCGGCGCCGGCGCCAGGCCCGCCTTGCGGCGGTGCAGGTCGAGGTCGTCGTGGAGGGCCACGTGCAGACGCCGGTAGAACGGCGTGGTGTAGGCGCCCTGGAACATCATGTCGAGGTCGCCCGACTCCTCCCAGTTGGCCTTGCCGCCGAGCTGGTCGGCCACCAGGTCGTGGAAGCGGGTGCCGGGCAGGGGGTAGCTCACGCTCACCCCGATCTGGTCGGGCAGGGCCTCCCGCACCAGCTCCACCGTGGCCCGGATGTCGGCCAGGCGCTCGCCCGGGTAGCCGAACTGGATGAAGAAGCCGACGGCGATGCCGGCCCGGCCGAGCCGCTCCCGGGCAGTGCGGATCTGGGCGACCGTGATGCCTTTGTCCATCGCGTCGAGCACGGGCTGGCTGCCGCTCTCCGCGCCCAGCCACACCTCCTCGCAGCCGGCGGCGGCGAGGCCGGCCACCGCCTGTTCGGTCATGAGGTCGCAGCGGGACTGGATCGTGAACGGCACCCGGGCGTCCCGGGCGCCCACCTCGGCGGCGAACTCGGCCACCCAGGCCGGGCGCAGGCCGAAGATGTCGTCGGCGAACCACACGTGGTCGGGCCGGTAGGTGCGCTTCACCTCCGCCAGCTCGTCGGCCACGTCGGCCGGCGAGCGCATGGCGTAGCGCTGGCCCCAGATCGGCTTGGCGCACCAGTTGCAGTGGAAGGGGCAGCCCCGGGTGCTGACCATGTTCAGCGAGAACCGCCCGTGGCGACCCAGCCACGCCCGCCGGTACGCGCCGACGTCGATCAGGTCTCGGGCCGGGTGCGGGAACACGTCGGGCCGGCGTTCGTTGGCCCGCTTGGCGGTGCGGATCACCGCGGGCGCGCCGCCGCGCCCGGCCGGCGCCGCCTCGGCGTAGGCCAGGCCGGCGAGGTGGGCGGGCCGCTCGCCGGGCGGCCGGCCCGCTGCCGCCCACTCCAGCACCTCGCGCACGGTGTGGTCGCCCTCGCCCAGCACGGCCAGGTCGACCCCACCGGCCAGGTACAGCTCGGGCCGGTCGGTCACGTCGGAGCCGGCGGCGATCACGTACGCGCCGGCGCGGGCGGCCGCGGCCGCCATCGTGAGCGCCGCCTCCCGCATCCGCACCAGGCACATCTTCGACAAGAAGTTGAAGTTGTCCTCGTAGAGCACCACGAACGGCGGCCGGTGCTGGGCCAGGGCAGCCTCGAAGCTCGCCTCGGACTCGGCGAGCATGGCGTCGAACACCGCCACCGACCAGCCCGCCTGACGGAGGTTCGCGGCGACGTACAACGTCGCCAACGGCGGGTAGGGCCGCATCTTCTGCGCCTGCTTGGAATCGAAGCGCAAGAAGTACGCATGAGCGAGCAGGACGTCGGTCACGTGGTCAAAAACCGTAGCAACTCTCCCCGCCGGCTGCGAGCGATTGGCCGAGGCTAACCTCGCGGCGCACACTCGGGGGAAGGGAAGGGCGCGATGGGGCTGGACACGGCCGATCGGTTCGAGATCCACGAGCTCGTGGCGCGGTACAACAAGGCGATCGACACCGGCGACGCCGACGGGTGGGCCGCCACGTTCACCGCCGACGGCGTGTTCGACGGGATCGCCGGGGTCTTCACCGGCCGGGAGGAGCTCGCCGGCTTCGTGAAGACCTACGCCAGCGACCCGCAGTACGCCGACTGGGCCGCCTCGCAGCACTGGACGACCAACCTGGTCATCGACGGGGACGGCGGAGAGGCGCGGCTCTTCGCCCACGTCAAGATGGTCAAGCCCGAGCCCGACGGCGGGCGGATCATCCTCGTCGGCTGGTACGAGGACGAGCTGCGCAAGGTCGACGGGCGGTGGCTCTTCGCCAAGCGGGTGGTGCGCGCCGCGGGGTGAGCGCGTGAGCCGGCTACGGTCTCGCCACGTGGCCGCGCCCACAACTCGTGAACTGGTCATCACCGCTGGCGGCGCGGCCTCGACGAGGGCGGCCGCCGGTGAGCTGTGGCGGGCCCGGGAGGTCGTGCGAGCCTTCGCGGTGCGCTCGCTGCGGATCCGCTACCGGCAGGCGGCCCTCGGGGCGCTGTGGGCGCTGGCGCAGCCGCTGGCGCTGCTGATCCCGTTCACCGTGTTCCTGCGCAACGCCGGCGACGAGGGGGCCGGCGGCGCCTCCCACACCGTGTCCTACGCCGCCTCGACGCTGGCCGCCTTGGTGGGCTGGCAGTACCTGTCGAGCGCGGTCACGGCCGGCGCAGGGGCGCTCGTGAACGAGGCGTTCCTCGTGCGCAAGACGTGGTTCCCCCGCGAGGCGCCGGTGGTGGCCGCGGTCGGCGCCGCCGGCGTGGAGCTCGCCCTCGGGTTGGCCCTCTTCGCCGGCGTCGGCCCGTTGCTCGGCGCCCGGCTCGGCCCCGGCCTCGCCGCCGCCCCGCTGGCCGCAGCGGCGCTGGCCTTCGTGGCCCTCTGCCTCGCCGTGCCCCTGGCCGCGCTCAACGCGGTGTTCCGCGACGTGCGCCACGCCCTGCCGTTCGCGGTGCTCGTCTGGCTGTTCGTGAGCCCGGTGGCCTACCCCCTCGAGCGGGTGTCGCCCGGGCGGCGCCTGCTCTACGCCGCGCTCAACCCGGCGGTCGGCCCGCTCGACGCGCTGCGCAAAAGCCTCGCCCACGGCGAGTGGCCCGCCTTCGGGCCGCTGGGCGCCAGCGTGGGGGTCGCCGCCCTGCTCGGCTGGGGCGGCCACGCGCTCTTCCGCCGCCTGGCGCCCACCCTGCCCGACGTGGTGTGAGCGCCGTGTGGGCGCTGCGCTTCGAGGAGGTGAGCAAGTCCTACCGCCCCGCGGCGGGCTACCGCTCGCTGCGCCAGGATCTCGCCGCGCTCGCCCGGGGGCGCCGGGCCCGCCGGCCCCGCCCGCCGGCCCGCCGGGCGCTCGACTCGGTGAGCTTCGAGGTGGCCGAGGGCGAGGCGCTGGCGGTGATCGGGCCCAACGGCGCCGGGAAGTCGACCGCGCTGCGGATCGCGGCGCGGGTCACCGCACCCTCGGCCGGCCGGGTGCGGGTGCGCGGCCGGATCGGGGCGCTGATCGAGGTGGGCGCCGGCATCCACCCCGAGCTGACCGGGCGGGAGAACATCTGGCTCTACGGCGCCATCCTCGGGCTCAGCCGCCGGGAGATCGCCGCCCGCTTCGACGAGATTGTGGCCTTCGCCGAGCTGGAGGCCGCGCTCGACCAGCAGGTCAAGCGCTACTCGTCGGGCATGCAGCTGCGCCTCGGCTTCGCCATCGCCGCCGGCGTGGCGCCCGACGTGCTGGTGGTCGACGAGGCGCTCGCCGTGGGCGACGCCCGCTTCCAGCTCCGCTGCCTCGCCCGCATGGCCGAGCTGGTGCGCAGCGGGTCGGCGCTCGTGTACGTGTCCCACGACCTGGCCAGCGTCGAGGCCGTCTGCGCCCGGGCGGCCCTGCTGCTCGAGGGGCGGGTGGCGCACCTCGGGCCGGCCGCCGAGACCGTCGGCGCCTACCTGCGCTGGGTGGAGCAGGGCGCCGACGAGGCGGCGTGCGGGGCGATGCTCGACGCCGCCGGCCGCCCCTGCGCCGTGTTCGCCCCCGGTGACCCGGCGGTGGTGCGCGTGCCGCTCCCCGCCGCTGCGGCCGGCGGCCCGGGCCCGGGTCGAGCGGGTCCGATCACGGTGGCCCTCGGCATCCGAGACGGGCACGCCTGGAACGTGCTCGGCGCAGCGGGCTCGTTCCCTCCGCACGCGGCCGGCGGCGACGCCTGCTGCCGGATCGCCGCGCTGCCGCTCACCGCCGGCGTGTACCAGGTGTGGGGCGCGGTCGAGGGCGACGCGGGCGCCGAGGGGGGCTGGCGGCGGATCGCCTCGTTCCGGGTGGAGGACGCGGCGGCGCCGGCCCGGCCGCCGTGGCTGCCGCCGGTGGCGTTCGCCTACGAGTGGGAGCGGCGCCCCCCGCCGTAGGCGCCGAGCAGCTGGCGCGCCGCGGCCTCCCAGCTGAGGCGGCGCTCGAACTCGGCGCGCACCACGCTCGGGGGCGTGGGC
>JBJXGF010000173.1:0-13445 GCA_046153015.1 Acidimicrobiales bacterium | reverse complement strand
CCGGGCCGCCGGCGTGGCCCGCGAGCTGGCTCGCATCCTCGCCGCGGCCGCCGCCATCGAACGCCGCCTCGCCGATGCCCGCGCCCCCGCCCTCGCCGGCGCCGTGGCCGACATCCGGGCCCAGCTCGCCCGCCTCGTGTACCCCGGCTTCGCCACCGCCGCCGGCGCCGCCCGCCTGGGCGACCTCATGCGCTATCTGCGCGGCATCGAGCACCGCCTCGACCGGGTCGGCGGGGACCTGCGCCGCGACGCCGAGCTGACCGCCCGGATCAACCGGCTGGAGGAGGAGTACCGCCGGCTGCTGCGCACGCCGCCCGGCGCCGCCTCGGCCGCCGAGCTGGCCCGCATCCCGTGGATGATCGAGGAGCTGCGGATCAGCTGCTTCGCCCAGCAGCTCCGCGCCGCCCACCCGGTGAGCGAGAAGCGCGTCCAGGCCGCGCTGGCCGAGCTGGCCGCGGCCCGCTAGACGAGCTCCGCGCCTAGCGGAAGGTGAGCTCGACCCGGCCGAGCACGCCGAAGTCGGCCTCGAGGTGGTCGCCGGCCTCGGCTTCGAACACGTCGGTGCAGACCCCGGTGGTCACGTAGTCGCCGGCCCGCAGGCCGCCGCCGAAGCGGAGCAGCTCGTCGGCCAGCCACGCCATCACGTTCAGCGGGCCGCCCAGCACCGCGGCGCCGGTCCCGGTGGTGGCCGCCTCGCCGTTGCGGCGCACGACCACCTCGTGGGCGGCGAGGTCGAGCTCGGCGAACGGGCCGGCGTAGGGCTCGCCCCGGACCCACCAGCCGTGGATGGCGTTGTCCGCCGCCACCTGGAGCGCGCCGACCGTCCAGGACGCGAAGCGGTAGTCGACGATCTCGATGCCGGGCAGCACCTGGTCGAGGAACGGGGCGACGGTGGCCGCGGTGTGCCCGCCGGGGACCGCCGCCACGTCGGCGCCGACCCGGAAGGCGAACTCGGCCTCCACCACCCGGTGGGTGAACCGGGCGGCGGGCAGCACCGCGCCGCTCGGCGAGGTGGACACCGACAGGAGCTGGCCGTGCAGCGGCGAGGCGATCTGCAAAGCCTCCTGGGCGATGGCGTTGGTGCAGGCGACCTTGTAGCCGATGCGCCGCCCGCCGCCGGCCAGCAGGCCGTCGACCACGCGTTCCTGCACGGCGTACGCGCCGGCGAGGTCGGCCGGCGCCAGCGCGGGCGCCAGGCCGGGCTCGACCCGCCCGGTGCGGCGCTGGTCGAGCAGGCGGTCGGCGGCGGCGGCGATCCGGGCCGTCTCGGTCGCGTCCATCCCAGTTTGATCCATCGCCGGGGCAGCCTACGGTCGCGGCGGCGCCGGCGGGCGCGCCCTCGCCGCGGCGAGCAGCAGCCGCCGCTCGGCGGCGCCGACCACCCGACGCACGGCGCCGACCGCGTCGGGCGTGACCGAGATCGAGTCGATCCCGAACCCGACCAGCTTCTCCGCGAATGCCGGGCGCTGCGAGGGCGCCTGGCCGCAGAGGGAGGCGGTGATGCCGGCGTCGTGGCAGGCGGCGATGATCCGCTCGATCACGTCGAGCACCGCGGCGTCGGCCTCGTCGAACAGCTCGGCGCACAGCTCGGAGTCGCGGTCCACGCCGAGCATGAGCTGGGTGAGGTCGTTGCTGCCGATCGACACGCCGCTCACGCCGAGCGCGGCGTAGTCCCGGATGCGGTATGCGACCGAGGGCACCTCGGCCATCACCCACCGCTCGAGGCGCCGGTCGGCGCCGAGGGGGCTGGCGTCGACCAGGCCCAGCACGGCCTCGAGCTCCCATGCGGTGCGCACGAACGGGATCATCAGGTGGAGGTTGGCGTGCTCGGCGCGCACGGCGGCCAGCGCGTCGAGCTCGAGACGGAACAGGTCGGGCTCGCGCACGTAGCGCCAGCAGCCCCGGTAGCCGATCATCGGGTTCGCCTCGACCGGCTCGAACGCCGCGCCGCCGGCCAGGTCGCGGAACTCGTTCGTGCGGAAATCGATGGCCCGGTACACCACGGGTCGGGGGTCGAACGCGGCGGCGATCCGGCGCAGCGACCCGGCCATGCGCTCCACGAACGCGTCGGCGCGGCCCTCGCTCAGGAGCTGGCGGGGGTGGACGCCCTCGAGCGCCTGGGTGAGCATCAGCTCGGCCCGCAGCAGGCCGACCCCGTCGACCGGCAACGCCGCCGCGGCCTCCGCCTGGTCGGGCAGCGCCAGGTTGACGAGGATCTTGGTGCCCAGGGCCTCGGCGCCGGCGCCCGTCCCAAGCGGCGCGGCCGGTGCGCCCGGCGCGCTGGGCGCCCGGGTGGGGGCGGCTGGGCCGGCCAGCGCGGCGCCCGCGAAGATCTTGCCTTGGTCGGCGTCGACGGTCACCGCTTCGCCGGTGCGCAGCGTGGTCGTGGCGGTGCGGGTTCCGACCACGCAGGGGATGCCCAGCTCCCGGCTCACGATGGCGGCGTGGCAGGTCACCCCGCCGCCGTCGGTCACCACCGCCGCGGCCCGGCGCATGATCGGCAGCCAGTCCGGCTTGGTCATCGCCGCCACCAGCACCTCGCCGTCCTGGAACTGGTCGGCCTCGGACGGCGAGGCCAGCACCCGCACCAGGCCGGCGCCGACCCCGTGCGAGGCGGCGAGACCGCTCACGAGCGCCGCGCCGTCCACCGTGGGCGCAGCCGCGGGCGCGGGCGCGGCGCCTGAGGGGCCGAGCGTGGTGATCGGGCGGGACTGCAGCAGCACGACGCGGCCGTCCTCGATCGCCCACTCCATGTCCTGCGCCGCCCCGTAGTGGGCCTCGGCGGCGAGGCCCAGCTCGGCAAGGGCGACGACCTCGACGTCATCGAGCACCCGGGCGCCGGCCCGCTCGGGAGGGGTCGCACGGCGCAGGTCCTTCCCGTCGGGCCCGCGCACGATCTCGAGCTCCTTCGCGCCCACCCGCACCTCGCGCACGGCGAAACGGCCGGCGACCGGCGCCACGAGATAGGTGTCGGGCTCCACCAGCCCGCCGACCACCACCTCGCCCTGGCCCCAGGCGCCCTCGATCACGACCGTGCCCGGGGCGGCGCGGCCCGCCGGGTCGGCGGTGAACATCACCCCCGAACGTTCGGCCGCCACCATCTGCTGCACCACCACCGCGATCGCCGGCTCGTTGCGCAGCCCCCGCAGCGCCCGGTAGGTGAGCACCCGCTCGCCGTACACCGAGGCCCAACAGCGGACCAGGGCGGCGAGCAGCTCCTCCTCGCCGCTCACGTTGGTGAAGGTCTCGTTCATGCCGGCGAAGCTGGCCTCGGCGCTGTCCTCGCCGGCGGCGGAGGAGCGCACCGCCACCGCGACGCCCTCGCCCAGGCGGTGGTACGCCGCGACCACGGCGGGGGCCAAATCGGCGGGCGGCGTCACGTCGGCCATCAGCCCGGCCGCCTCGGCGGCGAGGGCAGCGAGGCGGCCGGGGTCCGCTCCGAAGCTCCGCTCGCACACGCGGCGGAGCTCGTCGCGGCGGCCCGCGGCGTCGAGGGCGTTGAGGAACGCGTCGGCCGTGACCGCGAACCCGGGCGGCACGGGCAGCCCGGCGGCGGTCAGCTCACCCAGGTTGGCCGCCTTGCCGCCCACCGAGGGCGCGTCGGCGAGGCGGAGCTCCTCGAACCAGCGGACGTACTGCCTGCGAGTCATGGACACGAGCGTGCGGGCCGACACCGGCCGCCGGCCAGGGCAGGACGGCCCCGACGGCGCTGTGTTGGTCCTGTGCTGGCCTGCGCTCGTGACGGGCGAGGCGGTTGCGGCGCGGCTGGGGGTCCGCGAAGCTGGCGAGCATGTCAGACAAGCCCTCGTACCTCGGCCTGCTCAACGCCATCGCCATCGCAGAGGGCGACGCCGAATGCTTCCTCAACGCGTGGGCGGCCGCCACGCCCCGCGACGACGTGCGCCAGGTGCTCTCCACCATCGCTCTGCGCGAGGGCGAGCACAGCAAGGCGTTCGCCAAGCGGATGTGCGAGCTGGGCTACGGCGTGGTCCCCCGGCCCGACGCCAAGCAGGAGCAGCGCCTGGCCGTCGCGTCGTCGACCACGCTGACCGACCGCGAGAAGTTCGAGAAGCTCGAGCTGGGCCGCCCGGTCGATCCCGCCCAGCCCGACGTGTTCTCCGGCATGTTCCGCGACTCCACGATCGACATCACCACCGGCGCCCTGCTCGGCCGCTACATCGCCGAGGAGCGCGACAGCGGCCGCCTCTTCGAGGCCTGCTACTCGCAGCTCTGCGCCGAGGACGGCCCGGCCGCGGGCGGCTCGGGGGGCGCCGGCGAGGAGGGCGATCGCCTCGCCCGCATCGAGCGCCTGCTCGAGACCCTGGTCGAGCGCCTCTCCCGCTGAGCGCGCCGGCGCCCGGCCGGGCCCGGGTGGGCTGCTCGGGGTGGAGCTACCCCGAGTGGCGCGGCGTGGTCTACCCGGCCGGGGCGCCTTCCCGCAGCTGGTTCGCGCACTACGCGCAGCGCTTCGACACCGTCGAGCTGAACAGCACGTTCTACCGCCTCCCCGCCCCGGCGACCGTCGAGCGCTGGGCGGCGCAGGCCCCACCCGGGTTCGTGTACGCGGTCAAGCTCGGCCAGTTCGCCACCCACCGCCGCAAGCTGCGCCTGCCCGAGACCTGGCTCGCCAACCACCTCGACCGGGTGCGCCGCCTCGGCCCATCGCTCGGGCCGAACCTCGTGCAGCTCCCGCCGGCGTGGCGGCGCGATCCCGCCCGCCTCGAGGCGTTCCTGGCGCTGGCCCCGCGGGAGCTTCGCTGGGCGGTCGAGCTGCGCGACCGGTCCTGGCTGCACGACGAGGTGTTCGCCGTGCTCGCCCGGTACGACGCCGCGCTCGTGCTGCACGACCTGCTGCCGGTGCGCCCGCCGGCGTTGACCGCCCGCTGGTGCTACCTCCGCTTCCACGGACCGAACCCGGAGCACGAACGCTACGGCGGCCGGTACGGCGGGCGCCGGCTGTGGCGGGTGGCCGAGCAGGCCGGCGCCTGGCTGGCCGAGGGGCGCGACGTGTACGCCTACTTCAACAACGACCGCCACGGCGACGCCGTGCTCGACGCCGCGTGGCTCGCCGCCCGCCTGGGCGCCGGCGCTGACCGCACCGCGGTGACGGTCGACGGCGGCCGGACGGCGGAGTAGACCAGAGACCCCCGGATTGACCCCGATCGACAGGAGAGCGCCGTGCCCGAGATCACGTCCTATGAGAACGGAACGCCCTGCTGGGTCGACCTCGGCGCGCCCGACGTCCCCGCCGCCATCGAGTTCTACCGGTCGCTGTTCGGCTGGGAGATCGAGCTCGGCCCCGCCGAGATGGGCCACTACTCGATGGCCACGATCGCGGGCCGGGCGGTGGCCGCCATCGCCGACCAGCAGCAGCCGGGCATGGTGGTGTGGGCCACCTATCTCGCCGTCGACGACGTCGACGCCGCCGTCGAACGGGCCACCGCCGCCGGCGGGAGCGTGCTGATGGCGCCGATGGACGTGATGACCTTCGGGCGCATGGCCGTGCTCGCCGACCCCGGTGGTGCGGCGTTCTCGCTCTGGCAGGCCGGCGAGCATCGCGGGGCCGGCGTGAAGGGGGACCCCGGCACGCTGTGCTGGAGCGAGCTGACCACCCGCGCCGTCGACGTGTCGCTGCCCTTCTACCAGGCGGTGGTCGGCCTCACGGGCGATCGGCTCGACATGGGCGGGCAGGGCGCCTACTACGAGCTGAAGACCGCGTCGGGTGAGAGCGTCGCCGGGGTGATGCCGATGGTCGGCGACATGTGGCCGGCGGATCTCCCCAACCACTGGATGGTGTACTTCGCGGTCGAGGACACCGACGCGACGGCCGCCCGCTGCGTCGAGCTCGGCGGCCAGGCGCCGGTGCCGCCCACCGACATCCCGCCCGGGCGCTTTGCCGTGCTCAACGACCCCCAGGGCGGGCACTTCTCGGTGATCAAGCTCAACCCGATGGGCGGCTGAGCAGCCCCCAGGACAAGCCCAGCCGGGCGGAGCGGACCTTCGGCACTGCCGCCGGGGTCCGCGCCGCGCCCACGATGACGGGCGATGGTTGCCCCCCGAGACCCCCTCAACAGCCTCGTCCCGTTCCTGCCGGCGTTCATCGACGCCGAGCAGACGCTGCGCGAGGCCGCCGACTACCTCACCGCCAACGAGATCGGCTCGCTGCTCATCTGGCGCAACGACGCGCAGGTGGGCATCGTGAGCGAACGAGACATCGTCGCCGCCCTCGCCCGCGGCGCCGACCCCGACGAGGTGTGGGCGGCCGACGTGATGACCGAGGACCTCGTCATCGCCCGGCCCGACACGCCAATCGTGGACGCCGCCCGGGCCATGCTGGAGGCCGGCGTCCGTCACGTGGTGGTGATGGACGGCGACAAGCCGGCCGCGGTCGTGTCGATGCGCGACCTGCTCGGCCCCCTGCTCGACGCCGCGCTGGAGACCTAGGGAGAGTCAGGCCCGCCGCGCCTTGTCGAGCGCGTCGAGGCCGAGGATCGCCGCCGGGGCGCTGAGCGCCACCAGCCAGCCGGCCAGCGGCGGGTTGGCCTGGCCCAGCTCCCGGGCGAGCGGCGGGGCGAGCAGCATCACGAGCGAGATAGCGAGGCCGGTCGCCACCGCCGGGGGCAGCAGCCGGTTGCTGCGCCAGCCCAACGCTCCCGGCCAGTGGGTGGCGCTGCGGCAGGCGAACGCATTCGCGCCCTGCGCCAGCACCACGGTGATGAACGCCGCGCCCGACGCCGCCGCGGCGACCGGACCGCTCGGGAACGGCTCGAAGGGCCGCCAGCCCGCCGCCGCGAAGGACACGAGGAACGCGGTCATCGACCACAGCGCCATCGCCGGGCCGAGCAGCCCGAACGCTCGGCGCGCCACCGTGTGGTTGAGCAGGCGGCCCTCCACCGGCGGCCCGTCGAGCAGGCGCCGAGACGCCGGCTCGGCGCCGAGCGCCACGGCGGAGAACGTGTCGGTGCCGATGTCGAGGGCGAGGATCTGCAGCACCCCGAGCGCCAGCGGGACCCGCCCCCCGGACAGCGCCCACACCACGAACGGGGTGAGCTCGGCCACGTTGTCGGTGAGGTGGTAGGTGAGGAACCGCCGGATGTTCACGAACGTGGCCCGGCCCTGCTCGACCCCGGCCACGATCGAGGCGAACTGATCGTCGAGCAGCACGAGGTCGGCCGCCTCGCGGGCCACGTCCGAGCCCGAAGCGCCCATCGCCACGCCGATGTCGGCCTCGTGCAGCGCCGGGCCGTCGTTCACGCCGTCGCCGGTCATGGCCACCACGTGGCCCCGAGCCCGCAGCGCCCGGGCGATGCGCAGCTTGTCCTCCGGCGAGACCCGGGCGATCACCACGCCGTCGTGGTCGATGAGCTCGCCCAGCGCCGCCTCCTCGGCCGGCAGCTCGGCGCCCACCAGCACCGGGGCGCCCGCCCGGTACAGGCCGACCTCGTGGGCGATGGCGGCGGCGGTGGCCGGATGGTCGCCGGTCACCATCGCCACCTTGATGCCCGCGCTGCGGCAGGCGTCGAGCGCGGCGCCCACCTCGGAGCGGGGCGGATCCTCCAGGGCGAGCAGCCCGTACAGCTCGAGGTCGCGCTCGGCGTCGGCGGCGCTGCTCGGCGGCGGGCCGGTGAGGCGGCGTCCAGCCACGGCCAGCACCCGCAGGCCCCGTCCGCCCAGGGCGTCGAGCGCGGCCTCGGCGCCGGACGCGGCGCGGCACAGCCCGAGCACCGCGTCGGGCGCGCCCTTCACCACCACCTCGCCGTCGACCACCACCGACATTCGCCGCCGCCTCGGGTCGAAGGGGAAGCGGGCGCCGCCGCCGTTGGCGGCCCGGTCGGCGTCGGTGTCGACCCCGAGGCGGCGGGCGAACACGTCGATGGCGGCCTCCATCGGATCGCCGTGGGCGCGCCAGGCGCCCTCCTCCCGGTGCACGAAGCCGGCCGAGGCCCGCACGCCGGCCACGCCCAGGCGCCGCACCGCCTCCCCCACCGCGTCGCCGGCGGCCCCCACGCCGCCGTCCGGGTCGTAGCCGCGCGCCTCGACCGTGAGCGATCCGACCGGCGTCCACGCCTCGACCACGGTCATCTGGTTGAGGGTGAGCGTGCCGGTCTTGTCGGTGCAGATGAACGTGGCCGCGCCCAGCGTCTCCACCGCCTCCAGGTTGCGCACCAGCACCTGGCGGCGGGCCATCTGCTCGGCGCCCCAGGCGAGCGAGAGCGTGACGGTGGGCAGGAGCGCCTCGGGCACCAGCGCCACGGTGACCCCAATGGCGAACACGAACCCGTCGGCCGCGCTGTTGCCCAGGCCCAGCGCCAGCAGGAAGAACCCGGCGCCCACGCCGAGCGCGATCGCCGCGATCATGCGCACCACCCGGACGAGGTCCCGGGTGAGCGGCGTCGCCGGCTTCTCGCCGGAGGCCACCAGGTGGGCGATGCCGGCCAGCCGGGTGTGCAGCCCGGTGGCGGTCACGGTCGCCTGCCCCTCGCCCTCCACCACGAAGGCGCCCGCGTACAGCGCCTCGCCGCTCTGGGGCGCCGCGGGCTCGCTCTCGCCGGTGAGCAGCGACGTGTCGACGAGCAGGCCGTGAGCGCGCCCGAGCAGGGCGTCGGCGGGCACCCGGTCGCCGGCGCCGAGCAGCAGCAGGTCGCCGACCACCACCTCCTCGGCGTCGACCAGGGTCGGGCGGCCGTCGCGTCGCACGCTGACCCGGCGGGGCAGGAGCCGGCGCAGCTGCTCCGCGGCCCGATCGGCCCGGCGTTCCTGCACGAAGGAGAACGCGGCGTTGAACAGCACGACCGCCCCGATGGCGATCGCCAGCGCGGGGAGCCCGGCGAGCAGCGCGAGCGCGGCGGCCGCCCAGAGCATCAGGGCGAAGAAGTGCACCAGCTCGGAGGCGAAACGGCGCAGCGCGGAGGGGCGGGGCGGCTCGGGAAGCCGGTTCGGGCCGTCGGCCACCAGCCGCCCCGCCGCCTCCTGCGCACTCAGCCCGCTCGTCGGGGCGCGGACCACGTTCATCCCCGCATGCTTCCCGCCGCCGGGGCCCACAGCCAGGGAACGACGGCCCATCTCCGCGCCGAGCGCCGCTTGGGGGTCACCGCGGGCGGCCTGCTACAACCGCAGGATGAGCAAGCGGCGACCCTTCCTCGCGCTGCTGGTGGCGTCGGGCGGGTTCGTGATCGTGCTCGACAACTTCGCCGCGGCCGTGGCCTTCCCCCGGATCGAGGAGGCCTTCCCGACCACGCCGCGCTCCACGCTGGCGTGGCTGTCCTCGGGGAACTCGATCGCGCTCGCCGCGCTGCTGCTGGTGGCGGGCAAGCTCGGCGACCGGTATGGCCGCCGCCGCACCTACCTGTCGGGCATGGCCGTGTTCATGCTCGCCGCGCTGCTCACGGCCGCCTCGCCCAACCCGGCCTGGCTGATCGCGGCTCGGGTGGTGCAGGGCTGCGCCGGGGCGATGATGGTCTCCACCTCGATCGCGCTCGCCCTGCTCGAGTACCCGCCCGAACGGCGGGGCGTCGCCATGGGCTGGATGGGCGTGATGGGCTCGGTCTCGTCGCTGCTCGGCCCGGTGCTGGCCGGCAACATCATCGAGGTCGGCGGCTCGTGGCGGTGGGTGTTCCTCGTGTCGATCCCGGTGGGCGTCGCGGTGCTTTTCGCGGGGCCCCGCACCCTGCAGGAAGCCAAGGTGGAGGGCGCACGCGACGAACCGATCGACCTGTTCGCCATGGTGGTGGTGGCCGCCGCGTCAGGCCTGCTCGTGTTCGGCGTGATCCAGACCGGCCGCTGGGGTTGGGTCGACGGCCGCACCGGCCTCACGCTGCTGGTGGCCGCCGCGCTGTGGGCGCTGTTCGTCCTGCGCTGCCGCCGCGCCGCGGCCCCGCTGCTCGACCTCGGGCTGTTCGCCCGGCCGACGTTCCGGGTGGCCACGGTCAGCCAGCTCTTCTCACAGTTCGCCCTCTTCGCGTTCTTCTTCTGGACCCCGCTGTTCCTCGTGAACGTGTGGGGCTGGTCGTCCGGGGGCGTGGGCTGGGCCACGGCGACCCCGCTGCTGCTGTCGTGCAACTCGGTGCCGATGGGCCGCTTCGCCGACACGCACGGCTACCGCGGGATGCTCGTGAGCGGGGGCCTCGTCTGCGCGGCCAGCTCGCTGTGGTGGATCCTGGCGGTGGGCGACTCGCCGAGCTTCGTCACCGATTTGCTCCCCGGCATGCTGCTGCTCGGCTTCGGCACCGGCATGATCGGCATCAACAGCGCCGCGGCTGCGCTCGCCGGGCTGGAGGCGCAGACCCTCGCCGCGGCCAACTCGGCCTTCCAGACCAGCCGCCGTGTGGTGCAAACCCTCGGCGTGGCGGTGGTGGTGGCCATCCTCGGCGACCGCTCCTCGGACAACCTCTCCCGGTTCCGCTGGGTGTGGGCGGTGTGCGGCATCGGGTTCGTGGCCTCGTCGCTGATCGCGCTGTGGTACCCGGGCGGGCAGCGGCGCGAGACGGCGGCCGGCGCCGACGCGGCCGCCGTCCGGCCCGTTTCCGACGAGATCCTCGACGCCCAGTAGGGTCGCCGCCGACGTCGACACGAGGGGGATGCCTGTGGAGTTCCATCTGATCCAAGCCGGCGCGGTCGGACGCCGCGCCGAGCTGATGGAAGGAATGGCCGGCCAGCGCCGGGATCTGTTCCAGCGCTATCTCGACGAGGTCCGCCGCTACGTGCGCCTCGCCGACGAGCTCGGCTTCGCCGGGTACGGCCACAACGAGCACCACCTGCAGATCGAGGGCTTCGAGGCCACCAACCACCCGGGCATGTTCAGCCAGTTCGTGGGCAACAACTCCACCCGGCTGCGGGTGAACACCCTCGGCTACGTGGCGCCCACCCACAACCCCGTGCGGGCCGCGGAAGAGATCGCGATGCTCGACCACATCCTGCAGGGCCGGCTCTCGGTCGGGTTCGTGCGGGGGTATCAGGCCCGCTGGTTCGCCACCTACGCCGCGGTGCCCGGCGCTCGCGCCACCACACCCGACCTGGTGCGCCGCAAGGACGAGCAGGACGACATCAACCGGCGGATCTTCGAGGAGTCGGTCCGCATCGTGAAGAAGGCGTGGACCGAGCCGACGTTCTCGTTCGAGGGCGAGTACTGGACGTTCCCCCCGAAGGACCTCTACCAGGCCCACCCCGCGTACCTGGACTGCGGCGCGGGCGTGGACCCCGACGGGCTCGTGACCCAGATCGGCATCTCCCCTCGGCCGTTCCAGGACCCCCACCCCCGCCTCTACGGGGCCTTCGCCCACAGCCTGCGCACGGTGAAGTTCTGGGCGCGGGAGGGCGGTAAGCCGATCGTGCTGGCGAACGACATGGACTTCGCGGCGATGCTGTGGAACGCCTACGCCGAGGAGGCGGAGGCGTCCGGGCGCAACGTGCCCCACGAGGAGATCGCGGCGTGGGGCGGGCTGCTCGCGGTGTGCGACGACCGGACCAAGCTCGACCGCCAGATCGAGGACCACTGGTGGTACTACGACTACTGGTTCGGTCCGTTCAGCCAGGGCCGGCCGATGGCGGTGATGGGCAACGCCGACGAGGTGACCCGCATCATCGAGGACGCCCACCGCCGCCTCGGCTTCAACGAGGTGCACCTGCTGATCGGCCAGGGCTACCAGGATCCCCAGGTGGTGGAGGACAACCTGGCGCTGTTCGCCGAGAAGGTGATGCCCCGCTTCAGCTGAACTGCTTGACCAGCTCCTGGTGCCGGTCGAGGATCGGCAGCACCTTGTCGGCCGGCGCCGGGGGCAGGCCGAGCACGATGCGGCTCAGGCCGATCTCGATCATCGACTCGATGATCTCGGGCTTGCCCGGGGTGCCGAACTGGCCGAACTCGAGGGTGGCCGGGTCTCGCCCGGCCTCCTCGGCGAGGCGGCGGATCTCGGCGATCTGGGCGGCGAGGTCGTACCGGCCGCTCACCGGCATGAACCCGTCACAGAACTCCACGATGTCCTGCATCGTCTTCGGCCCCGCCGAACCGCCGAGCAGGATCGGCGGGTGCGGCTTCTGGGCCGGCTTGGGCCACGACCAGCTCGAGGAGAACGCCACGTGCTCGCCATGGAACTCCGCCTCGTCGTTCGTCCAGAGCTGCTTCATGGCGAGCACGTTCTCCCGCAGGATGGCCCGGCGCTTGGTGTAGGGCACGCCGTGGTGCGCCATCTCCTCCTTGTTCCAGCCGTACCCGATCCCGAAGATGAGCCGGCCGCCGGACAGCGCGTCGACGGTGGCCACCTCCTTCGCCAGCCAGATCGGGTCCCGCTGGGCCACGAGCGTGATGCCGGTGCCGAACTTCAGCGTCTTCGTGACCGCGGCGGCCATCCCCAGGGCGACGAACTGGTCGTACGTGCGCCAGTACTCCTCGGGGAGCGGCGGGGCCTTGGGGTTGCCGCCCCACGGCGTGACCCGGCTGGTGGGGATGTGGCTGTGCTCGGGGAACCACAACGACTCGAAGCCCCGGGCCTCGACCTCGACGGCGAGCTCGAGAGGGTTGATCGACTTGTCGGTGGGGAAGATGCTGACGCCGAAGCTGACCATGGGGCTCCTCCGTAAGGTGCGCGCACCCTACTAGACGGGGCTTTCCGCCAGGAGCTGGTCGACGAGCGCCTCGAGCGGCGCGCGGCGGCGGCGCAGGGCCCGCCGGAACCGGCCGAGCAGCGTGGTGAGGCGCGCCAAATCGTTCGACACGTCGACCTGGCGGGCCGGGGGATGGTGCTGCGTGATCCTGCTGCAGGTGCGACAGGTCCACTCCCCGTGCAGGAAGAACGGCGCCGGTATCGGCCGGGCCAGCGCGCCGCAGACGGTCCGGCGGAGGCGGCGGCGGTCGGCCGGGGCGTCGGGCGCCAGAGCGTGATAGAGCAAGCCGTTCACCCCCGCCTCGGGGAGGTATCCGGCCGCAGGGGTGACGGCGCCGGCCCGCTCTCGGCGCCGCTGCTCGTAGGCCCGCTGCCGGCAGCTCCTCGCACAGTAAGCCGGCTTGCGCCCGGCGATGCAGCGCCGCTCGAAGACGTGGGCGCACCACCGGCAGGCGAACCGACCCGGTTCGATCTCCATGCCGCTGACCGTAACGAGGGGGTGTGACAGCGAAGGTCGCCTATCCCGGCACCCGCCGGGCCGCCGTCGCGGCCCTCTTGCCCGACCTCGGCGCCACCGAACTCCTGGGGATTCTCCGGTGACGGAACCGGACCCAGGCGGCGCCCGCGCCCCCACCCACGGCGCTGGCAGCGAGCGCATGCTCCACCCGAAACCCCCTGGGGATTCTCCGGTGACGAAACCGGACCCAGGCGGCGCCCGCGCCAGCACGGAATGTGCGGGGGCACGGCGGCTTCTCTCGCCGCCGAGTCGCCGGCGCGACCGACTCACGAGGTCGGCGGCGCGTGCGGGCGGCGCCCACCGTCGGTGGCTGCGTGGGCGCCCCGCAG